>NZ_JBBUTI010000015.1:0-110763 GCF_038066635.1 Ideonella margarita | reverse complement strand
GGGGGCGGCGGCTTGATCTCTTCGATGATCTTCGTCTCGATCGGCGCCTTCACCACCTCGACGATCTTGCGCGCCAGGCCGTTGACCAGCGCCCAGCCCAGCACCACGTGCAGGCCGGCCACGATCAACAGGCCCGTGGCCTTGTTCTTCTTCTCTAGTGGATTGTCGGAATAGTTCATTCGGCTGGGTCTTGTCAGGCCTGGGTGTTCAACTCGGCGATGAAGTCATAAGTGTCGCCGCGGTAGAAAGACTGCGACAGCTCGACGGCGCGGCCGTCGCGAAGGTAGCCCAGCCGCTCGACCAGCAAACCGGCATCACCGGGCTGGGCTTGCAGCAGGGCCGCCTGTTCCTCGTTCAGCAACAGGGCCCGCAAGCGTTGCAAGGCCCGTACCGGGCGAAAGCCTGCGTGCTCCAGGGCGTCATACAGCGAGGCCTGCACCGCGTCGAGCGACGGCAGCACCGACGCCAGCACCGTGGCGTACTCCAGCGCCATCGGCGCGTTGTCGGCATAGCGCAGGCGGTGGAAGCGGTACACCAGGGTGCCCGGGCTCAGTGCCATCTTGATGGCTTCTTCCGGCGACACGGTGCCTTCGGTGCGGCGCAGCCATTCACTGCGCGGCGTGCGGCCGCGGGCGCGCATGTCTTCAGAGAAGGAGGTGAGCTTCGAGAAGTTCTTGTCGATGCGCGCATTGACGAAATTGCCCGAGCCCTGCCGGCTCACCAGCAGGCCCTCACCGGCCAGACCATCAATCGCCTTGCGCACGGTGATGCGCGACACGCCCAGGTCCAGCGCCAGTTGCCGCTCGGACGGCAGCGCGTCATCCGGCCCGAGCACATGCTGCTCGATGGCGTCGCGCAGGGCCCGCTGCAGCTGCTGATACAGCGGCTGGCTGCTGCCGGCGTCCAGGGCGGACAAGAGTCTCTCCACCAGGGGCGTGGTCATGTTGAACGGAGTCTCCGGGGTCTTGCGGGGTTTGGGTAGGTGAGGTCTGAAACCTCTAGTACCACTAGCATACCAGAGGACTCGCAATTTCCGCATCCGGCCTCACCCGAAGTGATGTCCACATTGGTGCACCACCTGCACCACCCCGGTGACGCGTCACGAAACAGACACATCAGGGACATTCCCTAGCAACAAGTGGTAGCCAACTGGTTCTCTTTGGTAGTACATTGGTATTCATCGATCGACCCCCCAAGCCCATCCACCGAGGAGCCCATGAAACTGCAACTCACCCCCGTCGCCACCGCCGCAGCCCTGCTGGTGTTGAGCACGTCCGCCCTGTCGCAAGCCACCCCGGCTGCCGCCCCCGCCGCATCCGATGTCCAGACCATTGAAGTGACGGGCATCCGCGCTTCGATGCAGAAGTCGCTGCAAGCCAAGCGCAATGCTGAATCGCTGGTGGAGGTGATCACCGCCGAAGACGTGGGCAAGATGCCGGACAAGAACGTCGCTGACTCGCTGCAGCGCGTGCCTGGCGTGACGACCACGAGCGCCGGCTCGGCCGAAGGCTCTTTCGGTGAAAACGAACATGTGCAGATGCGCGGCCTGAGCTCGCAGCTGACCCTGACCACGCTGAACGGCCACCTGGTGTCGACCGGTGACTGGTACGGCCCGAACATCGCCGCGGGTGGCCGCAGCGTCACCTTCACCCTGCTGCCGTCCGACCTGATCGGCCGCGTGGTGGTGCACAAGTCGTCGCAGGCTGACCTGCCTGAAGGCGGCGCCGCCGGCACCGTGGACATCGAGACCCGCCATCCGCTGGACTTCAAGGCCCCGTTCAGTGGCGTGGTCAGCGTGGAAGCCGCCTACTCGGCCGCTGCCCGCAAGACCGACCCGTCCGTCAGCGCCCTGCTGAACTGGAAGAACGACGACAACACCTTCGGCCTGCTGGGCCAGGTGTTCTCGCAAGCCCGCCACCTGCAGCGCGCAGGCTCGGAAGGCGTGTGGTGGGACAAGACCCCCGCCACCTACCCGAACGCGGCCATGGCCGGCAAGAACATCAGCCTGCTGAGCGGCGCCGTGCTGTTCGAGCAGGAACGCAAGCGCGAAGGCGGCTACGTTGAAGCCCAGTTCAAGCCGAACAACCAGTTGATGTTCAACCTGTCGGGCTTCTACTCGACGGTGAAGGCCAAGAACTTCAACACCAACTACATGGCCGACGTGATCAACCCGGTCAACGGCCCGGGCTGGAACGGCAAGGCCGTCGGCCCCACCGGCACGCCGGTGGTGAGCGGCAACACCGTCACCAGCGTGTTCTATGACAAGAACGCCTTTGACGCCGTTGGCGGCTCGGCCGGTGCCTGGTCGGTGGTGGAAGACGTGGCGGCACGCCCTGACGCCAAGACCGACTCCAAGTTCCTGAACCTGGACGGCAAGTGGGTCATCAATGACGACCTGACCCTGACCGGCAAGGTCGGCCGCACCAGCGGCGGCGGCCGTACCAAGGACGTCGGCTTTGAAGTGCTGAGCGCCTGGAACAACGGCGCCGGCTACACCCTGAGCCCGGAAGGCATCTTCATCCTGAACGTGCCGGGCGGCGACAAGTTCGTCAAGGGCGGCGCAGGCATCGGCGGCTGGGGCGGCTACACCTCCTCGACCGACAGCGAAACCTACGCCCAGGTCGATGGCACGCTGAAGCTGACCTCGGACCTGACCCCGTCGGTCAAGTTCGGTGCCCGCAGCACCCAGCACCGCCGCACCCTGACCAAGCTGGGCATGACGCTCGGCGCAGGCGCCTCTGACGAAGCCAACATCCCGGATTCGGCCGTCGGCAACTTCGCCGCAGGCTGGTACGGCAACCTGCCGGTCAACCCGACGCCAGGCTTCCTGCCGTTCAAGATCAGCAAGGAGTTCGTGGAGCAGTGGGTCGCCAAGTACGCCACCTTCACCACCCACGCCACGCAGCAGGAATTCGACATCAAGGAAAAGACCAACGCCGCCTATGCGATGGTGAACCTGCAGCCGACCGACGCCGTCTCCGGCAACGTCGGTGTGCGTCTGGTGCGTACCAGCGAAGACATCGCCGCCTTCCTGCCGGGTGGCGTGCCGAGCTACCAGCAAAGCTTCACCGATGTGCTGCCGAGCCTGAACCTGCGCGCTGACCTGGCCAAGGACCTGGTGGGTCGTCTGGCGCTGAACCGCGGCATGTCGCGCCCTGACTTCGGTCAGCTCGCCGGCAATGACCTGCGCGACACGCAGAAGAACGGTGTGGGCTCCAACCCCTACCTGACGCCGATCCGCAGCAACAACTTCGACGTCTCGGCCGAGTACTACTACGCGCCGAAGTCGGCGGTGTCGGTGGGTGCCTTCGCCAGCCAGCTGAACGGCGTGATCGCCTACGGCCACTCGATGCTGCCCTACGCCAACCAGGCCAACGGCGGCAAGATCGAGCTGTATGACGTGTCGAGCCCGGTGAACACCAAGGGCCGCATGACGGGCATCGAGCTGATGCTGCAACATGCCCTGGGCGCCGGCTTCGGTGTGGAAGCGAACTACACCCACGCCAACGGCAAGCAGACCACCCAGCTGGCCACCGGCACCTGCAACGGCTCGGCCACGCAGGACTGCTCGCTGTACGGCACCTCGAAGGACGTCTACAACCTGGGCGCCTACTACGAAGATGAGCGCATGAGCGCCCGCCTGGCCTACAGCCACCGCTCGACCTACAAGCTGGGCAACCGTGGCGGCAAGGACTACTTCCAGAGCGCCAACGGCCAGCTGAACTTCGCGTTCAACTACAACGTGAATGACAAGGTCACCCTGACCTTCGAAGCGCAGAACCTGACCGATCCGCTGCTGACCGTCTTCCAGACGGACCAGACGCAGATCGCCGGTGTCTACAAGGCTGGCAAGATGTACTTTGCCGGTGCCCGCGTGAAGTTCTGATCGAGCGCCTGTGAGGGCTGTCGGCTTCAACCACCTTGGAGCCACCAGCCCCACCCCTTTGCCTTCAGCGGCCCGGCGTCACAACCGGGCCGCTTTTTTGTGGCTGACACCACCATGACCCACTTCTTTCCGAACCGCATGGCCCTGGCCCTGTGCCTGGCAGCAGCGCTGAGCACGCTGGCCTGCGCGCAAGCCGCACCCGCCACCGCGGCTGAGCCCACCCTGCCCTACGTGCCCTACAAGGACGTGACCCAGGGCTTTGATGCCACCACCCATGTGCTGCGCAGCGTGGCCGGCGATGCTCAGGCCAAGCCGCTGGTAGCTCAAGGCCTGAGCCAGCTGCCGGCCCGCACCCGCCAGGTGATGTGGGCCTTTGCCAGCGGTGAATGCGGCCAGGAAAGCTGGGGGCCTGGCATGGATGCCGACCGGCTGGTGGCCGTGAATGCCCCGGCCTTTGCCCAGGCGGGCCTGCGCTTCGTGGTGTCCACCGGTGGTGAAGCCGGTGTGTTCACCTGCGGCACCGAGGCCGGCATGGCCCGCTTCGCTGCGCGCTACGCCCACCCGGCGCTGGCTGGTTTCGACTTCGACATCGAAGGTCGCCAAACCCCGCAGCAGATCGACGACCTGGTGCGCCTGGCCCAGCAGCTGGCCCAGCGCCAGCCCGCCCTGCAGATCAGCTTCACGGTGGCCACGCTGGCCGCCAGTGACGGCCAGGCCGGCGGCGTGAATGCCACCGGCGCCGCGGTGATGGCGGCCCTGAAGAAATACCGCTTCGATCAGGCGGTGGTGAACCTGATGGTGATGAACTATGGCCCGGCCAGCACCGCCAACTGCGTGCTGCAGGCCAACAGCCAGCCGGCCCGCTGCGACATGGGCGCCTCGGGGGCGCAGGCCGCACGCAACCTGCACCAGCGCTTCGGCTGGCCGCTGTCGCGCATCGCCCTCACCGGCATGCTGGGCCGAAACGATGTGGCGGAGAACGTCTTCAGCATCGACGACGCGCGGCGCATGCAGGCGGATGCCAGCCGCCTGGGCCTGGCCGGCCTGTACGTGTGGTCGCTGGACCGTGACGCGGCCTGTGCACACGCCAACGCGCCGCTGTCACCGCGCTGCCATCATCTGCAGCAGGTGCCCGCGGGCGCGTTCCTGGCCCTGCCCTGATCAGTCGTTGCAGAAATCGTAGGGGCCGCCACGCTGCAGGGCGCGCTGGTAAGCGGGCCGGGCGTGGATGGTCTTGAGCCAGGCCATCAGTTTCGGGCGACTGGCGTCCAGCCCGGCACGCTGGGCAGCTGCTTCCACCGGGAAGCTCATCTGGATGTCGGCGGCGCTGAACGCCTCACCGGCGAACCACGGCTGGCGGCTCAGCGTGGCTTCCATGAAGTCGAGCTGGTTCTTCAGATTGGGCTCGACGAAGCTGCTCAGCACCTGCCTGGCAATGCCGCGCGCCACCGGCTTGACGAAGAACGGCATCGGCGCCGTCTGGATGCGGCCGAACACCAGCTTCATCAGCAGCGGCGGCATGGCCGAACCTTCGGCGAAATGCAGCCAGTAGGTCCAGTCGCGGCGCTGCGGCGTGCCGGCGGCCGGCCGCAGGCGGCCCTCGCCGTAGGTCTCCACCAGGTATTCAATGATGGCGCCGCTCTCGGCCACCGTGATGTCGCCGTCGGTGATCACCGGCGACTTGCCCAGCGGATGCACCTGCCGCAGCTCGGGCGGGGCCAGCATGGTGGTGGCGTCGCGCTGGTAGGGGCGAATCTCGTAGGGCAGGCCCAACTCCTCCAGCAGCCAGAGCACGCGCTGCGAGCGGGAATTGTTGAGGTGGTGAACGGTGATCATGGTGGTGAGGGTGGTGATGGGCGGCAACCGCAGACCATTTCATTGTGGCAGCGGCTTCAAGGCGGCGTTCACCCTGCTGTTTCAGCCTTGGCCCGGCAGGGGTGGCCAACAGAATCAAGGGGCAGTCGCCGCGTTGGCGTTCAACGCCCCCTACCCCCCACCGCCGTGAGCCAAGCTCCCTCTGTTTCCAGCTTCCTGACGCCCGCCATCCGCTTGATGCGAAGCCTCAGCCTACCCGTGAAGATGGCCTTCATCGCCTCGCTGGTGGCCGTGCCCCTCGCCATTCTGACGGCCCGCAGCCTGAGTGACACCTCCAGCCAGCTGTCGTTCACCCGGGAAGAGCTCGCGGGCTCCGAGGTGGTGCAGCAATTGATGGCCGTGGCGGTGCTGGCCCAGACACACCGCGGGCAGACCAACCTCGCGATGTCGGGCAATGCTGCCGCCGAACAGCAACTGCCCGCCACGCGCGACAAGCTCAAGGCCGCGCTGGCCAGTGCCGGCACCGCCGTTCAGGCACAGCCGCACTGGAGCGTGGCCGCCAGCTGGAAAACCACGCACGACGGTCTGCTGGCCCTGGCCAATGGCCAGCGCGACGGCGACCGCGCTGCGGTCTTCAAGAGCCACACCGCCCTCGTGTCCTCACTCCGGCAGCTGGTGTCGCGCGTCGGCGAAGACTCGCAATTGCTGTTCGACCCCGAAGCCGCGTCCTTCTTCCTGATGGACCTGGTGGTCGAGCGCATGCTGCCCTTCACCGAAGGCGCCGGCCTGCTGCGCGGACAAGGCGCCGGACTGATCGCCAAGGGTGAAGCCAGCCCGCAGGACATCGCCACGCTCTATGGCCGCATCGCCGGCCTGGAAGACCAGGCCCGCACCATCGAGGAGCGGATCGCCGCACTGGGCCGAGCGGGTGAGCCTGCACCGGCCGGCCATGAGGCGATGCTGGAGAAGACCCGCAGCTTTGCCGCCCTGGCCCGAACTTCGTTCGCGAGTGGCCAGCCCGCCGGCGACGCCGCGGCCTACTTCAAGGCCGGCACCGACGCCATTGGCGCGATGGTGGGGTTCTCGCAAGCCGCCAATGCCCGCCTGACCGAGCTGCTTCACGAGCGCAACCAGCGCCTGACGATGCAGCGCAACCTGGCCTTTGGCGGTGCCTTGCTGGGTGTGCTGGCCCTGCTGTACTTCGCGGCCGGCTTCTACCGCAGCACCATGCAGGCCCTGCACCAGGTGATTACCGCAGCGCGCGCCGGGGCGGCGGGTGATCTGACCGTGCGTGCCCGCGTGGAAGGCCGCGACGAGCTGGCGCAGATGGGCCGGGAGATCGACACCATGACGACCCAGCTGGCCGACATGGTTCACCAGATCCGTCAGAACGCCAGGGCCGTGGCGGCCACGGGCGACGACATCGCCGGCAGCAGTGAAGAGCTGGCCAGCCGCACGGCCCAGCAGGCCGCCAGCGTGGAAGAGTCAGCGGCCACGCTGACCCAGGTGGCGCACACCGTGCGCAACAACGCCAACCACGTGAACCAGGTGGATGAGCTGTTCCTGACCGTGCGCAGCACCGGCGAAGACGGCAATACCCGGATGCAGGTGGCGGTGACCACCATCGAAGGCATCGAGGCCACCAGCCGCCGCGTGGGCGAGATCGTCAGCGTGATCGACGGCATCGCCTTCCAGACCAACATCCTCGCGCTGAATGCCGCGGTGGAAGCCGCGCGGGCCGGCGAATCGGGCCGCGGCTTTGCCGTGGTGGCGAGCGAAGTACGCAGCCTGGCCCAGCGCTGCGCCAAGGCCGCGGCAGAAATCCGCGGGCTGATCCAGACCTCGGCCAACCAGGTGGCTCAAGGCGTGGGCCAGATCCACAGTGCCCGCGACAGCATGGGCCGCATGCTGGAACAGGTCAGCCACGTCAGCGTGGCGATGACGGAGCTGTCGGGCTCGACCCGGGCGCAGACCACCGCCGTCGAGCAGGTGAGCCTGGCGGTGCGGCAGATCGGCGATGTGACGGCCAACAACGTGAGCAGTGTTCAGCAGGCGTCCAACGCCGCCGCCGAGCTGCAGCGCACGGCGCTGGATCTGTCGCAGCTGGTGCACCGCCTGCGGGTGACGGACGCCGAAGCCGCCTGAGCGGCGAGCAACCTGCTACCGGTGCAGACTCAGGCCTCGGCCGGTGCCCCTGCCAGGCGCGCCGCCAGCCCGCGGGCAGCCACCACCGCACTGGCAAAACAGGCGCTGAGCAGGTAGCCGCCCGTCGGGGCTTCCCAGTCGAGCATTTCACCGGCCACGGCCACACCAGGCCAGGCTTGCACCTGCAGCTGCGCATCCAGCGCGCCCAGGCGCACGCCACCGGCGGTGCTGATGGCCTCGTCCATCGGGCGTGGCGCGGTCAGCGTCACGGGCAGTGCCTTGATGCGCCCGGCCAGCCAGGCCGCATCGCCGCTGTGGCGCGACCAGGTCGGCGCATCCACACCTTCGCGCAGCAAGCCGGCCTTCACACCGGAGAGGCTCAGTTGTTCGCGCAGGTGGTTGGCCAGGGAACGGGCGCCACGGCCACGGGCGATGGCCTGCGTGACAGCGTCCAGCGGTTGGTCGGGCAGCAGGTCGAGGTGCACGGTGACCGGGCCACGCGCAGCGATCTGGTCGCGGATGCAGGCAGAGGCGGCGTACACCAGACTGCCCTCCAGCCCGCCCTCGGTGAGCACACATTCGCCCTTGCGGCGGAAGAGCTCGGCGCCATCCAGGTCTGCCACGCACAGCGCCACGTTCTTCAGGGCGGCACCGGCGTGCTTCTCGCGCAGGTGCGGGCTCCACACGGCATCAAAGCCGCAGTTGGCCGCCTGCAGCGGCGCCACATCCAGGCCCGCGGCCTGCAGCGGGGCCACCCAGGCGCCGTCTGAGCCCAGGCGTGCCCAGCTGCCGCCGCCCAGCGCCAGCAACACGCCGCGCGCCTGCACAGTGCTGCGACCGGCCGGGTGATCAAATTCCAGGGTGTGCACGCCGTTCACCGGCGCCAGCGACGCCGGCACCCAGCGGTGGCGCATGTGAAAGCGCACGCCCGACTGGCGCAGGCGGTGCAGCCAGGCGCGCAGCAGCGGTGCGGCCTTCATCTCGGTCGGGAACACCCGGCCGGAGCTGCCCACGAAGGTGTCCACGCCCAGGGCCTGCGCCCAGTCGCGCAGGGCTTGCGGGCTGAAAGTGTCGAGCCAGCCGTCCACGGCCGGGGCTTGTGCGCCGTAGCGGCCGGCGAACTGCGGCTTGGCCTCGCTGTGCGTCAGGTTCAGGCCGCCCTTGCCGGCCAGCAGAAACTTGCGGCCCACCGAGGGCATGGCGTCGTACAGCGCAACCGGCAGGCCGGCGGCGGCAAGCACCTCGGCGGCCATCAGGCCGGCCGGTCCGCCACCCACGATCACCACGGGCGCGCCCCCAGCCTCCGGGGTCAGCGTGTCAGGGGCCGCGGCGTCTGCGGGCGAATTCGAGGGGGTGGTGTCTGGCATGAGGGGGCGAAGTCTAGTGCAAAGCCCCTGCCCCCGCCTGCCTGCCGGCCCACCCGGGCCTGTCAGATCGACATCATGTCGCGCACACCGCGACTTTCCATCTCGTGGCCACGGCCCTGGGCGATCACCTCGCCACGCTCCATCACCAGGTACTGGTCGGCCAGTTCAGCCGCAAAGTCGTAGTACTGCTCGACCAGCACGATGGCCATGGTCTTGCGGTCAGCGAGCATGCGGATGACGCGGCCGATGTCCTTGATGATGCTGGGCTGGATGCCCTCGGTCGGCTCATCGAGTATCAGCAGCTTCGGGCCAGCGGCCAGCGCGCGGGCAATCGCCAGCTGCTGCTGCTGCCCGCCCGACAAGTCACCGCCACGCCGCTGCAGCATCTGCTTGAGCACCGGGAACAGCTCGAACAGCTCGGCCGGAATGGGCTCGCTGCCCGGCCGGGTTGCCATGCCCATGCGCAGGTTGTCTTCCACCGTCAGGCGGCCGAAGATTTCGCGGCCCTGGGGCACGTAGCCCACACCCCGGCGCACGCGCTCATACGGCGTGTCGTGGGTGATGTTGGTGCTGCCGAGCGTGACCTGCCCGCTCTTGACCGGCACCACGCCCATCAGGCTCTTGAGCAGCGTGGTCTTGCCCACGCCATTGCGGCCGAGCACCACGGTGACCTCGCCCAGCGCGGCCTCGAACGAGACGCCGCGCAGGATGTGCGAGCCGCCGTAGTACTGGTGGAGTTGATCTACTTTCAGCATGAATGAACCTTGTGCTGCGGCGCTGGCTCAGCGCCCCAGATAAACCTCGACCACCTTCGGATTGGCCTGCACTTCCGACAGCGGGCCTTCGGCCAGCACGCTGCCTTCATGCAGCACGGTGACCTTCTTCCAGCCCTCGGTGAGCTGGTCGACGAACTTCATGTCGTGCTCGACCACCACCAGCGAGTGCTTGCCTTCCAGGCTCAGGAACAGCTCGGCCGTGCGCTCGGTCTCTTCGTCGGTCATGCCGGCCACCGGCTCGTCGAGCAACAGCAGCTTGGGCTCCTGCATCAGCAGCATGCCGATCTCCAGCCACTGCTTCTGGCCATGGCTGAGCAGGCCGGCGGTGCGCTGCGCCTCGGGCAGCAGGTGGATGAGCTGCAGGGTCTCGCCGATGCGGTCGAGCTGCGCGCCGGTCAAGCGCGAGAACAGGCTGGCCCGGGCGCGGCGGTCGGCCTTCAGCGCCAGCTCCAGGTTCTCGAACACGCTGAGCTGTTCCACCACCGTGGGTTTCTGGAACTTGCGGCCGATGCCGATCTGGGCGATCTCGTTTTCACGCAGGCGCAGCAGGTCGATGTTCGAGCCGAACGATGCTGTGCCGGCATCGGGCCGGGTCTTGCCGGTGATGACGTCCATCATCGTCGTCTTGCCCGCGCCGTTGGGGCCGATGATGCAGCGCAGCTCGCCTACGTTGATGGCCAGGCTCAGCGCATTGAGGGCGCGGAAGCCATCAAACGTGACGGTGATGTCGTCGAGGTACAGCGCCACGCCGTGGGCGAAATCGGGCTCGGCGCCCAGCACGCGGCCGTAACCGGCGCTGCGGTCACCGGAGGTCTGACCTTCAGCCGACTTGGCGGCGAATTCAGCCAGCTTGGCGGCGCCGGCCTGTTGCAGTTCGGGGGTCATGCGCGCTCCTCGGGGCGTTGCTTCTTGCTGAACTTGCGGGCCAGGCCCACCAGACCATCGGGCAGGTACAGCGTGACGGCGATGAACAGGGCGCCCAGGAAATACAGCCAGAACTCCGGAACCATCTGGGTGAACCAGCTCTTCGCCCCGTTGACGAAAAAGGCACCCACGATCGGGCCGATCAGGCTGGCGCGGCCGCCCACGGCCGTCCAGATGGCGATCTCGATCGACGCTGCGGCGCTCATCTCACCGGGGTTGATGATGCCGACCTGCGGCACATACAACGCACCGGCCACGCCGCACATCACCGCCGACAGCACCCAGATCGCCAGCTTGTACGACAGCGGGTCGTAGCCGGTGAACATGACGCGGCTCTCCGCATCACGGATGGCCTGCAGCACCCGGCCGAACTTGCTGTTCACGATGGCGCGGGCCATCAGGTAGAAGCCGATCAGCGTGAGGCCGGTCAGCACGAACAGCACCGTGCGGGTGGACGGCTGCGCCAGCGGCACGCCGAGGATGCGCTTGAAATCGGTGAAGCCGTTGTTGCCGCCAAAGCCGGTTTCATTGCGGAAGAACAGCAGCATCGCGGCGAAGGTCATCGCCTGGGTGATGATCGAGAAATACACGCCCTTGATGCGGCTGCGGAAGGCGAAGTAGCCGAACACCAGCGCCAGCAGCCCCGGCACCGCCACCACCAGCAGCATCTGCAGCGCAAAGCTGTCGCTCCAGGCCCATTGCCACGGAAGCTCTTTCCAGTCGAGGAAGACCATGAAGTCGGGCAAGTCGCTCTTGTAGTTGCCCTCGCGGCCGATCTCGCGCATCAGCGTCATGCCCATGGCATAACCACCCAGCGCGAAGAACAGGCCGTGGCCCAGGCTGAGGATGCCGGTGTAGCCCCAGATCAGGTCCATGGCCAGCGCACAGATGGCGTAGCACATGATCTTGCCGATCAGCGCCACGCTGTACTCGCTCATGTGGAACATGCTGTCGGCCGGCACCAGCAGGTGCAGCACGGGCACCAGCACGGTCACCACCAGCAGCGCGGCGGCCACGGCCAGCCAGCCGGCGCGGTTCAACAGCAGCCCGCGGCGTGGCGTGGGCAAGGCAAATTCGACACGGGTGGCGCTCATGGCGGGCTTCACGGCTTCAGTGAGAGGTGGTTGGGTGCTCATGCGTCACGCCCCTTCATGGCGAACAGGCCTTGCGGGCGCTTCTGGATGAACACGACGATGAACACCAGCACCATGATCTTGGCCAGCACCGCACCGGCCCAGCCTTCGAGGAACTTGTTCAGCACGCCCAGGCCGAGGGCGGCGTAGACGGTGCCGGCGAGTTGGCCCACACCGCCCAGCACCACCACCATGAAGCTGTCGACGATGTAGTTCTGGCCGAGGTCAGGGCCCACATTGCCGACCTGGCTGAGCGCGCAGCCGGCGAGGCCTGCAATGCCTGCGCCCAGGCCAAACGCCAGGGTGTCGATGCGGGCGGTATCAATGCCCACGCAGGCCGCCATGCGGCGGTTCTGGGTGACGCCGCGCACGAACAGGCCGAGGCGGGTGCGGGCGATCAGCAGCGCCACACCGGCCAGCACGGCGAAGGCGAAACCGATGATGGCGATGCGGTTGTAGGGCAGCACCAGGTTGCTCATGACGGCCACGCCGCCCGAGAGCCACGCAGGGTTTTCCACCGGCACGTTCTGCGCGCCGAACAGGCTGCGCACGGCCTGCATCAGCACCAGCGAGATGCCCCAGGTGGCCAGCAGCGTTTCCAGCGGACGGCCGTACAGCCAGCGCAGCACCAGCCGTTCGAGCACCGCGCCCACCAGCGCCGAGGCCAGAAAGGATGCGGGAATGGCCAGCCAGATGTAGTGGTCGAACGCCGACGGCGCGTAGGTGCGGAACAGGTTCTGCACGAGGTAGGTGGCGTAGGCGCCGATCATCATCAGCTCGCCGTGGGCCATGTTGATCACGCCCATCAGGCCGTAGGTGATGGCCAGGCCCAGCGCCACCAGCAGCAGGATGCTGCCCAGGCTGATGCCGGTGAACATCACGCCCAGGCGCTCGCCCCAGGCCAGCTTCGCAGAGACCTTGTCGATGGAGGCGATGAGGGCACCGCGCACTTCGGGGTCGGTTTCGGGGCCGCCGGTCTTGGCGTCGCCCAGGCGTTCCTGCAGCAGGCTGCGCACCTGGCTCTGGCCGCTCTCGCCCAGTGCGCGGGCGGCGTCGAGGCGCTGTGCCCGGTCAGACGAGGCAATCAGGATGGCGGCGCGCATCAGGCTCAGGCGCTCTTTCAGGGCCGGGTCGGTTTCAGCACCCAGCGCCTTGTCGATGAGGGGCAGCTGGGCGGCTTCCAGCGTTTCCTTGCCCAGCTCAGCCACGGCCGACTGGCGCACGGCCATATCGGGCGACAGGAGCTTCAGGGCGGCCTGCGCGGCCTGCAAGGCGCCGCGCATGCGGTTGTTGTTGACGACGTCTTCTGCGTCGTCCGGCAGCGTGGCCGCCTGCCCGGTGGCGGCGTCCAGCGCCTTGTCGCCGTCGATCACCAGCACCTGCTTCGGCGTCAGCTTCACGGCGTCGTCCAGCAGCGCCTGCACCAGGCGGGGCAGGCCTTCGTCGGCGCGGGCCGCGGCGGCTGCCAGTGCGGCGATGCGGGCATCGGTGTCGCCGGCCGCAATGGCGCGCGCCTCGTCAGGGGCCAGCGCTTGGGCTGGCAGCGAAGCCAGGCCCACGAAGGCGGCAAACAGCAGGGAAGTCAGGCGGCGCAAGTGCATGGTGGCAGGCTGGCGGTGGTGGTGAGGGGTTGCCACGAGGACGTGGCGCAGCACGCGCTTCAAGCACAGCGGGCCGGCCGCTGCCGGCCGGCCCGCTGGGAAAGTGCAGTGGCGAGGTGCGCTGTCCGGCTGGTCAGCGCAGCCTCACGACATCACTTCTTTTCAGGCACGTTCTTCTTGCCCTTGTTCTCGGCGATGTAGTCGCTCCACGGGTCGGCAACCACCGGGCCCGGGGTCTTCCAGACCACGTTGAACTGGCCGTCGGCCTTCACTTCGCCGATGAACACCGGCTTGTGCAGGTGGTGGTTTTCCTTATCCATCGTCGACATGAAACCGCCCGGTGCCTTGAACGTTTGGCCGGCCATCGCGGCGATCACCTTGTCGGTGTCGGTCGACTTGGCCTTGGCCACGGCCTGGGCCCACATGTGGATGCCGATGTAGGTGGCTTCCATCGGGTCATTGGTCAGCGGCTTGTCCTTGTGGCCCGGGATGTTCTTGGCCTTGGCGTAGTCGCTCCACTGCTTGATGAAGGCGGTGTTGGTCGGGTTCTTCACCGACATGAAGTAGTTCCAGGCAGCCAGGTGGCCGACCAGCGGCTTGGTGTCCACGCCGCGCAGCTCTTCTTCACCCACCGAGAAAGCCACCACCGGCACGTCGGTGGCCTTCAGGCCCTGGTTGCCCAGTTCCTTGTAGAAGGGCACGTTCGAGTCACCGTTGATGGTGGAGATCACGGCCGTCTTCTTGCCTTCGGAAGCGAACTTCTTGATCTTGGCAATGATGCTCTGGTAGTCAGAGTGACCGAACGGGGTGTACTCCTCGATGATGTCGGCTTCAGCCACGCCCTTGGACTTCAGGAAGGCGCGCAGGATCTTGTTGGTGGTGCGGGGGTAGACGTAGTCGGTGCCCAGCAGCACGAAGCGCTTGGCCGAGCCGCCGTCCTTGCTCATCAGGTATTCCACGGCGGGAATGGCCTGCTGGTTCGGTGCTGCGCCCGTGTAGAACACGTTCTTGCTCAGCTCTTCACCCTCGTACTGCACGGGGTAGAACAGCAGCGAATTCTTTTCTTCGAAGACCGGCAGCACCGACTTGCGGCTGACCGAGGTCCAGCAGCCGAACACGGCAGCGACCTTGTCCTGGTCGATCAGCTGCTTGGCCTTTTCGGCGAACAGCGGCCAGTTGGACGCGGGGTCGACCACGACAGGCTCGAGCTTCTTGCCGAGCACGCCGCCCTTGGCGTTGATTTCATCGATGGTCATCAGGGCCACGTCCTTCAGGACGGTTTCCGAGATGGCCATGGTGCCCGACAGCGAGTGCAGGATGCCGACCTTGATGGTGTCGGCGGCCTGGGCCAGCGAGCTGAAACCGAGCACGCAGGCAGTGGCTGCCAGCGCGGTGATCGAACGACGTGAGATCTTCATGGGTGGGGCTCCGTGGGACGTTGCTGAAAACCGCATCGCTGCGGACTGAGTGCAGTCTCCGCCGGGAGCCCCTGCGCACCTATACGCAAGGTGGCGTAGTTGCTCAGTCGCCCGAGCCGCCGCGCACGCGCGTCAGGGCCAGGCCGGCCGCTGCAGTGCGCGTCTCCACGCCCAGCTTTTCGAAGACGTGTTCGAGGTGCTTGTGCACGGTGCGCGGGCTGGTGCCGAGGATGTCGCCGATGTCGCGGTTCGTCTTGCCCTGGATGACCCAGTACAGCACTTCGGATTCGCGCGCGGTGAGGCTCGGGAACGAGAGCGCCAGGCTTTCCAGCAGCGCCGTCTCTGATTCCTCGCGCAGCACCAGCAGCCACTCGCCCTCGGCGCCCTGGTCATCGGCCATCGGGTGCAGCGTGAAGTTGATGCGCTGGGCACCACGCGCAATCGTCAGCGTGAGCGGGTCGGCCCCCGCGCGGCGGCGCAGCGATTCACGTGCCACCCAGGCCATCAGCTCGGGCGGCGTGGCCACTTCGGGCGCGTCGGGAAAGTACTGCGCCATCAGGCGTCGGGCCAGCGCGGTTTGCCACACCCGGCGGCCGTCGCGCTCACGCACCACCAGCGTGGCGTGGCCGAAGGCGTCCAGCGCGTGCCGGGCCTGGCGCTGCGCCCGGGCGCTGTTCAGGTGGGCAGCGATGCGGGCCAGCACCTCCCGCGGGCGCAGTGGCTTGGTGACGTAATCAATGCCACCGGCGCCGAAGGCCGCCACCACATGCTCGGTGTCGGTCAGGCCGGTCATGAAGACGATCGGGATGGCGGCGGTGGCCGGGTTCGCCTTGAGGCGGCGCGCCACCTCGAAGCCGTCCATGCCGGGCATCACGGCATCCAGCAGCACGATGTCAGGCCGGGCCTGCTCGGCGCGTTGCAGCGCGGTTTCACCGTTGGTGGCCACCAGCACGGTATAGCCGGATTCGTCGAGTGCGTCGTGCAGCACGGCGAGGTTGTCGGGCACGTCGTCCACGATCAGCACCACGTCGGTGGCGCCGCCGTCGAGGTGGGCATCAAGGGGCGCGGTGGTCATCAAGGGCTTTCGTCAAGGTCTGGGTCATGGCGTCCAGCTGGAACTGGCGCGCCTGGGATTGCAATCGGCCGAGAAACGCCTGGGCCTGAGGATGGGCTTGCTGGAGCTGCTCCAGCTGTTTCTGCACGCCCTTCACGTAGCCCAGGCCCACCAGCTCGGACAGGGCTTGCAGGGCTGCACGCGGGGGCAACGTGGTGGGGTCGCCCTCGCCTGCCGGCTGGTCTGGGGCGTCGGGGTTCGGGGTGGCATCAGAAGCTGTTGCGGACTGATTCACGGCGGGCAACCAGCTCAGGTTCAATCGCTGCCCGAGCCAGTCCAGCAGGTCGGCCACGCGCACGGGCTTCACCAGAAAGTCCGAAGGTGGCAGGCCGACGATGTTTTCCAGCCCCTTGTCGAAGGCGTTGGCCGAGACCACCGCCACCGGCGCCTCACTCAATCCTTGAGCGCGCAGGCGCCGGATAGTTTCCCAGCCGTCGATGCCGGGCATCGCCAGGTCCATGAAGATGGCATCGGGCTGCAGGCTCGCCAGGCGTTGCAGGCCCTCTGCGCCCGACGCGGCCTGTTCAATCTCGAAGCCCAGCGGCTGCAGCAGGTCAACCAGCAGCTGCCGGTCGGCCTCTTCGTTGTCGACCACCAGGATGCAGCGCCGCGGGCCCGCATAGCCCACGCGCGGGGTGCGGGGCAGCGCGCGCTCGGCCAGCTCCGGCCGCACCTCGGGCAGGAACAGGCGCACGCTGAAGGTGCTGCCCTCGCCCGGCTGGCTGCGCACGGTGAGCTCACCGCCCATCAGGTCGGTCAGCATCTTGCTGATGGTCAGCCCCAGCCCCGTGCCACCTGCCGATGCCGTGCCGGCCGCCGAGCCGCGCTCGAAAGGCTCAAACACCCGCGCCAGCTCGGTCTGGGTCATGCCCGGGCCGGAATCGATGATGTCGAAGCGGGCCATTTCCCGCTGGTGCAGCACCCGCAGCGTCACCTGGCCGGTGCGGGTGAACTTCACCGCATTGCCCAGCAGGTTGATGAGGATCTGGCGCAGCCGGCGCTCGTCAGCCCGCACCACCTCCGGCAGGGCTTCGCCGCCGTCCAGCACGAAGCCGATGCCCTTGGCCGCGGCCTGCAGCTCGAACATGCGGGCGAGCTCAAGCACGCATTCGCGAAAGCGCATGGGCCGCACATCGAGCGTGACCTTGCCGCCTTCGATGCGCGCCACATCCAGCGTGCCTTCGATCAGGCTCAGCAGGTGGTCGCCGCCGCGCCGGATGACGCTCACGGCCTGGCGGCGGTGCGCGGGCATCGCCGGGTCTTCCTCCAGCAGCTGCGCATAACCGAGGATGCTGTTGAGCGGCGTGCGCAGCTCGTGGCTGATGGCGGTGATGTAGCGGGTCTTGGCCTGGTTGGCGGCATCGGCCACGCGCTTGGCTTCCTGCAACTGCAGGTCGGTCTGGGCGTGTGAGTCAATTTCGCGCACCAGCGCCTCGGTCTGCCGCGAGATTTCTTCCTGCGCCACTTCGCGGCTCTTGTGCGCCAGCACCAGCCACCAGGCGACCACGCCCGCCACCAGCAGCAGGGCCGCGTAGGCCTTCACGAAGCCGGCTTGCAGCACCGGGGCCAGCTGCGCCGTGAGATCGGGGCCGCCGCGCCGCTCGATCGCCTGCAGCTCCTGGTGATAGAGCAAGCCGAACAAGGCGCCGAGGGCCGGCACGATCAAGCCCATCAGCAGCAGGTAGTGGCCCAGACCGGTGTCGATGCGGCCAGCCAGCCGCTGCGGCAGCACGCGCTTGAGCAGCCGCTGCCACGGGCCCCAGAGCTGGTCGGCCAGGCGGGGCTGGGGCTTGCAGCGGTCGCCGCAGCGCGCGTCCAGCGTGCAGCAGAGCGAGCAGATGGCGCCACCGTAAGCCGGGCAGCCGGCCATGTCTTCGGCCTCGTAGGCGCCTTCGCACACCACGCAGCGCTGCACGCTGCCGGGCGGGCCCCAGCGCAGGTAGCGGCCGGCGTCGTCGTCGGGTGACCGTGCGAGGTAAAACCGCCCACCAGTGCCCCAGGCGATCAGGGGTGCCGCCACCAGGGCCGTGACCGCCGCCACCGCCGCCGAAAAAGCCTGCGCCAGCGGGCCGAACGCGCCGAGGTGCGCCGCCACCGACAGCACCGACGCCAGCCCCATCGCGCCCACGCCCACCGGGTTCACGTCGTGCAGATAAGCGCGGCGGAACTCGATGCCCGGCGGGCTCCAGCCCAGTGGCTTGTTGATGACCAGGTCGGCCACCACGGCCATGATCCAGGAGATGGCGATGTTCGAAAACAGGCCGAGCACCTCGCCCATGGCCTGGAACACATCCAGCTCCATCAGCATCAGCGCGATGAGGGTGTTGAACACCATCCACACCACGCGGCCCGGGTGGCTGTGCGTCAGCCGCGAGAAGAAGTTGCTCCAGGCGAGTGAGCCGGCATAGGCGTTGGTGACGTTGATCTTCAGCTGCGAGACGATGACGAACAGGGCCGTGGCCGCCACCGCCCAGCCGTAGTGGCCGAACAGGGTTTCGTAGGCGGCCAGGTACATCTGGTTCGGGTCTACCGCGCGGTCGGCCGGCACCATGTGGCCCAGCGCCAGCCAGGCCAGCAAGGCGCCGCCCAGCATCTTCAACACGCCGGGCAGCACCCAGCCCGGGCCGCCCACCAGCACGCCGAACCACCAGCGGCCGCGGTTGCGCAGCGTGCGCTCTGGCATGAAGCGCAGGTAGTCAACCTGCTCACCCAGCTGCGTGATGAGCGCGATGCCCACCGTGGTGGCCGCCCCGAACAGCAGCACATTGAACTGCCCACCCTGCCCGTTTTCACCGGCATAACCCGCCAGCTCACCGAGCACGCCGGGGTGCTGCCAGAACACCGCGATGTAGGGCAGCACCAGCATGGCCAGCCACAGCGGCTGCGTCCACACCTGCAAGCGGCTGATGGCGGTGACGCCGTAGGTGACCAGCGGGATCACCGCCAGCGCGCACAGCAGGTAGCCCCAGGCGGGCGGAATGTCGAAAGCCAGCTCCAGCGCGTAGGCCATCACGGCGGCTTCGAGCGCAAAGAAGATGAAGGTGAAGCTGGCGTAGATGAGCGAGGTGAGCGTGGAGCCGAGGTAGCCAAAGCCGGCGCCGCGGGTGAGCAGGTCCATGTCGACGCCGTGGCGGGCGGCATAGATGCTGATGGGCAGGCCCGCCAGGAAAATCACCAGCCCGGTGACCAGGATGGCCCAGAAGGCATTGATGAAGCCGTATTGCACAAGCAGGGTGGCGCCCACGGCCTCCAGCACCAGAAAGGACGCCGCACCAAATGCCGTGTTGGCCACCCGCCACTCTGACCATTTGCGGAAGGAGCGCGGGGTGAAACGCAGCGCGTAGTCTTCCAGCGATTCCGCACCGACCCAGGCGTTGTAGTCGCGGCGGATCTTCACCACGCGCTGCTGCGCGGGGGGCGCAGGCGCGGCAGGGTCAGGCCGGGCGGTGTTGAGGGAAGAAGCGGCGGGCGTTGTCATGAACAGGCAGGCCAAGGGGCCTACCCTGTTCATTCAAGAAGCGCACCACCTTTGCGCCATGAACCAACGCCGTTTCGCACTGTTGCAGGGCGAAATCAGGGCGCAAACCAACGCTTTGCGCCCGGCGGGTGCTCAAGACGCACCCGCATGGTGCCGACGCTCAGTCCCAGGGCGCCGTGGTGGTGTCGGGGCTGGCCGCGGCTGCAGGGGCAGCGGTGGCTGCTGCGGCAGGGGCCGCCGCAACGGCGGCGCCCGTGAGCTGCGCCGGCATCGCGCCGGGCTGCAGCTCGCCGTCGAGCGCGTTGATCAGGTCCGGAATCAGCTGGCACAGCTCGCCGGTAGAAATCGCTGCGTCGGCATCAAAGGCTTCTTCCGGCGTCGACTTCGAGCCCTTGGTGCTTTCGAACACCACGTCATCAAAGGCCAGGCGCTTGATCTGCAGCAGGTCGGTCAGCACGAAGGACACGCGGCCGGCCCAGGTCAGCGCCAGGCGGGTCGGCTGCTTGCCCAGGGTGATGTGCGCGCGCACCTCATCGATGTCGAGGTTGTGTCGGGCATAACGCACCACCGACTTCATCTCGTCAGCCGACTTCAGCTCGCACTCGCGGTCCACCGTGAAGCCCTGCGGCGGCTCACCGGTCGACAACCAGTGCGACATCGCCACGGCCGGGCTCATCGTGGTCTGCAGCGGCTGCACGGCAAAGCCCGGCATCGCCTTGACCAGTTCGGTCACCACGTCTTCGGCGCGCTTGGCACTGGTGGCGTCGACCATCAGCAAGCGGGCTTCCGGGTCGATCCAGATGCGCACCGCCGCCTGGCGGGTGAAGGCCTGGGGCAGCAGCTCCAGCAGCGCCTGCTCCTTCAACTCCTTGGTTTGCTTCTTGCCCGGCTTGCGGCCGGTGGTCAGCTCGATGTGGGCGGCAATCTCTTCGGTGCGACGGCGCACCACCGAGCCCGGCACCATCTTCTGCTCCACCATCAGCTTGAGCAGCCACTGGCCGGCGATCATCTCGATCAGCGGTGCATGCGCCACGCCGCGTGGCTCAACCCAGCCCAGGGACATCGGCTGGCTGGCACCACACTCGACAAAACGACCCTTGTCGAGCGCGTCGAGAGCGGCCAGCAGATCGGGCGTCCAGTCCGGGCCGATGCGGTAAACGATCAGATTCTTGAACACGTGTGACCTCGTGAAAGCAACACCCCGCCGAACTTGCGTTGCGGCGGGGCGGTGGAAAGGGTTGGATCGTCGCCCACCACAAGCTCAAGCGATGAGCCTGTGGCGATGCGACGAGAAGCAGATCAGCTCAGACGACCGTGGCAGGCCTTGTACTTCTTGCCGCTGCCGCATGGGCAGGGGTCGTTGCGGCCGACTTGCGGCACGGACGCAACCTGGGTCGCCGGGTCGGCTTCCTGGGTGACGCTGCCGTCTTCGTTCGGGTGCGTGTAGGTGACGTTGCGCACCTGCTCAGCCCGCTCCTCGATGGCCTCGGCGGCTTCCGCCACCTGCTCCTGGCTCTGGATGCGCACGGTCATCAGCACGCGCGTGACTTCCATCTTCACCACGTCGAGCAGCTGCGAGAACAGATCAAACGCCTCGCGCTTGTATTCCTGCTTCGGGTTCTTCTGGGCGTAGCCGCGCAGGTGGATACCTTGACGCAGGTAGTCGAGCGCAGCCAGGTGTTCACGCCAGTGCGAGTCGATGGACTGCAGCAGCACCATGCGCATGAACGGCGTGAACTGCTCACCGCCCACCAGTTCAAGCTTGGCATTGAAGGCGTCATCAGCCGCCTTCAGGACCACGACCAGCACGTCTTCGTCGGTGATGCTGTCGCTCTTCGCGACCATGTCCTGCAACGGCACCTCGAGTTGCCACTCGTCGCGCAGCGTCTTCTCCAGGGTCGGCAGGTCCCACTGCTCTTCCAGGGTTTCCGCCGGCACGTAGGTGCGCACCACGTCGGTCATCGTGGCCTGGCGCAGGTGGCCGATCTGCTCAACCAGCGTCTGCGCTTCGAGGATCTCGCTGCGCTGCTGGTAGATGACCTTGCGCTGGTCGTTCGACACGTCGTCGTACTCCAGCAGCTGCTTGCGCACGTCGAAGTTGCGGGCTTCCACCTTGCGCTGGGCCGACTCGATCGAGCGGGTCACGATGCCGGCTTCGATCGCTTCGCCCTCGGGCATCTTCAAGCGGTCCATGATGGCCCGCACGCGGTCGCCCGCGAAGATGCGCATCAGGGAGTCGTCAAGCGACAGGTAGAAGCGCGAAGCGCCCGGGTCACCCTGGCGGCCCGAGCGGCCACGCAGCTGGTTGTCGATGCGGCGCGATTCATGGCGCTCGGTGGCGATGATGCGCAGGCCGCCAGCGGCCTTCACCTGGGCGTTCAGTGCCGCGGCTTCGTCCTTCAGCACCTGGACGCGCTGGGCCTTGTCGGCCTCGGACAGCGACTCATCGGCTGAAACCGCCTGCACCTGCTTCTCGACGTTGCCGCCGAGCACGATGTCGGTGCCGCGACCGGCCATGTTGGTCGCGATGGTGATCACGCCCGGACGACCGGCCTGGGCCACGATCTCGGCTTCACGCGCATGCTGCTTGGCGTTCAGCACCTGGTGCGGCAGCTTGGCGGCCGTCAGCAGGTTGGAGATCAGCTCGGAGTTCTCGATCGAGGTGGTACCCACCAGCACTGGCTGGCCACGTTCGTGGCAGCCGCGGATGTCCTCGATCACGGCGTTGAACTTCTCGCGGCTGGTCTTGTAGATCAGGTCGAGTTCGTCCTTGCGGATGGTCGGGCGGTTCGGCGGGATCACCACGGTTTCGAGGCCGTAGATTTCCTGGAATTCGTAGGCTTCGGTGTCGGCCGTGCCGGTCATGCCACCGAGTTTGCCGTAGAGGCGGAAGTAGTTCTGGAAGGTGATCGAGGCGAGCGTCTGGTTCTCGCTCTGGATCTGCACGCCTTCCTTGGCCTCGACAGCCTGGTGCAGGCCATCCGACCAGCGGCGACCCGACATCAGGCGGCCAGTGAATTCGTCAACGATGACCACCTCGCCGTCCTGCACCACATAGTGCTGGTCACGGTGGTAGAGGTTGTTGGCACGCAGGGCTGCGTACACATGGTGCATCAGCGAAATGTTGGCCGGGTCATACAGGCTGGCGCCTTCGACCAGCAAGCCGGCTTCAGCCAGGATGCGCTCGGCGTTTTCATGGCCGTCTTCGGTCAGGAAAACCTGGTGGGTCTTCTCATCGACCGTGAAGTCACCGGCCTCGATGACGCCTTCGCCGGTGCGCGGATCGGCTTCACCGATCTGCTTCTTCAGGCGCGGCACGACGCTGTTGATGCGCACGTACATCTCGGTGTGATCTTCGGCCTGGCCCGAGATGATCAGCGGGGTGCGGGCTTCGTCGATCAGGATCGAGTCCACTTCGTCGACGATGGCGTAGGCCTGGCCGCGCTGGACGCGGTCGCCGAGCTCATAGACCATGTTGTCGCGCAGGTAGTCGAAGCCGAATTCGTTGTTCGTGCCGTAGGTGATGTCGGCGCGGTAGGCGGCCTGCTTCTCGGCGCGGTCCATGCCGGGCACGTTCACGCCCACGCTCAGACCCAGGAAGTTGTAGAGGCGGCCCATCCACTCGGCGTCACGCCGGGCGAGGTAGTCGTTCACCGTCACCACATGCACGCCCTTGGCAGGCAGCGCATTCAGGTAGACCGGCAGCGTGGCCATCAGCGTCTTGCCTTCGCCGGTGCGCATTTCAGCGACCTTGCCCGAGTGCAGCGTCATGCCGCCGATCAGCTGCACATCGAAGTGCCGCATCTTCAGCACGCGCTTGCCGGCTTCACGCACGGTGGCAAAGGCCTCGGGCAGCAAGGTGTCGAGCGTCTCGCCCTTGGCCAGTCGTGCGCGGAATTCTTCGGTCTTGGCCTTCAGAGCCGCATCGTCGAGCCGCTCGAACTGGGCTTCCAGCGCATTGATCGTCTCGACCGTGCGGCGAAAGCCTTTGAGCAGCCGGTCATTGCGACTGCCGAAAATCTGGGTAAGGAGCTTGGGCAACATGCAGCGTCAGGGCCTGAAAACAAGTGGCGACGCGCCCGCAGCGGCAGGCGTGCCAGCGGTCAGGCGCAGACGTTTGCCGGGCTTGGCGAACGCCGTCTACCCGATATGGGGACGGCCGCCTGTCCTGCAAGCGCCCTATGCGTCGCAAAGCGTCAAAGTTTAGCATCCGGCACACCCATGACCGAGCGATGACGGCCCGGGCCTACCGGGGGAATGCCCGCGTACGACGCGGGCCGTGCGTGCAGATCAGCGAGCGAGCGTGCCGGCGGACGGCTCGCCGGCGGGCGCTGGCACTGGCCGACTGACGTTCGGGGCTGCCGGCGGAGCTGACACGACCGGGTTGACACGAGCTGGCCCGCTGGTCACCACGGGCGCATTGGCAGCCACCGGCCCGGTGGCCGGAGCGGGCTGCCCGCCGTTCGCCAGGAACCGCGCCGGGTTTTGCGGCACTCCATCCAGCAACACCTCGAAGTGCAGGTGCGGCCCGGTGGACCGTCCCGTGCTGCCGACCAGGGCCACTTCCTGGCCGCGCTTGATCAGATCCCCCGTCTTCACCAGGATGCGCGAGGTGTGCGCGTACCGGGTGACGAGGCCGTTGCCGTGGTCGATTTCCAGCAGCTGCCCGTATTGCGGATGCATTTCAATCGAGGACACCACGCCACCGGCCGCCGACACGATGGTGGCCCCGACATCGGCCGCGAAATCCATGCCGGTATGCAGCGCTGGCCGGCCAGTGAAGGGGTCAGCCCGGAAACCGAAGCCCGAGCCCAGAGGCGCATTCACCGGACGGGTGTTGGGCACCATCAGCGCCGTGAGCCGGCTCTCGAACAGGCGCGATTCGGCCAGGGTGAAAACGTCGCCGCGCAGGTCGGCTTGTTGCTCCAGCACCTGCAGCGCCTGGTTCAGCAATTCGGTGGTGGGGTGGTCCAGCGGGATGAACGGGCCGCCCTTGCCGCCTGCCCCCGTGGCGGCAGCGTCACCGGCCGGCTGAAGAGCCTTGAGGTCATCGGCCTTCACGCCCGCCAGGCCCGACAGGCGTTCGCCCATCACTTCCAGCTTGATCATGCGGGCCTGGAGATCGCCCACCTTGTTGGCCATGGCGTCGAGGTTGTCGCGCATGAACCGGTCGCGCTGCGCGAATTCATCGCGCACGACCAGCTTGACCAGCTGGCTGACAACCGGCCACCCTTCCTGAGCCGCCTTGAGAAAGACAAAGTGGTACACCGTGCCCGAAAGGAGCAGCAAGGTGGCAACCACCGTCGCCGCGAGCATGGCCAGCTGCGGGCGACTGAAAGTCAGCGTGCGTGTCTTCGACAGTCCGCTGTGGGTGATCATGATCTGCATCGCTACACTCCCTGCATGTCCAAGCCCGCCCGCCAGCAGCCATACACGCGCCCCATCACCGAAGCCCTCGGTGCGAACGCGATGCTGGGCCAGTTGCTGGCACGACTGCGCGAATCGCAGGAACGGTTTGCGGCGGTTCAGCCCGTGCTGTCACCGGCCATGCGGCGGCATGTACGCCCTGGCTCCATCGACGAGGAAGGCTGGAACCTGCTGGTGCCCAACGGTGCAGTCGGTGCCAAGTTGCGGCAGAGCCTGCCCTTGATCGAGCAGGTCCTGTTGGACCAAGGCTGGCCTGCATTGCCGGTGCGGGTCAAGGTTCAAGCCACCCAGGCCTGATCGAGCGCGCGGACGGCGGTGGTGCCGGCTATCCGAATCGAACGGATGACCTACCGCTTACAAGGCGGTTGCTCTACCAACTGAGCTAAGCCGGCACGTGAAAAAAGTCATTCTAGAGCCTGTAGCGCTGTCTTCCTGACGCGCCGGCCCCGGAAGGGGCAGCAGGCAAGCTGAATGGGCCGCAGCGAGCTTACTTGACGCGCTTGAGCGCGGGGCGCGGGCTGGCTGGCGGCGGGGTGTCGTCACCGCCATCGACCGGAGCCGGCACATCAGCAGCTGAAGACTCGCCGGCATCAGAGGCCAGTCGCAAGCCAGGGCCAGGCACCGGCCGGGCTGCGTTCAAGTCGGCGGCGACCTCGTCGATCACCTCGACCGCTTCCGGCGCGTCGCCGGCTGCGGCGTCAGGCGCCGGCATGGGGAAGGCCATGCCCTGCCCGTTTTCACGGGCGTAGATGGCAACCACATGGTCGACGGGCACCACGATTTCGCGGGGAACGCCACCAAAACGGGCCTTGAACTCGATGAACTCATTGCCGAGCTTCATGCCGCTCGTGGCTTCGAAGCCCACGTTCAGCACGATCTCGTTGTTCTTCACATACTCCATCGGCACCTGCACACCACGGCCCACCGCCACCGCGAGGTAAGGGGTGAAGCCGTTGTCGGTGCACCAGTCGTGCAACGCACGGATCAGGTACGGCCGGGTGGAGGTTCCCTGCGCATCTGCAGGAGGCGTGATCGAGTTCATGGCGGCCCGTTGCGCTTACTTGCGCATCACCTTCTCGGAAGGCGTCAGTGCTTCGATGTAGGCCGGGCGCGAGAAGATGCGCTCAGCGTACTTCAGCAGCGGAGCGGCGTTCTTCGACAGGTCGATGCCGTAGTAATCCAGACGCCACAGCAGCGGCGCGATGGCCACGTCGAGCATCGAGAAATCGTCGCCCAGCATGTACTTGTTCTTCAGGAAGATCGGGGCCAGCTGGGTCAGGCGATCACGGATCTGCGCACGGGCCTTTTCCAGTTGCTTGTCGTTGCCCTTGATGCCGCGGCTTTCGAGAATGTTCACGTTGGCGAACAGTTCCTTCTCGAAGTTGAACAGGAACAGGCGGACGCGTGCACGAGCGACCGGGTCTCCGGGCATCAACTGCGGGTGCGGGAAACGCTCATCAATGTACTCATTGATGATGTGCGACTCGTACAGGATCAGGTCGCGTTCAACGAGGATAGGAACCTCGTTGTACGGGTTCATCAGCGCGATGTCTTCGGGCTTGGCGAACAGGTCGACGTCGCGGATCTCGAAGTCCATGCCCTTTTCGAACAGGACAAAACGGCAACGGTGCGAATAGGGGCAGGTCGTTCCGGAGTAAAGCACCATCATGGTGGGAAGCTCCCTTCAGAAGCAGTTCACAGGCGCACGCGAGGCGCGCACAAAACAGAAAAACGCAGTGGGCCTGAACGGCACACACTGCGCGAGGTGCCCAGCCGCCTCAGCAGCCGGGCCGGGGATCACTTGACGTCTTTCCAGAAAGACGCGTTCAGTCGCCAGGCGATGACCATGAACACGCCCAGGAACAGGATGACGACCACACCCAGACGATAACGCTGGTGCTGGGCCGGCTCGCCCATCCACTGCAGGTAGGCCACCAGATCGCCGATGGCGCTGTTGTACTCCTGGGTGGTCATCGTGCCCTTGGTCAGGGCGGTCATGCCCGTCATGCGGTGCTCGGTCTTGGCCGGATCATGCGCGTCCTTGACTTCCTCGAACACGGCAGCCTGCTGACCTTGCAGTTCCCACAGCACGTGCGGCATGCCGACGCCAGGGAAAGCAGTGTTGTTCCAGCCAGTCGGACGGGTGTCGTCACGGTAGAAACCACGCAGGTAGGTGTAGAGGTAGTCGGCGCCGGTGCCCTGCGAGCCAGCGCGCGAGCGCGCGATGACGGTCAGGTCAGGCGGCACGCCACCGAAGAAGGCCTTGGCTTCCTTCGGATCAAGCGAAACCTTCATGGTGTCGCCGACCTTTTCGGTGGCGAACATCAGGTTCTGCTTGATCTGCTCTTCGGTCAGACCGATGTCGCGCATGCGGTTGTAGCGCATGTATGCCGCACTGTGGCAATTCAGGCAGTAGTTGACGAACAGCTTGGCACCGTTTTGCAGTGACGAGACGTCGGTCATCTTCTCCGTCGGGAACTTGTCCCACGGAGCGCCACCCGAGTTGGCCATCGCACCCGAAACCAGGCACAGCGTTGCGGCGAGGCCAGCAATGAATTTCTTGATCATGGTTGTGCTCCTGCCGTCGGGTTCAGTGCGGGTGGAAGTTCACGCGATCCGGCACTTGCTTGAAGGTGCCGATCTGGCTCCACCACGGCATCAGCAGGAAGAAACCGAAGTAGAACAGGGTACCGACCTGCGACACGATCGTGCCGATGGTCGAAGGCGCCTGGATACCCAGATAGCCCAGCACCACGAAGATCACGACGAACACGCCGTACAGCACCTTGTGCCACTGCGGACGGTAGCGGATGGACTTCACCGGGCTGTAGTCGAGCCAAGGCAGGAAGAACAGGATGATGACGGCACCACCCATCACCACCACGCCCCAGAACTTCGCGTCGAAGGTCTTGAGCAGCAGGATGGCGACGAGCGCAGCACCCACCACCAGGCCCTTGGCGATCAGGTTCAGGCGGCCCTTCAGCAAAGCACCCACCGCAGCCAGGCCGAGGATGACGCACAGCACGTTGACCATCACGTCGGTCGTGGCACGCAGCATCGAGTAGAACGGCGTGAAATACCAGACCGGGGCGATGTGCAGCGGCGTCTTCAGCGGGTCAGCCGGGATGAAGTTGTTGTACTCGAGGAAGTACCCACCCAGCTCAGGCGCGAAGAAGATGATCGAGCAGAACACCAGCAGGAAGCCGCTGACACCCAGGATGTCGTGCACCGTGTAGTACGGGTGGAACGGGATGCCGTCCAGCGGGTGACCCTGCGCGTCCTTCGGAGCGTTCGGGCCCTTGATCTCGACGCCGTCCGGGTTGTTCGAACCCACTTCGTGCAGCGCGATGATGTGCGCAACCACCAGGCCCAGCAGCACCAGCGGCACGGCGATGACGTGGAAGCTGAAGAAGCGGTTCAGGGTGGCGTCGCCGACGACGTAGTCACCGCGGATCAGCAGCGCCAGGTCCGGGCCGACAAACGGCACGGCAGCGAACAGATTCACGATCACCTGGGCGCCCCAGAAGGACATCTGGCCCCACGGCAGCAGGTAGCCCATGAAGGCTTCGGCCATCAGCGCCAGGAAGATGGCGCAACCGAAGATCCAGACCAGCTCGCGCGGCTTGCGGTACGAGCCGTAGATCAGGCCACGGAACATGTGCATGTACACGACCACGAAGAACGCCGAGGCGCCAGTCGAGTGCATGTAGCGGATCAGCCAGCCCCAGGGCACATCACGCATGATGTATTCCACCGAGGCGAACGCCAGGTTGGCGTCCGGCTTGTAGTGCATCACCAGGAAGATGCCGGTGACGATCTGGATCACCAGCACCAGCAGTGCCAGCGAACCGAAGAAATAGAAGAAGTTGAAGTTCTTCGGCGCGTAGTACTCGGAGAGGTGCTCCTTGTACAGCTTCGACGCGGGGAAACGGTTGTCCACCCAGGTCAGCAGCTTCTCGCCTGCGGTGGCGTTAGCCGGCGCGACTTTGAATTCAGCCATGATTGCCTTTCGTCTTGTCTTGGGCGCCGGGGTCAGGCCTTCTTGTCCTCACCGATCAGCACCTTGCTGTCGGAGAGGAACATGTGGGGCGGGACTTCCAGGTTGTCAGGCGCGGGCATGTTCTTGAACACGCGGCCGGCCATGTCGAAGATCGAACCGTGGCAAGGGCACAGGAAGCCACCTTGCCAGTCGTCCGGCAGCGACGGCTGCGGGCCGGCCACGAACTTGTCCGACGGCGAGCAACCCAGGTGGGTGCACACGCCGATGACGATCAGGAACTCTTCCTTGATCGAACGGCCAGCATTCTTGGCGTATTCAGGGATCGGGTAAGCCGTGCGCTCGGAAGCCGGGTCAACCAGCTTGGGCGTCAGGGTCTTGAGCGCTGCCACCTGCTCGGGCGTGCGACGCACGACCCAGACAGGCTTGCCGCGCCATTCAACGGTCAGCTTCTCACCGGGTTTGATACCGCTGATATCAACCTCGACGGCCGCACCGGCCGCCTTGGCGCGCTCCGAAGGCGCAAAAGTGCTGACAAAGGGCACGGCTACGGCCACGCCACCCACGGCACCAGCACAACTCGAGGCGATCAGCCACGTGCGCTTGCCTTGGTCCACCGCGTTATCACTCATGGGGGTCCTTCTTGGAGCTCTGGGAAGACGACAAAAACTGCAGAGTTTGGTTCTCGGCCAATCGCGCATTTTAGCGGACAAGCAACGCTGTTCCCACGTCTGTGTGCAAGCTTGCTCGCTAAACACGACAAAAGTATTGGCCCGAGCGGCTTATGCCGCAATACTGCCGACCGGCGGGAGCGAGCTATTCGAGGTCGTTTCCGCGCCACAAGTAGATCAAGCAGGAGTAGAGAACATGAGTTTTGGATCCGAATTCAAGGAATTCGCCATGAAGGGCAATGTCGTCGACCTCGCGGTTGGCGTCATCATCGGCGGTGCATTCGGCAAGATCGTTGATTCGGTGGTGGCCGATCTGATCATGCCTTTCGTCGGCGTGCTCTTCGGCGGCCTCGACTTCAGCAACTACTTCATCCCGCTGGCAGGCCAGACGGCCACCACGCTGGTGGAAGCCAAGAAGGCCGGCGCGGTGTTTGCCTATGGCAGCTTCATCACGGTGGCACTGAACTTCGTCATCCTCGCTTTCATCATCTTCATGATGATCAAGCAGATCAACCGCATGAAGAAGTCGGAAGCTGCCGCCCCGGCCGAGCCGGCTGCACCGGCCCCGACGCCGGAAGACGTGCTGTTGCTGCGCGAAATCCGCGACGCCCTGGCCAAGCGCTGAGACGCTTGAAGCCGACGCCTAAGGTGTCGGGCCCCGGGCGAGCCCCTGGCCCGCCGTTTGTGCAGACAGACGGCGGGCCATTTTCATGGCGGCCACCAAACTGGCCGGGTCGGCCCGGCCGGTGCCGGCGATGTCAAACGCCGTGCCGTGATCCGGGCTGGTACGCACCAGCGGCAGGCCGAGCGTCACGTTCACGCCCTGCTCCACACCCAGGTACTTCACGGGGATCAGGCCGTGGTCGTGCGTCATGGCCAGCACGAAGTCGAACTCGCCCGGATGACCAGGTGCGTGCCGGGCCCGCATGAACACGGTGTCCGGCGCAAACGGGCCGGTGGCGTTGATGCCCTCGGCGCGCGCAGCGTCGATGGCCGGCTGGATGATGCGAATCTCCTCATCGCCGAACAAGCCGCCCTCCCCTGCATGCGGGTTCAAGCCAGCCACGGCGATGCGGGGTGCATGCAGACCAGCGCGCAGCCCGGCCTCATGGGTGATGCGCAGGGTTTCGAGGATGCCGGGCGTGTCGAGCGCGTCAATCGCGCGCCGCAGCGAGAGGTGGATCGTGACCAGCACCACCCGCAACTCCTCGTTCGCCAGCATCATGCGGACCGCCAGTGGCCGCCCCACATGGGCCGCGGCTGCCGCCTGCAGCATTTCGGTGTGACCCGGGAAGGGCACGCCCGCCGCACCCAGGGCCTCCTTGTGAATCGGGGCGGTGACCATGGCCGCCGCCCGGCCCTGCAGCGTCAGCCCTGACGCGACGTCGATGCAGACAGCAGCTGCGCGACCCGCATCGGCATGCACCTGGCCCCAGGGCAGCGCTGCCAGACCTGACGGCAAGCCCGCTGGCGCCAGCACCCGCAAGCTGCGCCCTGACCCGACCGGTGAGGGCGATGGCCACGCTGCCGGCCATTGGGCCAGCACATCCATGTCAACGCTCAAGCCCAGCACCGCCGCGGCACGCTGGATCACTCCCGGATCACCCACAACCACCGCGTCATCACACTCACCCGCCGCCCAGGCCTTCAGAATGATTTCGGGCCCGATGCCGCAGGGGTCGCCCATGGTCAGCAGCAGCGGCAATACAGACGGTGCACTCATGCCGGGTTGCCGATCTCGATGAACTGATGCTCCAGGCCAAAGTGGCTGGCCAGATGCGCGCCCACCGCCGGAGCGCCATAACGCTCGGTTGCATGATGGCCACAAGCCAGGAACGCCACCCCGGTTTCACGGGACAGGTGCGCCTGCGGCTCTGAAATTTCACCGGTCAGGAAGACATCCACGCCAGCGGCGATTGCGCCCTCGAAGTAGCCTTGGGCACCACCGGTGCACCAGGCGGCGCGCCGCAGCGGTCGGCCATCGCCAGGCAGCACCACAGGCACGCGCTGCAGTCGCTCAGACACCAAGGCGGCGAGCGCATCCGAGGTCATCGCCTGCGGCAGTTCGCCGAGAAAGCCCAGATCTTGTTCGCCGAAGCGGCCGGTGGCACTCCAGCCGAGCACCCGGGCGAGTTGGGCGTTGTTGCCGAGCTCTGCATGGGCATCCAGCGGCAGGTGGTAGGCAAACAGGTTGATGCCGTGCGCCATCAACTTTTCCACACGCGCCTTCAACCAGCCTGTCAGCCGGCCGTCCTGGCCGCGCCAGAACAGGCCGTGGTGAACGAGGATGGCATCTGCCCGGGCCTCAATGGCCGCGTCGATGAGAGCCAGGCTCGCGGTGACACCGCTGACCACCTTGCAAATCTCGGCCTTGCCCTCCACTTGCAAACCGTTCGGCCCATAATCCTTGAAACGGTCGGCTGCCAGCAATTGATTGAGGTAGGCCTCGATGGGGGCTCGTGCAGTCATCCGGTCAACCTCCTCGTTGTGTCATGCGCAGAATCTGGCTCGTATTCTCCCAGACCGTCACCGTGGTGGTGGCAGTCCTCTTCGTGGTCGGCACCTTCAAGCCCTTGTGGCTGAATGGGTCGTCAAGCGGGTCACCGCTGGCGGGTCTGGTGCCCGTCACCGTCGCCACGCACGACGCGGCCGTGCCCGCCCAACCTTTCACGGCAGCGGCCCGGCTGGCTGCCCCGGCCATCGTCAGCGTGATCGCCAGCAAGGCACCGCGCACCGAAGCCAACACGCAGAACCTCGACCCCTGGCTGCGCCACTTCTTCGGTCAGCGCGCCGCGCCGCAGAACGCCGAGCCGCAAGTCGGTCTGGGCTCGGGCGTGATCGTGTCGACGGAAGGCTACCTGCTGACCAACAACCACGTCATTGCAGGCGCCGATGAAATCCGCGTGCAACTGGCCGATGGCCGCGAGGCCGACGCCAAACTGGTGGGCACCGACCCCGACACCGACGTGGCCGTGCTGAAGATCGACCTGCCGCGCCTGCCGGCCGTCACGCTGGGTGACATCGAACGCCTGCAGGTGGGCGATGCGGTGCTGGCCATCGGCAACCCGTTCAACGTGGGCCAGACCGTGACCTCCGGCATCGTCAGTGCGCTCGGCCGCAATGGCCTGGGCCTCTCAACCTTCGAGAACTTCATCCAGACCGATGCGGCCATCAACCCCGGCAACTCGGGCGGCGCGCTGGTGGACGTGAACGGCAACCTGATCGGCATCAACACGGCCATCTATTCGCGCTCGGGCGGCAGCATGGGCATCGGCTTTGCCATCCCGATCGATGTGGCCCGGCAGGTGATGGACAGCCTCGTGAAGGACGGCCAGGTCACCCGCGGCTGGATCGGCGTGCAGCCGCGCGACCTCGACGCGGAACTGGCGCAGAACTTCAAGCTGCCGGTGAACGAAGGCGTGCTGATCACCGGCGTGCTGCAAGACGGCCCGGCCAGCCAGGCGGGCATCAAGCCCGGTGACGTGGTGCTGAAGATCGCCGGCAAGGCGGTGCACAACACGTCGCAGCTGATGAACTCGGTGGCGGCGCTGAAGCCGCAAGCCGAAGCCGTGATCACGGTTCAGCGGGGCGACAAGACGATCGATGTGCCGGTGAAGGTCGGCTTGCGACCCAAGACCGCGCAGCGCCCGTCGACTGACGAGTAAACGAAGCAGACGGAGCGGCGCTCAGTTGCCGACCCCGGTCATCACTCCCGGCCATCACCCCCAGGCGATAGGCCGGGAGGACTGAAGTCAGTCTTCGCTGTCCGGAGCCTTGGTGTACCGGACGAAGTACTTGGCGCAGAAGATGCCCAGCTCGTAGAGCAGCACCATCGGAATCGCCAGCGCCAGCTGCGACACCACATCAGGCGGCGTCAGCACGGCGGCGATGATGAAGGCCAGCACCACGAAGTAGCCGCGGAATTCACGCAGCTTTTCGAGCGTGACGATGCCCATGCGCACCAGCACGACCACCACCACCGGCACCTCGAAGGCGGCACCGAAGGCGATGAACATGCTCATCGCGAAGCCCAGGTAGGCCTCGATGTCAGGCGCAGCCGTGATGCTCTTCGGGGCAAAACCCTGGATGAAGGCAAACACCTTGCCGAACACGAAGAAGTAGCAGAACGCCACGCCGATCAGGAACAGCACCGTGCTCGACACCACCAGCGGCAGCACCAGGCGCTTCTCGTGGGCATACAGGCCCGGTGCCACGAAGGCCCAGACCTGGTAAAGCACGTAGGGCAGCGCCAGCAGGAAGGCAGCCAGCAGGGTGATCTTCAGCGGCACCATGAACGGCGAGATCACGTTGGTCGCGATCATCGTCGCCCCGGACGGCAAAGTGGCCACCATGGGCTGCGCGAGCAGGTCATACAGGCCCGCCGGCGTCGGGTAGATCGACAGGCCGATGAAGACCACCGCCAGGGCAATCACCACACGCACCAGGCGATCACGCAACTCGATCAGATGGGAAACAAAGGGCGCTTCCGTACCCGCCAGTTCATCCGGCTTTTCTTCTTGGCTCATCCCTGGTTCCCATGGCGGGGCGGACGAAAGCGTGCCACCCGCGCAGCACCTGACTGCACATGCGTGCGAACGCCGGCGCGCTGCTTGAACCAGCGCGGCACGGCCGCCCGCTTGACGCGGAAATTCTTGCGCGGAGGCTCGTAGGCCGGCGGCGCGGGTGTCCAGGCAGAGCTGTCAGCACCTGCGCCTTCCAGCGCCGAGCCCGCTTCAGACCATGCCGACGCCACGCTTGACGACGCCGAATTGACTTCCCGGTGCACCGTCTGTTCAACGTCGCGGGCCGCGCTCTCGAACTGGGACTTCATCTTCTGAAGCTCCTCCAGTTCGATCGAGCGATTGACCTCGGCCTTCACATCGGACACGTAGCGCTGCGCCTTGCCCACGAAGTGGCCCACGGTGCGGGCCACGCGCGGCAGCTTCTCGGGGCCGATGACGATCAACGCCACCGCTCCGATCAAGGCGAGCTTGTCGAAACCGAAATCAATCATGTCGAAAATGAGAAGCCGCCACGCAAGCGGGCGGCTGTGTCAAAGGCTCCGAACGGCCGGGCAGGTTTGCCGGCCAGCGCGGATCAGGACTTGGTCTTCGCCTCGACGTCGACGGTGTTGGCGTCAACCTTGCTGGTCGTGACCTGCTGCGGCGGCACGTCGGCAGACTCGGCGCCGCCCTTCATGCCGTCCTTGAAGCCCTTGACTGCCGAGCCGAGGTCAGAGCCGACGTTCTTCAGCTTCTTGGTGCCAAAAACCAGCACCACCACCAACAGCACGATCAGCCAATGCCAAATGCTGAACGATCCCATGACGTTTCTCCAGTAAACAGTTGCTCTGATTCTACGGGCAGGTCCATGACCCTGCTGCGACAGTCGGACAGAAGCTTGTCAGCCCTTCAGCCACGGGCGGGGGCCGCCCATCACATGCATGTGCACGTGATAGACCTCCTGCCCGCCGTCCGGGCCGGTGTTGATGACCTGGCGGAAGCCGCCCGTCACACCCAGCTCGGCCATCAGGCGCGGCGCCAGCACCATCATCTTGCCCAGCACGGCCTGGTCTTCCGGCGTCACATCGACCATCGAGGCGATGTGGCGCTTCGGCACCAGCAAGATGTGCACCGGGGCCCACGGATTGATGTCGTGGAATGCCAGCACATCGTCATCCTCGAAGACCTTCTTCGAAGGAATCTGGCCGGCGATGATCTTGCAGAAGATGCAGTTCGGATCGTGACTCATGTCGCTCACTCGGTCGTTACGTCAGGCCGGCACCGGCATGGGCTTGCCGTCGTTGCAGTTCAGGATGCCCTTGACGATGCGGTAGATCACCCAGATCGAATCGATCACCAGGATGACCACGCCCACGCCGATGATCAGCGTGACGAAGCCGATCACGGCCCACAGCAGCGACCACCAGAAGGTGCGGATCTGCCAGGTGAAGTGGCTCTCGTACAGCGTGCCCGCTGCGTCTTCGCGCTTGATGTAGTTGATGATGATCGCCGCCAGCCCGGTGATGCCGATGAAGGCGCTCAGGGCGTAGAGGATGTAGATGATCATCGTCAGCTGCTTCAGCTGCGCCGACTTGACGGCGAGCTGCACGTCAGTGGCGTTCACGGGGTCGTTCATGGAGCCTCCTGTTGATCACGGGCCTGCGCCTTGCGGGCAGCGAATTCTTCCAGGCCCGACAGGCCTTCGCGGCGCTCGAGCTCACGCAGCACATCGGCCGGTGACAGGTCGAACTGCGCCAGCGCGATCATCGAGTGGAACCAGAGGTCCGCCACTTCGTAGACGATCTTCTCGCGGTCACCGTCCTTGGCGGCCATCACCGTCTCGGTGGCCTCTTCGCCGATCTTCTTCAGGATGGCGTCGGTGCCCTTGTGGAACAGGCGCGCCACGTAACTCTTGTCGGGGTCGCCCGCACGGCGTGAGGCAATCACGTCGGCCAGCCGCTGCAGGGTGTCGTTCGAGCTCATCGGGTTCACTTGTAGATGTGTTCGGGGTCTTTGAGCACCGGGTCCACGGCCTGCCACTGCTCGCCATCCAGGCGCTCAAAGAAGCAGCTGTGGCGACCGGTGTGGCAGGCAATGCCGGGCTCGTGGCCGTGCTGGGTGATCTTCAGCAGCACCACGTCCTGGTCGCAATCGAGGCGAATTTCGTGCACCTGCTGGAAGTGCCCCGACTCTTCGCCCTTGTGCCAAAGCCGCTGGCGCGAGCGGCTGAAATACACCGCCTGCTTGAGCTCGGCCGTGCGTGCCAGCGCCTCGCGGTTCATCCACGCAAACATCAGCACGTCGCCGCTGCCTGCTTCCTGCGCAATGACGGGCACGAGGCCGTCCTTGTCCCACCTGATGTGATCCAGCCAACTCATGGCCGCAGTGTAACGAACGGGGCGCTGCGGCCACTCAGCCGCGGTGCGTAACTTCCGCAAAACCACGCTCGGCCGCCAGCCACTGCAGCACGGGGATGGTGCCGGGCAGAACGGGCATGGACGACACCGGAAGGCGCTCCCAGGCCATGCTCTGCTGCTCGCGCATCTCGAACTCGCCGGTCCACTCGAACACCTTGTGGAAATGCAGCCGCACCTTGGCGTGCGGGTACTCCATCACCAGCTCTTGCCAGGGCTGGCTGCCACCGATGGTGATGCCGAGCTCTTCCTGCAACTCGCGGCGCAGGGCCTGCTCCACCGTTTCGCCCGCCTCCAGCTTGCCGCCCGGAAACTCCCAGTAGCCGGCGTACACCTTGCCTTCAGGGCGGGAGGTCAACAGGAAGTCAGCCTCGTGGCCCTCGGCATCACGGCGCACCAGCACGCCCACGGCCACATCCACCGGCACCCGGTTGGTCGGTGCGTGCGGATCGGCGCTCATGCGGCACCGCCGATCACATCACCTGCACCTGCCACCAAGCGGCGGCCGGCCATGTCGCGCGCAAACTGCCACGCCACCCGGCCCGAGCGCGAGCCGCGCTCCAGCGCAAACACCAGTGCCTCACCCCGCACGGCCTCGATGGCCGCAGCGTCAAAACCCGCCTGCCGCAGCCACTGCGCCACGATGGCCAGGTACTCGTCCTGGCTGAACGGGTAGAAGCTGATCCACAGACCGAAGCGCTCGGACAGGGAGATCTTTTCCTCGATGACCTCGCCCGGATGCACCTCGCCGTCCTCGGTGTGGGTGTAGCTGAGGTTGTCCTTCATGTACTCAGGCAACAGGTGCCGGCGGTTGCTGGTCGCGCAGATCAGCACGTTGTCGCTGGCGGCAGACACCGACCCGTCGAGGATCGACTTCAGCGCCTTGTAGCCGGGCTCGCCGTCTTCAAAGCTCAGGTCGTCACAGAAGATGATGAAGCGCTCGGCGCGCTCACCCACCAAATCGACGATGTCCGGCAGATCAACCATGTCGGACTTGTCCACCTCGATGAGGCGCAGGCCGCGGTCAGCGTATTCGTTCAGGCAGGCCTTGATGAGCGAGCTCTTGCCCGTGCCACGCGCACCGGTCAGCAGCACGTTGTTGGCAGGTGCGCCCGCCACGAACTGCGCCATGTTGCGAACCAGACGATCACGCTGGCCGTCGATCTCCTGCAGATCAGACAGCCGGATGCCACCAACGTGGCGCACCGGATCGAGCAAGGCCGCATGAGCACGGCGGCGATAACGGAAGGCCACGGAGGCGCCCCAATCAGGCGCTTCCAGCGGACGAGGCAAGGTGGATTCAAGCCGGGCCAGCACACGCTCCGCGCGCGCCAGCAGCGCTTCCAAGGCAGGGTTCACAGTCATGCCGCCAGTGTAGTCAAGGCGTACTGCCTGCACAGGCCGGCACGCGGCCGGCTGAGCTTGCCGATTCAGGTCAGCAGCGCCAGCGCCACGTCGAGCTGCTCGGTGGGGCTGCGGCGGAAGCCCGAGCGCGCGAAGCGCTGCAGGCGGCCGATGATGAAGGCTGTCAGCGCGGAGGCCTGGCCGTTGGCCGTGACGGTGGGCGTGGCCGAGCCAGCCGCATCTGCGCTGGCCTTGAGGCTCTGGCGCAGCTGCGACTCGATGCGGTCGAAGAACTGGTTCATGCGCACGCTGAGGCGGTCGTTCTCGAAGACCAGCGCATCGCCCACCATCACCCGGGCCATGCCGGGGTTCTTCTCGCCAAACTGCAGCAGCATCTGGGTGATGCGCTGGGCCTGGACGGCGCCGCTGGTTTCACGCTCGGCGATCTGGTTGATCAGGCTGAAGACGGTGGATTCGATGAACTCGATCAAACCCTCGAACATCTGCGCCTTGCTGGCGAAATGCCGGTACAGCGCGGCTTCGCTCACCTCCAGCTTGGCCGCCAGGGCCGCGGTGGTGATGCGGTCAGCGCCAGGCTGCTGGAGCATTTCCGCCAGCGTCTGCAGGATCTGCACACGGCGCTCACCGGGGCGCGGGCGCTTGCGCGCAGGCGGCGCGGCAGCAGCCACCGCGGTGGCGGTGTCCGGGGCAGCGGCATCGACATCGCTGGATGTCCCGGCGAGCGGTAGCGCTTCGTCCGGCATGGGCACTTCAGGCAAATCTGACATCACAGGGCGCGGTGCAACTGGTTGAGCGAGTTGATTCTGGCACACACATATGCCGGCTTCCGGTGGAGATAAACACCGAGCTCGGGGCCGTGGCTGCCAAGCTTCACCCAGCGCTGCATCCACACGCAACGCATGCCAACGCTGCGTGCGGCCTTCTGGTGCGCCAGGGTGTCTTCCACCAGCACGCAGCGGCCGGGAGGCACGCCCAGCTTCACCGCCAGCGTGCGGAACATGCGCGCGTCCGGCTTGGGCCTGAGCTCGCCGAACATGGTCATCTGCTCGATGCTGATGATGCCGTCGAACAGGCCGCGCATCTTCAGAGCGCCCAGCACCCGCTCGGTGTAAGCGAGCGGTGCATTGGTGAGGATGTACTTGCGCCCGGCCAGGCGACGCACGGCCGCCACATCATGGGCATGGGTGACGACGTCTTGTTCCAGCGTCGGCAACACATGCGTGTGGTGCAGGAAGTGGTCGACCTTCACGCCGTGGTGGCGGATCAGGCCCAGCAGCGTGGCGCCGTAGCGGTGCCAGTAATGCGCCCGCAGGTGGTTGGCCTGCTCGGCGCTCACGCCCACCTGGCGCTCGATGTAGCTGTTCATCGAGCGGTCGAGGTGCTTGAACGCCGAGACCGATGCGTTGTGCAGCGTGTTGTCGAGGTCAAACAGCCACACGGTGCCTGGGTCTCGGGCCAGACGCCCACGCTCGGTCATGCCGGCCCACCCGCGCTCAGTGCGAACGGATCATCGTGCCGAAGGCCTGCTCGGTCAGGATTTCCAGCAGCAGCGCGTGCGGCACGCGGCCGTCGATGATGTGCACGGCATTCACGCCGCTCTTGGCGGCATCCAGCGCGCCGGCGATCTTCGGCAGCATGCCGCCGCTGATGGTGCCATCGGCAAACAGCTCGTCGATGCGGCGGGCGGTCAGGTCAGTCAGCAGCTCGCCTTGCTTGTCGAGCACACCGCTGATGTTGGTCAGCATCAGCAGCTTCTCGGCCTTCAGGATGGTGGCCAGCTTGGCCGCCACCACGTCGGCGTTGATGTTGTAGCTCTCGTTGTTCTCGCCGAAGCCGATCGGGCTGATGACGGGGATGAAGGCGTCGTCCTGCAGCGCCTTCACCACGCTCGGATCGATCGATTCGATCTCGCCGACCTGGCCCACGTCGTGTTCCTTCGACGGGTCGTCCTTGTCGACCATCTTGAGCTTGCGGGCGCGGATCATGCCGCCGTCGCGGCCGGTCAGGCCCACGGCCTTGCCGCCGGCAGCGTTGATCAGGCCGACGATGTCCTGCTGGACCTCGCCGCCCAGCACCCACTCCACCACTTCCATGGTTTCTTCGTCGGTGACGCGCATGCCCTGGATGAAGGTGCCCTTCTTGCCCAGGCGGTTCAGGGCTTCATCGATCTGCGGGCCGCCACCGTGCACCACCACCGGGTTCATGCCCACCAGCTTCAGCAGCACGATGTCTTCGGCGAAGTCCTGCTGCAGGGCCGGGTCGGTCATGGCGTTGCCGCCGTACTTGATGACCAGCGTCTTGCCGTGGTACTTGCGGATGTAGGGCAGCGCCTGCGCAAGGATCTCGGCCTTCTCGCGAGGCTGGATGTGGTCAAGCGAAGGCTGGATGTCGGCTTGGCTCATGGCGATGTGGGGCCCGGGCTGGCGTGAAAGGTTGGAAGAAGCTGCCGGAGATCCCGGCGTCGATGCCTGCATTTTAGAGAGCAAGCAGGGCTCGCCCGAGGGCGAAGCGGGAACTTTGTGTGCGGGCTTGTCGTCCACCTTGATAAGCTGTCCGTTGTTGGAGTACCCAAGGAGAATTCAATGCGCCACACCTCTGTCACTTCTGCCCCGCACACCCGCTGGCTGACCGCCCCGCTGACCAGCGCGCTGGTGGCGTTGACGCTGCTGGCAGCCGCCGTGTCGGCCCACGCGGCAGACGGCGAAGTGCGCAAGATCGACAAGGCGCAGGCCAAGGTCACGCTGAAGCACGGCGAGATCAAGAACCTCGACATGCCGCCGATGACCATGGTGTTCCGCGCCCAACCCGCCACGCTGCTCGACGGCCTGGCGGAAGGTGACGCCGTGACCTTCACGGCCGACAAGGTCGGTGGCCAGTACGTGGTCACCGAGATCCGCAAGCGCTGATACCGCCCCGGCGCTCAGGCGCCGCGGTGCACCGCCCCCCGGTGGGTCGCCGCGGCCTCCAGCCCCATGTCACCAATCGCCTGCACCACGCCGCAGGCGTCCGTCGGGCCGGCGCAGCAGCTCGCCCGCAAGGCCAGCAGCCGGGTTTCCAGCGACTGCAGCGCCGCCAGCCGCTCGCGCACATGCGCCAGGTGCTCATCGATCACCTTGTGCGCAGCGTGGTCGCCCGGTGCGGCCTCATGGGCCAGCAGTGAGCGCACCTCGTCCAGGCTCATGTCCAGCGCCCGGCACTGGGCGATGAACTGCAGGCGCCTCAGGGCCTCCGGCCCGTACAAACGGTAGTTGTTCGCCAGCCTCACGGGCGGCGGCAGCAAGCCTTGCTGCTCATAAAACCGGATGCTGGCCGTGCTCAGGCCGGTGTGGCGTGACAGCTCGCCGATGCGCAGGGCCGCGACGGTGGTGTGGTCAGGCGCTTGACCTTCAAGTGGCTTCATGGTTTTCAATGATGCCTCAGAAGGAAATTCCATGCCTCACCACCACGCCGATCCACACGCCGATCCACACGCTGATCACGCCGATCACCACGCCCACCATCACCCCGCCCCGGCGGCTGGCCACACCTGCAGCCACGGCCATGACCACGGCGGGCATGACCACGACCACGGCGCCAGCTTCGCCAGCAACCCGGCCCTGCGCAAGGTGCTGTGGTGGGCACTGGCCTTGAACGGCGGCATGTTCCTGCTTGAAGTGGGCCTGGGCGTGCGCAGCGGCTCAGTCGCCCTGTGGGCCGACGCCCTCGATTTCGCGGGGGACGCAGCCAGCTACGCCATCTCCTTGATGGTGCTGGGCTGGGCCGCCGTGTGGCGCGCACGCGCCGCGCTGCTGAAGGCCGCCGCGATGGCGAGCTTCGGCGTGCTGGTGCTGGCCCGGGTGGTGTGGGCCGTGATGAACGGCGCGCCGCCTGAGCCCATGACGATGGGCCTGACCGGCGCCCTGGCGCTGGCCGTCAACCTGGGCGTGGCGCTGATGCTCTACGCCTACCGTGACGGAGACGCCAACATGCGCAGCGTGTGGCTGTGCAGCCGCAACGACGCGATCGGCAATGTGGCTGTGATGCTGGCTGCCGTCGGCGTGTTCGGCACCGGCACGGTCTGGCCTGATCTGGCCGTGGCCGGGCTGATGGCCGGCCTGGGGCTGAACGCCGCCCTGCGGGTGTTGCCACACGCCAGGGCGGAGTTGCAGCAGGCTCAGAAGTGAATGCCGCGCATCATCTGCTGGAACGCCACGGCTTCCGGTGACAACTTGGGGCGATCCAGCTTGTCGCCCTTGGCTGCCTCGGAGTCAGGGAACATGCGGAAGCTGGTGTTCATCATGATCTGCGCCACGCGCGGCACCAGCGCATGCATTACCTGGCCGGTGATGCCCAGGCGGGTAGCGATGCGCACCGGCTTGTCGATGCAGGCCTGGGCGATCATGTCTGCGGCCTCTTCCGGCGACAGCGTCGGCACGTTGTTGTAGATCTTCGTGGGCGCGATCATCGGCGTGCGCACCAGCGGCATGTTGATGGTGGTGAAGGTCACGCCCTGGTCAGCAAACTCGCTGGAAGCGCAGCGCGTCCAGGCATCGAGCGCAGCCTTGCTGGCCACGTAGGCCGAGAAGCGCGGCGCGTTGGTCAGCACACCGATCGAGCTGATGTTCACCACATGGCCGCGGCGCTTGCGCACCATGCCGGGCAGCAGGCCCATCGTCACCCGCAGACAGCCGAAGTAGTTCAGCTGCATCGTGCGTTCGTAATCGTGAAAGCGCTCGTAGCTGCTCTCGATGGCGCGGCGGATCGAACGGCCGGCGTTGTTGATCAGGAAATCCACGCCGCCGAACTGGCTCTCGATGGTTGCAAGCATCGCCCCGCAGCTTTCTTCGTTGGCAATGTCGGCCGCAATGCTGTGCACCTGCGCGTCCTTGCCAGCGTGCTCGCGGATGAGCGTCACGGCTTCCTGCAGCTTGATTTCATCGCGCGCGCAGATCACGGTGATGGCGCCCGCCTCGGCGAACTTCATCGCCGCGGCCAAGCCAATGCCGGATGAGCCGCCCGTGACCAGCACCACCTTGCCGCCCACGGTGCCCTTCAGCGTGCGGTCGATGAACAACGCCGGGTCGAGATGACGCTCCCAGTAGTCCCACAGGCGCCAGGCGTAGTCGCGCAGGTTCGGGCAGGCGATGCCCGAGCCCTTCAGCGCAGCCTGGGTTTCGCGGCAGTCAAAGCGCGTCGGGTAGTTGATGAAGGTGAGGATGTCTTCGGGCAGGCCCAAGTCCTTCATCACCGCATTGCGCACGCGACGCACCGGTGCCAGCGCCAGCAGGCCCTTGGTCACGCTGCGCGGGATGAAGCCCAGCAGCGCGGCGTTGACGAACAGGTTCATCTTCGGGGCGTGCGCCGCCTTGCTGAAGATGTCGAGCACGTCGCCCACGCGGTAGCCGGTCGGGTCGACCAGGTGGAAGCACTTGCCCTTCAGCGGCTGCTTCGAATGGCTGATGTGGTCGAGCGCCGCCACCACGAAGTCGACCGGCACGATGTTGATGCGGCCACCTTCCAGGCCCACCGCAGGCATCCACGGCGGCAGGATCTGGCGCATGCGCTGGATCAGCTTGAAGAAGTAATACGGGCCGTCGATCTTGTCCATCTCGCCCGTGGTGGAGTCGCCCACCACCATCGCCGGGCGATACACCGTCCACGGCACCTTCGATTCAGTGCGCACGATCTTCTCGGACTCGTGCTTGGTCATGAAGTACGGGTGGTCGAGGTTCTCGGCCTCGGAGAACATGTCTTCGCGGAACACGCCCTCGTACAGCCCGGCCGCAGCGATCGAGCTCACATGGTGCAGGTGGCCGGCGTCGATCGCCTTGGCGAACTCGACGACGTTGCGGGTGCCTTCCACATTGACATGCACCTGCGCTTCTTCGTCCGCGCCCAGGTCGTAGACGGCGGCCAGGTGATAGACGGCGTCGATCTGGCCCTTCAGGCCCTTGATCACGTCGGCGGCCACGCCCAGCTTGCGCTGCGTCAGGTCACCGGTCACGGCAATCGCGCGCTGGCGGCTCACGCCCCAGTCTTTCAGCAAGGCCGCTGCCTTGTCTTCGCTGCCCGGCCGAACCAGGAAATACACGGTGCTGCCACGACGCGACAGCAGTTGACGCACCAGTCGTTTGCCGATGAAGCCGGTCGCGCCGGTCACGAAATACTGCATGCGATCCTCCAGAACCAAGAGTGACGTGAAGTGAGAACAGACAATCGATTCTCGAACAGCTCGCGAGGCCTCCGGCTGAGCGCTAACCCGGGATAGGGGCCGGCCCCTAGGGAATTAGGATGTTGGCTCCAGAGCGTCCTCCTACACTCAATTCAAGACGGACGACCGCATGGTGGCATGGCGGTCCACGCACCGATTGTTGATGCCACGACATTGAAGGAATCACCCATGGTCAAGAAGCTGAAGAAGATGGCTGAGCAGAAAGCTGCTTCCCCCGCAGGCCTGCTGGACAGCCAGCTCGCCGGTGCCGTGAAGGCGTCCGCCCAGCAGATCTGGCTGGCCGGCATGGGTGCCTTTGCCAAGGCCCAGGAAGAAGGCGGCAAGGTGTTTGAAGCGCTGGTCAAGGAAGGCGTGAGCCTGCAGCGCAAGACCCAGGCCGTGGCCGAAGAACGCCTGGGCGACGTGACCGGCAAGGTCAGCGCCATGGCCGGCGAAGTGACCAACAAGGCCGGTGCCTCGTGGGACAAGCTGGAATCGATTTTTGAATCGCGCACGGCCAAGGCCATGGGCAAGCTGGGCGTGCCGACCGCCGCTGATGTGGCCAGCCTGTCGGCTCGCCTGTCGGCCATCGAAGCGGCCCTGGGCCTGAACGCCCCGAAGGCTGCTGCGAAGAAGAAGCCGGCGGCCAAGGCTGCGGCTCCTGCCAAGGCCGTGACCAAGACCGCCGCCAAGCCGGCTGCCAAGGCCGCTGCACCGAAGAAGGCTGCTGCCAAGGTGGCTGTGAAGGCTGCACCGGCTGCACCAGCCAAGAAGGCTGCTGCGACCAAGGCCACCCCGGCCAAGACCGCGACCAAGGCTGCTGCCAAGAAGGCACCGGCCAAGGCGGCCAAGGTGGTCGCACCGGCTGCCGCTGCTGCACCGGCACCGGCCGAGGGCTGATCAGCCGACGGGCTCAGCTCAAGACTGAGCCCGCGATTGAGTCGGTAACTGAACCGGTAACCGAGCCCCGGCTGATCACATCACCGGGCGCTTCGCCCAGCCCCCTCAGGCGCCGAGATAACGCGTCTGCAGGTGGGCCTTGAAATGCGCCGGGTTGAGCGTTTCGCCGCTCGCCCGCAGCGCCAGCTCATCGGTGGTCCATCGGCTGCCCGCTGACCAGATGTGCTGCGACAGCCAGTCGAACACCACGCCCAGATCACCTTGAGCGATGCGTGCATCCACGTCAGGGTGTGCCCGGCGGATGGCTGCAAACCACTGTGCGGCGTACATCGCCCCGAGCGAATAACACGGGAAGTAGCCGAACAGGCCGGCCGGCCAATGCACGTCCTGCATCGGGCCGTCCTTGAAGTTGCCGCGGGTGTCGATGCCCAGCAGCTCCTGCATGCGCTCGTCCCACAGCGCCGGAATGTCCTCCGCTTCTGCCTGGCCTTCGATCAGCGCGCGCTCGATCTCGTACCGCAGGATGACGTGCGCCGGGTAGGTCACCTCGTCCGCGTCCACACGTATCAGGCCGGGCTTCACACGCGTGATCAGGCGGTTCAGGTTCTGCGCTGAAAACGCAGGTTGATCACCAAACGCCTGCTGAACCAGCGGCGCGAGCAAACCGGCAAAGCCCGGGTGGCCGCCCAGCTGCATCTCGAACGACAGGCTCTGGCTTTCATGGATGGCCATCGAGCGGGCACGCGCCATCGGCTGGCCCAGCCAGTGGCGCGGCAGGTTCTGCTCATAACGGCCGTGGCCGGTTTCATGCAGCGTGCCCATCAGGCTGGTCAGGAACTCATGGTCCGAGAAGCGCGTGGTCAGGCGAACGTCTTCCGGCATGCCGCCCGAAAACGGGTGCGTGCTGACATCCAGCCGACCAGCCTCGAAATTGAACTGCATCAGGCGCATCGACTGCTCACACAGCGCGCGCTGGGCGGGCACCGGGAACGGCCCCTGCGGCGCCAGCACCTCTTCCGTCGATTGGCGAGCGATCACGTCGCGGATCAAGCCCGGCAACCAGGTGCGCACTTCACCAAACACCCGCGACACCACGTCGCTGCGCATGCCCGGCTCGAAACGATCCATCAGCGCGTCGTAGGGCGCCACGCCCAACCGCTCGGACAGGCGCTGGGCCTCCTCGCGGGCCACGCTCAGCACTTCCTTCAGGTTGGGCAGGAATCCGGCCCAATCATTGGCCGGGCGCTGCTTGCGCCAGGCGTGCTCACACCGCGACGTGGCCATCGAGCCACGCTCCACCAGCGCTTCGGGCAGGCCGTTGACCTCCGCCCAATCACGGCGCATTTCGCGCAGGTTGGCGCGCTGGGTGTCGTCCAGGCTTTCGCCGCCGGCACGCTCCAGCGCCGCAGCCAGGGCGGGGTCGGTACGCAGTCGATGCAGCAGCGCTGCCATCTCGGTCATCGCAGCGGCTCGGGCCTCATTGCCGCCGGGCGGCATGTTCACGGCCTGGTCCCAGGACGCCATGCTTTGCAGGTGCCCGAGGTTGTAGAGACGCTGGAAATCGCGCGTCAGCGCGTCATAGGCAGGGGTAGACATCAGGAGATTGTCGGCGCGACATCGCAATTCCCGCCTCGCCGAAACCCGGGGGAAGATCCTCCGTTTGGGGGGATCGGCGCAACTTTTTGCCGGAACTCAGGGGACGAAGCTACCGGGGAACCACCACAGCAGGGCAGATGTCATCGTTACGTATCTCAGAAATTTGCCGAGCGCCATCCAGGCCAGGCAGGGCCAGAAGGGCAGGCGCAGCCAGCCTGCCAGCAGGCACAGCGGGTCTCCCACCACGGGCAGCCAGCTCAGCACGCAGGTGATCGGGCCGAAGCGTTCCAGCCAGCGCAGCACCGCCAGCTCGCGCGGCGGGCGCTGCCGCACCTGCTCATAGGCCCGCTCAGCACCAAAACCCATCCACCAGCTGATGGCCCCACCCAGGGTGTTGCCGGCGGTGGCCACAAACATGGCTGGCCAGAACAGGCCCGGGTCGAGCTTGACGAGGCCGAACACCACCGGCTCCGAGCCCAGCGGCAGCAGCGTCGCCGACACCAGCGACACCACAAACAGGGTGCTGAGACCGAACTGGGGCAACGCCAGCCAGGCAAGCACGGAAGTCATCCACATGTCCATGGGCATCATTTCACCAGAACCACCCAGGCACCACCCTCAATGGGGGACGGACGGCTATACTCCTGCCTCCTTTTTCAGCAGGCCAAACCCCCTCCTCCCCATGCACATCGGCCCTTACGCGCTGCCGAACAACCTGTTCGTCGCCCCGATGGCCGGGGTGACTGATCGGCCGTTCCGGATGCTGTGCAAGCAATTGGGGGCCGGCTACGCGGTGAGCGAGATGGTGACCTCGCGCAAAGACCTGTGGAATTCGCTGAAAACCTCGCGCCGGGCCAACCACGAGGGTGAATCTGCGCCCATCGCGGTGCAGATTGCCGGCACCGAGGGGCCGATGATGGCCGAGGCCGCCGCCTACAACATCGACCGCGGCGCACAGATCATTGACATCAACATGGGTTGCCCCGCCAAGAAGGTGTGCAACAAATGGGCCGGCTCTGCGCTGATGCGCGACGAAGCCGGCGCGTTGGCGATTGTTGAAGCCGTGGTGGCCGCCTGCGCCGCCAAGGGCGTGCCGGTGACGCTGAAGATGCGCACCGGCTGGTGCGACACCGAACGCAACGCCCTGCGCCTGGCCCGGGACTTCGAAAACGCCGGCATCGCGATGCTGACCATCCACGGCCGCACCCGCGAGCAAGGCTACAAGGGCTACGCCGAGCACGACACCGTGGCCGCCGTGAAGGCCGCGCTGCGCATTCCGGTGGTGGCCAACGGAGACATCGATTCGCCGCAGAAGGCCGCCGAGGTGCTGCGCCACACCGGCGCCGACGCGCTGATGATCGGCCGCGCTGCCCAGGGCCGCCCCTGGATCTTTCGGGAAATCGCGCATTTCCTCGCCACCGGCGAGATACTGCCGCCACCCGCCACCCGCGAGGTGCAGCGCTGGCTGACCGACCACCTGCATGAGCACTACACGCTCTACGGCGAAGATGCCGGCGTGCGCAGCGCACGCAAGCACATCGGCTGGGCCGTGCGTGCGCTGCCTGGCGGCGAAGCCTTCCGCGGCGTGATGAACACCCTGGACGACTGCGACGCGCAACTGCGGGCAGTCCATACCTTCTTTGACCACCTCGCCGAGGACCACGCGCTGCTGCCAGCCGTCCTGGGCGCGGCCAACCAGGACACCATCGCGCTTCAAGCCTGAACCAGGCCCGACGGACCACCCTGCCGGGTGACCGGCGGGTCGCTTTCCCCGAGTGCCGCGCGCCTGATGCGCCGGGCTCCCCTGATCCCGAGAAGATGAGCAAGAAAAACATTGAGGAGTGCGTCCGCGAGACGCTGGACCAGTATTTCAAGGACCTGCACGGCGCCGAACCGCATTCGCTGCACGACATGGTGATCCGCACGGTCGAGAAGCCGCTGCTGGACGTCGTGATGCAGCAGGCTGACGGCAACCAGAGCAAGGCCGCCGAATGGCTGGGTATCAACCGCAACACCCTGCGCCGCAAGCTGGTTGAACACAAGCTGCTGAAGTAATCCAACGCCCGGCACCTTTGCGCCGGGCTTCCCACATTCATTCATCCATTCCGATCGCACCATGGCCCAACTCACTGCCCTGCTGTCCGTCTCCGACAAGACTGGCATCGTCGAATTTGCCCAGAGCCTGCATGCCCACGGCATCAAGCTGCTGTCCACCGGCGGCACCGCCAAGCTGCTGGCCGGCGCCGGCCTGCCAGTCACCGAAGTCTCGGAGATCACCGGCTTTCCGGAAATGCTCGATGGCCGCGTGAAGACGCTGCACCCGCGCGTGCATGGCGGCCTGCTGGCCCGCCGTGATGTGCCCGAGCACATGGCCGCGCTGAAGGAACATGGCATCAACACCATCGACCTGCTGATCATCAACCTGTACCCGTTCGCCCAAGCCACCGCCAAGGCCGACTGCACGCTGGAAGACGCGATCGAGAACATCGACATCGGCGGCCCGGCCATGCTGCGCGCAGCGGCCAAGAACTGGCAGGACGTGGGCGTGGTCATCGACCCCACCGACTACCCGCAAGTGCTGGCCGAACTCACCGCCTCCGGCGGCGCCAGCCTGACCCGCGCCACCAAGTTCATGCTGGCCAAGAAGGTGTTCTCGCACACCGCTGCCTACGACGGCATGATCAGCAACTATCTGACCGCGCTGGAAGCAGGCTCCGAGGACAAGACCGAAGCCGTGCCCGCCCGCGAGCAGTACCCGGCTGTCTTCAACCTGCAACTGCACAAGGTGCAGGGCATGCGTTACGGCGAGAACCCGCACCAGTCGGCCGCCTTCTACCGCGAAGCGCAGCCGGCTGAAGGCCTGCTGGCCGGCTGGCAGCAGATCCAGGGCAAGGAGCTGTCGTTCAACAACATCGCCGATGCCGACGCCGCCTGGGAATGCGTGAAGGCGTTTGACCTGCCTGCCTGCGTCATCGTCAAGCATGCGAACCCCTGTGGCGTGGCCGTGGGCGCAACGCCGCTCGAGGCCTACCAGAAGGCCCTGAAGACCGATCCGACCAGCGCGTTCGGCGGCATCATGGCCTTCAACCGCCCGATCGACGCGGACGTGGTCGAGGCCATCAACGCCAACAAGCAGTTCGTGGAAGTGGCCATCGCGCCGGCCTTCACGCCTGCCGCTCGCACGGCCTATGCCGGCAAGCAGAACGTGCGCCTGCTGGAAGTGCCGGTGAGCAAGCTGAGCAACGCGCTCGACTTCAAGCGCGTCGGCGGCGGCATGCTGCTGCAATCGGCTGACAACATCGACCTGGTGGGCGACGTGAAGGTCGTGACCAAGGTGCAGCCGACGGCCCAGCAGATGGCCGACCTGCTGTTCTCGTGGACCGTGGCCCGCTTCGTCAAGAGCAACGCCATCGTGTTCTGCAAGGACGGCATGACGATGGGTGTGGGCGCCGGCCAGATGAGCCGCCTCGACTCCGCCCGCATCGCCAGCATCAAGGCCGGCCACGCTGGTCTGACGCTGCAGGGCACCGCCGTGGCCAGCGACGCCTTCTTCCCGTTCCGGGACGGCCTGGACGTGGTGGTCGACGCGGGTGCCACCTGCGTCATCCACCCGGGTGGCTCGATGCGTGACGACGAAGTGATTGCCGCGGCCGACGAGCGCGGCATCGCGATGGTGCTGACCGGCACCCGCCACTTCCGCCACTGATCGATGGCGAGGCAGGCCTCAGGGCCTGCGGAAAACCAGATGCGGCCGGAGCCCTGAAACAGGCCTCCGGCCGCTTACCATCCGGGGATGAATCCCGCAGATCTGATGGGCAAGTTGCTGGCCTTCATCGCGCGCCTGATCACCGGCGCGCAAGGCCACTGGCAAGGTTGCCCCCCTGAAGCGCTGCAGCGCATCTATTTCGCCAATCACCAGAGCCACCTCGACTGGGTGCTGATCTGGGCCTCCTTGCCCGGAGAGTTGCGCAGCACCACCCGGCCCATCGCCGCGAAGGACTACTGGACGGCAACCCCGCTGAAGCACTGGATCACCCGCGAGGTGTTCAACGCGGTCTACGTGAACCGCACCCGCACCGACGACCAGGACCCGCTGGAGCCCCTGCAGCAGGCATTGGCGGCCGGCGATTCGCTGGTCATCTTTCCGGAAGGCACGCGCTCGAACAAGGGCGAACCACAGGCCTTCAAGAGCGGGCTGTATCACCTGGCCGAGCAATTTCCGGGGGTGCAGCTGGTGCCCGCCTGGATTTCGAACGTGCAGCGCGTGATGCCCAAAGGCGAAGTGGTGCCGGTGCCGATTTTGTGCACCGTCACCTTCGGTGCGCCGATGCACCTGCAGGACGGTGAAGACAAACGCGCTTTCCTGGAACGGGCGCGTGCCGCCGTGATGGCCTTGCGGCCGGTGGGAGGCTGAACATGGGCTTCCTTCGTCGCATGAGCACCGAACACCAGATCGCGCTGCTCTTTGTCATCGTCTTCGGCATGCTGGTGCTGGTCACCGCCGCCGCCGTCCTGCGCAGCCTGCGCGACATCTCCCCTGAGCAACGGCAGCGCCACGAGCGCTTCAAGCGTGACCTGCGCGCGGTGTGGATCGGCATGACCACGTTCTGGCTGGCCTGGGTCTCCGGGCCACTGGGCGCCACGCTGCTGTTCGGCATCTTCTCGTTCCTGGCCCTGCGTGAGTACATCACCTTGATGCACACCCGCCGCAGCGATCACCGCAGCCTGATCGCCGCCTTCTTCGTGGTGCTGCCGCTGCAGTACGCGCTGGTGGGCTGGCGCACCTTCGATCTGTTCTCGGTGTTCATCCCGGTCTACGTGTTCATCGCCATCCCGGTGATCAGCGCGCTGGCGGGTGATCCGGAGCGCTTCCTGGAGCGCAACGCCAAGATCCAGTGGGGCATCATGGTCTGCGTGTTCGGGCTGTCACACGCCCCTGCCCTGCTGCTGCTCGATTTCCGCGGCCAGGAAGGCCGGGGCGCTTTCCTCGTGTTCTTCTTGGTCATCGTCGCCGGCGTGGGCCAGGTGGTGCAGGAAGCCATGAGCCGCTGGCTGCGCCGTCGGCCCGTGGCCCGCGCCATCAGCCGGTCGTTCTCTTACCGCGCCTGGTGGTGCGGCTCGCTGGCGGGTGCACTGGCTGGCACCGCGCTGTACTGGATCACCCCGTTCAAGCCCTGGCAGGCCTTCTGCATGGCAGCCATTGCCTGCGCTGCGGGCACGCTGGGTGAACTCGTCACCAAGGCACTGAAGAAGGACGCCGGTGTGCAGTACTGGGGCAACCAGGCGTCGGTCACGGGTGCAGTCGGTCTGCTCGACCGCATTGCGCCGCTGGCTTTTGCCGCACCGGTCTTTTTCCACTCGGTCCGCTGGTATTTCAAGCTCACTCCATGACGACACGCGTCCTCGGCATTGACCCCGGCCTGCAATGCACCGGCTTCGGCGTGGTGGAGCAGGAGGGCTCCAAACTCCACTACGTGGCCAGCGGCACCATCCGCACCACCTCGGGCATTCAACTGGGCAACCTGCCCGGCCGCCTGAAGATGATCTACGAAGGCATCTGTGAAGTGGCCCAGCGCTACCAGCCCACGGCCGCCGCCTGCGAAATCGTCTTCGTGAACGTGAACCCGCAATCAACGCTGCTGCTGGGACAGGCGCGTGGTGCTGCGCTCACGGCGCTGGTGATGTCGGGCCTGACGGTGTCAGAGTACACCGCCCTGCAGATGAAGAAGTCGGTGGTGGGCCACGGCCACGCCAAGAAGGACCAGATCCAGGAGATGGTGATGCGGCTGCTGAACCTGCCCGGCCTGCCCGGCAAGGACGCGGCCGACGCCCTCGGCATCGCCATCACCCACGCCCACGCAGGCGGCTCGTTCGCCGCCATGGCCCAGGCCACCGACCTGAACCGCCGCACCCACGCGCAGTTCAAGGGCGGCCGTACCTACTGAGCCCCGTCGGGGCCGCACCGCCATGTCGTCAACATCTTCGCAAGCCGTTCCGCACACCCGCTGGCTGACGCTGGACAGCCAGAACGCCACTGCCGCCACCGACGCCACAACGGCCGCCCCCTTCACCGGCTACCTGGCCTTGCCACCCGGCGGTCGCGGCCCGGGCCTGCTGCTCCTGCAGGAAATCTTCGGCGTGAACGAGCACATCCAGGCGGTGGCCCGGCAGTGGGCGCTGCACGGCTTCGTGGTGCTGGCCCCCGACCTGTTCTGGCGCCAGCAGCACCAGGTGGCCCTGGGCTATGAGGGCGCCGACCGCGAACAAGCCGTGGCCCTGATGAAGGCCCTGACACCCGCACAAGCCGGGCACGACATGCACACCGCCATCGCCGCGCTGAAGGCCCTGCCCGAGTGCAACGGCCGCGTCGCAGCGCTGGGCTTCTGCATGGGTGGACGACTGGCCTGGCAGGCCGCCGCCGCAGGCGGTGTGGACGCGGCCGTGGCCTGGTACGGCGGCGGCATCCAGCAGCAATTGCAGCTGGCCGATCAGATCAAGGTGCCGGTGCAGTTTCACTACGCCGAACACGACGACCACATTCCCTTGAGCGCCGTGGCCGAGGTGCAGGCCGCGATGGCCGGCAAGCCGCATGAGTGCCATGTCTACCCGGGCTCGAAACACGGCTTCAATTGCTGGGCGCGCGCCTCGTGGCACCCGGCCAGCGCCGCCCTGGCCAACAGCCGCAGCCTGGGCTTCTTGAGCCACCTGTTCTGAGGGGCCGAGTACCGGCCCACCATGAAAAAACCCGCCACGGTGGGCGGGTTCTGCTGGGGCACTTCAGGCTCAGCGCTGCTGGCGGGCTTCGTCGCCGCCCAGCGCCTTGTACAGCGCCATGCGGTTGAGCAGTTCGGCCAGCTTCACCTGCACCAGCGCCTGTTCGGCACTGGCCAGTGAACGCTCGGTTTCCAGCGTTTCCAGCAGGCTGGCACTGCCCACCTGCAAGCGCAGACGAGTCAGGCGCGTGCGCTCACGCTCGGCCGCCACCAGCTGTTGCTGGGCCTGCACCTGCTGCGCCCAGCTGCCCTGCGACACCAGCGCATCAGCCGCTTCACGGAAGGCCGTCTGCACCGCCTTTTCGTACTGCGCCACGGCGATGTCGCGGTTCACCTCGGACACCTTGATGTTGGCCTGGTTGCGGCCAGCATCAAACAGCGTCATGGCGGCGTTGGCCGTCATGGTCCAGGCGAAGTGGCCACCATCAAACAGCGTCGACAAGCTGCTGCTGACCTGACCCGCACTGCCCGACAGCACGATGCGCGGGAACATCGCCGCGCGTGCTGCGCCGATGTTGGCATTGGCGGCTGCGAGTTGCTGCTCAGCCTGGATGACGTCCGGGCGGCTCAGCAAGGCGTCAGACGACACACCGGCCCGCACCGGTGCCAGCCAGTCGCGGCTGGTCAGCTCGGCCGAGGGCAGCAGCTCTGCCGGCACGCCCTTGCCCACCACCAGGTCCAGCGCCAGCTTGTCCTGCGCCTTCTGGCGCTCCAGCTGCAGCGCGCTGGCCTTGGCCGCAGCCACCAGCGACTGTGCCGACTGCAGGTCGAGCGCAGAGGCGGCGCCCACGCGTTCACGCAGAGCCGTCAGACGCAGCGTTTCCTCGCGGGCCACCAGCTGTTGCCTGACGCGCGTCAGCTGCTCCTCGTCGGCGGCCAGCGTCAGCCAAGCGCCAATGGTCTGGCTGACCAGCGCCAACCGGGCGCTGCGCGCAGCGGCTTCGGTGCCCATCAGGCTGGCCGAGGCAGCGTCGCTCGCATTGCGCAGGCGGCCCAGCAGATCAATCTCATAGCTGCTGAGCTGCAAGCCGGCCTGCAAGGTGGTGGCTTGCACACCCTCGCTGTTGGGTGCACGTTGCCCAATCACGGCCGCCGACAGCGTGGGCCAGCGGTCGGCATCGGTCAGCCGCAGCTGCGCCTGGGCCCGCTGCACGTTCAGCAGCGAGACCTTCAGATCGCGGTTGTTGGTCAGCGCCAACTCAACCACCTGGCTCAGGTTCGCGTCTTGCACCACCGATTGCCAGGTGGGCTGGGCCACAGCGCCAGCCGCAGCGCCTTCCACCGCGGGCAACTGGGCCGGCACGGGCAGCGCCGGGCGCTCCAGCGTCGGTGCCAGGTTCACGCAGCCAGTCAGCCACAGGGCGGCCACCAGCGGGGTGGCGCGCATCAGGTTATGGAGCCGGTTCATGCCTGGCCCTCCTTCGAGTTCTTCAGAGCTTCAGTCGCGGCAGCGTCTGTTGCGGGTGAGGACAGCGGCGTGCCGTGTGGCAATTCATGGCCACCCGGGAACAGCTTGCGCACCACGACATAGAACACCGGCACCAGCAGCACGGCCAGGAAGGTGGCCGTCAGCATGCCCGCCACCACACCCGTGCCGATGGCACGTTGGCTGGCCGAGCCGGCACCACTGGCGATGGCCAGCGGCATCACGCCGAGGATGAAGGCGAACGAGGTCATGATGATCGGGCGGAAACGCAGGTGGCAGGCTTCCAGCGTGGCTTCCAGCAGGCCCTTGCCTTCGGCTTGCAGGTCCTTCGCGAACTCGATGATCAGGATCGCGTTTTTCGCCGACAAGCCGATGATGGTGATCAGGCCGACCTTGAAGTACACGTCGTTCGGCATGCCGCGGAACCACACGCCCATCAGCGAGCCCAGGATGCCGAGCGGCACCACCAGCAGCACGGCCACCGGAATGCTCCAGCTTTCGTACAGCGCAGACAGGCACAGGAACACGGCCAGCATCGAGAACGCCAGCAGGATGGTGGCCTGCGAGCCGGAGAGCTTCTCCTCACGCGTCTGGCCGGTCCACTCGAAGCCGAAGCCCGTCGGCAGTTGCGACACCAGCTTTTCCATCTCGATGACGGCGTCACCGGTGGAATAGCCAGCCGCAGCGTCACCGCTGATCTTCATCGCCGGATAGCCGTTGTAGCGCACCGTCTGGATCGGGCCGGTCACCCAGCGGGTGCTGGCGAACGACGACAGTGGCACCAGCTGGCCACGGCTGTTCGGCACCTGCAGCTTCAACACGTCTTCCGGCTGCATGCGGGCACTGGCTTCCGCCTGCACCACCACGCGCTGCAGGCGACCTGCATTCGGGAAGTCATTCACATAGCTGGAACCCAGCGCCGTGCCCAGTACGTTGCCGACCGTGTCGAAGGACACGCCGAGTGCGGCGGCCTTGTCGCGGTCGATGTCGAGCTGCAGCTGTGGCGCATCTTCCAGGCCGTCAGGGCGCACGCCCTGCAGCACCTTGCTCTGGCTCGCCATGCCCAGCAACTGGTTGCGGGCAGCCAGCAGCGCGGCATGGCCCTGGCCGGAGCGGTCTTGCAGGCGGAAGCTGAAGCCGGTGGCCGTGCCCAGTTCAGGGATCGGCGGCGGGCTGAGCGGGAAGGTGAAGGCATCGCGGATGCCCATCAGCGCGCCAAACGCACGGCCGGCCAGCGCCTGCGCACTGTGCTCGGCGCCCTTGCGCTCATCCCACGGCTTGAGCGGCACGAAGGCCAGCGCGGCATTCTGGCCAGAGCCGGAGAAGCTGAAGCCCAGCACGCCGACGACCTTGTCCACCTCAGGCTGGGCCAGGAAGAAGCCTTCGACCTGCTGCATCACGGCTTCCGTGCGCGACTGTGCGGCGCCCGGGGGCAGCTGCACGTTGACGATCAGGTAACCCTGGTCTTCATTCGGCAGGAACGACGTCGGCAGGCGCTGGTACATCACCGCCACCGCAGCCAGGATGGCGGCGTAGATCAGCAGGAAGCGACCGGCGCGCGGCAGGATGCGGCTGACCATCGACTCATAGCGCACGGTGCTGCGCTTGAAGCCGCGGTTGAACCAGCCGAAGAAGCCCTTCTTGTCATGGTGACCCGGAGGAATCGGCTTGAGCAGCGTGGCGCACAGCGCCGGCGTCAGCGACAGCGCCATCAGCGCCGAGAACAGCATCGACGACACCATGGCCAGCGAGAACTGGCGGTAGATGTTGCCGACCGAGCCGCTGAAGAAGGCCATCGGCACGAACACCGAGACCAGCACCACGGTGATGCCGATGATGGCGCCGGTGATCTGACCCATGGCCTTGACCGTGGCGTCGCGCGGCGACAGCCCTTCCTCGGCCATGATGCGCTCGACGTTTTCCACCACCACGATGGCATCGTCCACCAGGATACCGATGGCCAGCACCATGCCGAACAAGGTCAGCACGTTGATCGAGAAGCCCAGCGTCAGCATCACCGCGAAGGTGCCCATCAGGGCCACCGGCACGACGATGGTCGGGATCAGCGTGTAGCGGATGTTCTGCAGGAACACCAGCATCACGATGAACACCAGCGCGATGCCTTCGATCAGCGTCTTGACGACCTCCTCGATGGAGATCTTCACGAACTTGGAGCTGTCGTACGGCACGTCATAGCTCACGCCTTCAGGCATGAACTTCTGCAGCTCGGCCATCCGTTCCTTGACCGCCGTGGCCGTGGCCAGCGCGTTGCCGCCCGGCGACTGCTGGATGCCCACGCCGGTGGCGGTGACACCATTCAGGCGCGAGGAGCTGGCGTAGCTCTGGCCGCCCAGCTCGAGGCGGGCGACATCCTTCAGACGCACGGCAGAGCCGTCGGCGTTGGCGCGGATGACGATGTTGCCGAACTGCTCGATGCTGCTGAGCTGGCCGTTCACGGTGATCGACGCATACAGCGTCTGCTCGGCCGTGTTGGGCATGCCACCGATGCTGCCCGCAGAGATCTGCAGGTTCTGCGCACGGATGGCGGCATTCACATCCGCCGTGGAGAGGCCGAAACCCACCAGCTTGGCCGGATCGACCCAGACGCGCATCGCACGCTCGGTGCCGAACAGCTGTGCCTGGCCCACGCCCTGGATGCGCAGCAGTTCCGGCACGATGTTGCGGGCCGCGTAGTCACCCAGCGCCACGGGGTCGTAGGCCGGGTTCTTCGAGGTCAGCATCACGAACAGCAGGAAGTTCGAGCGGGACTTGTCGACCCGCACGCCCTGCTGCGTCACCGCGCTGGGCAGGCGCGGCGTGGCGCGGCTCAGGCGGTTCTGCACTTCGATCTGGGCAATGGACACGTCCGTGCCCGGCTCGAAGGTGACGGTGATGGTGCCGGAGCCGGTCGCTTCAGCGCTCGACTCCATGTAAATCATGCCCGGCGCGCCATTGAGCTCCTGCTCGATGACGGCCAGCACGCTGTCTTCCAGCACCTGCGCCGAGGCACCCGGGTAAGCCGCGCTGATGACGATGGCGGGCGGCGCCACCGTCGGGTACTGGGCGATGGGCAGCTTGGTGATGGCGGCTGCGCCCAGGATCACGACGAAGAACGCGATGACCCACGCAAAGATGGGTCTGTCGATGAAAAAACGGGAATTCATGCGGATGCTCCCGGGCTCAGCGGCTGGCGGCCGAGGCTGGTGCGGCGGCCGACGCTGGCGCAGCGGCTGATGCCGGCGCCGAAGCCGGCGACCACGGCACCGGGTTCACCGGCGCCTTCGGACGGATCTTCTGGAAGCCGTCGACCACCACCTGCTCGCCGGCCTTCAGGCCACCCAGCACCACCCACTGGCCGTTGCGTGAGCCGCCCAGTTGCACGGTGCGGTTCGAGGTCGTCTTGTCGGCGTCCACCACCAGCACGGTGTCACCGGCGGTGCCACGGGTCACGGCCTGCTGGGGCAGCAGGATGGCGCTGTCGCTGCGGGCCGCATCAATCCGCACCTTCACATACAGGCCCGGCAGCAGCTCGCCCTTGGGGTTGGGCAGCTCGGCGCGCAGGGTGACCTGGCCGGTGCCGCTGTCCACCTGCAGGTCGCTGAACAGCAGCTTGCCGGTCTGGGCATATTCGCTGCCGTCTTCCAGCACCACGCGCACGGCGGCCGAACCGCTGGCCTTGAGCTTGCCGGCTTCCACGGCACGCTTCAGCGCCAGGGCTTCGCTGGCCGACTGCGTGAAGTTCACGTAGAGCTTGTCGGTTTGCTGGATGGTGGCCATCAGCGTGGCTTCAGCTGCGCTCACCAGCGCGCCTTCCGACACCGTCGCGCGGCCGATGCGGCCACTGATAGGTGCGGCCACGCCGGCGTAGTCGACGTTCAGGCGGGCTTGCGTCACGGCAGCACGCGCCGCGGCCACATCGGCCTGCGCCTGCTTGTGGGCCGCCTGGGTAGCCACCCAGTCCTGCTGGCTGATCGCCTTGGCTTCAGCCAGCGGGCGGTTGCGCTCCAGCGTGGCGGCGGCCTGGGCCAGCACGGCTTCGCCCTTGGCCAGGCTGGCCTGGGCGCTGTCGAGCGAAGCGCGGTAAGGCGCTGCATCGATGTCGAACAGACGCTGGCCGCTCTGGACCAGGGCGCCCTCGGTGAACAGGCGCTTGTTCACGACGCCGGTGACACGAGCACGAACCTGGGCCGTGCGGAAGGCTTCCAGCCGGCCGGGCAGCTCGGTGGTGAGGTTCACGCCGCTTGGCTGAACAGTCACCACACCGACGGGCGTGGGCGGCATCTGCGGCGCGCCACCAGCGGCGTTGTCGCCCTTGCTGCAGGCGGCCAGCACGGCCAGGGTGGTCGCCGCGAACGCGAGGCGAAGGCCGGCACGTGCCGGGTTGGAAACGATGACAGTGGCGGTCGTCTGGTCAGACATGGGCTTCCTTTGGTGGCCACGCAAGCTCAGAGCGGCTTGCAGGTGCGCCACGAACGCGCGACAAAGAGGGTGATTGCACGAAGCGGCGAAGTATACATACAATCACGAATGTATTTAATGACACAAGGGCTTTGCCTTTGTGGCCAAAAACCATGGTTCGCAAAACAAAAGCAGAGGCGCAAGAGACACGCCAGCAGATCCTCGACGCCGCCGAGCAGGTGTTCGCCACCCGGGGCGTGGCGCGCACGTCCCTGCAAGACATCGCGGGGGCCGCCGGCGTCACGCGTGGCGCCGTCTACTGGCATTTTCAGGACAAGGCCGATCTTTTCGAAGCCATGTTGAACCGTGTGGTCATGCCGTGCGAGTCGGCGCTGGAGCAGGCCTTGGCCAACCCGCCGGAAAGCACGCTGAGCAGCCTGCTGGACATGGTGCTGGTGCCGTTTGAGGCGCTGTCGACGAACGCGCAAACCCAGCGCGTCTTCACGGTGGCCATGCACTACACCGAATACACCGGCGACATGGCGATCGCCCAGCAGCGACACAACGATTCACTGGCGGGATTCATCGAGCAGATGCACAGCGTGATGCTGCGCGGCCAGGCTGCGGGGCAGATCCGCCCCGATCTTGACGCCAGAGGCGCGGCCATCGGCCTGTTCGCCCTGGTGGACGGCCTGATGCGTCAATGGACGCTGGCGCCCGACAGCTTTGACCTGCTGCAGGTGGGCCGGCAGGCTGCCCTGAGCTATTTGTCAGGCCTGCAGCCCTGAGCTTCAGAGCATCACGGCCAGTCGCTCGAGAAACACCACGGCGAAGAAGCCCAGGCCGGCCAGCACCGTCCATTTGACGAGCACCACACCGCGGGCGCGCCAGCGGGCGTCGCGCGTCACCACATAGACGCCGAAGCAGAGGATGCCGGCCAGCAGCAGCAGGCCGAACACGAGTCGGAAAATCAGCATCGCAGCCTCCCGGTGCCTTGGGTTACCAAGCCGGCGCGAGTTGCGCGAACCCGGCCGGTGCACGGGCTTCGTCGTCGAAGCTCACCAGCTCCCACGCTTCCTTGTCGGCCAGCAGCACGCGCAGCAGCTTGTTGTTCAGTGCGTGCCCGCCCTTGAACGAGGTGTAAGCCGCCAGCAGGGGGTGGCCGGCGATGTAGAGGTCGCCGATCGCATCGAGGATCTTGTGCTTGGCGAACTCGTCGTCATAACGCAGGCCGTCGTGGTTGAGCACGCGGTAGTCGTCGATCACGATGGCGTTGTCCATCGAGCCACCCAGCGTCAGCCCGCGTGAACGCATGGCTTCCACGTCCTTGGTGAAGCCGAAGGTGCGCGCCCGGGCAATCTCCTGCTTGTAGGTGCCGCTGCCCATGTCGAAGGTGACCTGCTGGCCCGTGGCGTCAAGGGCCGGATGATTGAAATCAATCTCGAAGGTCAGCTTGTAGCCGTGGAAGGGCTCCAGGCGCGCCCACATCAGGCGGCTGCCCTCGCCTTCACGCACCTCGACCGTTTTCTTCACGCGCAGGAATTTCTTCGGCGCGTTCTGCAGCTCGATGCCGGCGCTCTGCAGCAGGAAGACAAAGCTGGCGGAAGAGCCGTCAAGGATCGGGACTTCATCAGCCGTGATGTCGACATACAGGTTGTCGAGCCCGAGGCCGGCACAGGCCGACATCAAGTGTTCGATGGTCTGCACCCGCGGGCCGTCCGGCACGCCACCGGGGGTGATGGTCGAGGCCATACGCGTGTCGCTGACCGAATCAAAGCGCACGGGAATATCCACCGGCTGCGGCAGATCAACCCGCCGGAAGACGATGCCGGTGTCGGGCGCCGCCGGCCGCAGGGTCAACTCCACCCGCTGGCCGCTGTGAAGGCCCACGCCGACGGCGCGGGTCAGGGACTTGAGGGTGCGTTGCTGGAGCATGTGAAAGCGGTGATGGGGGCCGGAAAAACGACCGGGGCGGGCACTCCCTCGGTCGGTGACGACGAGTCGGGATTGTCTGCGAAACCGGTAAATCTTGCAGGGCGGTGGTCAATGGCAGGCAATGGCTGCTCCGCCGGGCACCGTATTTCCGGAAGCGCGGGTCCGGTTTCGAGCACCGGTAAAAACCCCCGCCGCATCAGCAAACGAGCGAAAGGTGCAAACCCGAATCGCCTGTGGACAACCAGGATTCGCGATATTCAACCTGTGGAAAAGATGTGAAAAACTCGCGCCCACGAAAAAGGGGCCCCGAAGGGCCCCTGAAAAATGCAATCGAAACTGGCGGGCTCAATCTGCCTGCTTGCGCAGGAAAGCCGGAATCTCGATTTCGTCCATGCCGTTCGAGCTCAGGGCTTCGACCTTGGCCGCGGCCTGGGTGCGACCCGTGCGCCAGACGCTCGGCGTGGCCATGGAGCTGAAATCTTGCTGGGGCATGGCGGCCGAAACCACCGGAGCCGCCGACATACCACCTGCCGCAGCCATCGGCTGGGTCATGATGGGCATATTGTCGGTACCGGTGCGCAGCACCTGGTGGGTTTGAATCACGGTCAGCGGTGCAGCAGCACGGCGGGCCGACGACAAACCGGTGGCAATCACGGTCACGCGGAGCTGGTCGCCCAGGCTGTCGTCATAAGCCGTGCCGTAAATGACGTGCGCGTCTTCAGCGGCGTAGCGACGGATGGTATTCATCGCGTTCTTGCTTTCGGCCAGCTTGAAGGTCGAGCGCGCAGCGGCGATCAGCACCAGCACGCCACGGGCGCCGGACAGGTCGATGCCTTCCAGCAGCGGGCAGGCCACGGCTTGCTCAGCCGCCTTGGTGGCGCGGTCCGGGCCAGAGGCCATGGCCGTGCCCATCATCGCCTTGCCAGGCTCGCTCATCACGGTCTTGACGTCTTCGAAGTCGACGTTCACCAGGCCCGGGATGTGAATGATGTCCGAGATGCCGCCAACGGCGTTCTTCAGCACGTCATTGGCATGCGCGAAGGCTTGATCCTGGGTGACGTCGTCGCCCATGACTTCCAGCAGCTTCTCGTTGAGCACCACGATCAACGAATCAACGTTGGCTTCGAGTTCCGAGACGCCCAGATCGGCTTGCTTGCTGCGGCGACCGCCTTCGAAGTCGAAGGGCTTGGTCACGACACCCACCGTCAGGATGCCCATTTCCTTGGCCACGCGGGCAATCACGGGGGCAGCGCCGGTACCGGTACCGCCGCCCATGCCGGCGGTGATGAACAGCATGTGCGCGCCGGCGATGGCGTCGCGGATGCGGCCTTCGGCTTCTTCGGCGGCTTGCTTGCCCACATCAGGCTTGGAGCCTGCGCCCAGACCCGTCGCGCCCAGCTGGACCAGCTGTGCGGCGGCGCTGCGGTTCAGCGCCTGGGCGTCGGTGTTGGCGCAGATGAATTCCACGCCCTGGACACCCTGGGTGATCATGTGCTCGACGGCATTGCCACCGCCACCACCCACGCCGATCACCTTGATCTGGGTGCCTTGGTCAAATTCCTCGATCATCTCGATGGGCATGTGGAACCTCCTAAGTCTCGATTGCAGTTGCCGTGTCTGGACCAGAACTCAAAAAAACGCTGGAATTTCGGTCGAATTCCTGAGTTCGTATTGTCGCTAGAAATTACCCAAAAACCAGTCCCTGGCCTTACCAAATAACGTTTTTACTGAGCCGGCTTGTTGCGCCGCCTTGTGGCCGCGGGTGTGTGCGACCCGGGCTTCCTCCAACAAACCCATCACGGTGGCCGACCGGGGATTGGCGACCATGTCGAAAAGCGGGCCGGAATACGTCGGCAATCCCTTGCGCACGGGCTTGAGGAAAATATCCTCGCCCAACTCCACCATGCCCGGCATGACGGCCGTTCCACCGGTGATGACAATGCCCGACGAGAGCAATTCCTCGTAGCCGGATTCCCGAATCACCTGGTGCACCAGCGAATAGATTTCCTCGACCCGCGGCTCAATCACGCCGGCCAAAGCCTGTCGGCTGAGCATCCGGGGTACCCGGTCGCCCAGACCGGGCACTTCCACCTGTTCGTTGGGATCTGCCAACAGTTGTTTGGCCACCCCATATTCCACCTTGATCTCTTCGGCGTCCTTGGTGGGGGTGCGCAAGGCCATCGCGATATCGCTGGTGATCAGATCGCCGGCAATTGGAATCACCGCAGTATGGCGAATCGACCCACCGGTGAAGATGGAAACGTCGGTGGTGCCGGCGCCGATGTCGACCACCGCCACACCCAGGTCCTTCTCGTCGTCGGTCAGCACGGCGGCGGCGGCGGCGGTGGGCGACAGGCAAAGCTGCTCCACTTCCAGGCCGCAGCGGCGCACGCACTTGACGATGTTCTCGGCGGCGCTCTGCGCGCCGGTGGCGATGTGCACCTTGACTTCCAGGCGGCTGCCGCTCATGCCGATCGGCTCTTTCACCTCATGGCCGTCGATGACGAATTCCTGGGACTCCACCAGCAGCAGGCGCTGGTCGTTCGGAATGTTGATGGCCTTGGCGGTTTCGATGACGCGGGCCACGTCGGTCGGCGTCACCTCGCGGTTGTCGCGCACGATGACCATGCCGGTCGAGTTCTGGCCGCGGATGTGGCTGCCGGTGATGCCCGTATAGACCCGCTCGATCTTGCAGGCGGCCATCATCTCGGCCTCCTTCAAGGCCTGCTGGATGCTCTGCACCGTGGCGTCGATGTTCACCACCACGCCGCGCTTCAGCCCATGCGACGAGGCTACGCCGAGGCCGGCCACCCGCAATTCGCCGCCGACGACCTCGGCCACCACCGCCATCACCTTGGCGGTACCGATGTCGAGCCCGACGACGAGATCCTTGTAATCCTTGGCCATGTCTTCCTCAATTCAAAGCTGTGGCGCCATTGGCAGCCGGGGTGACAGGGCCTTTCAACCGCAGCGCGTAGCCGTCGGCATGGCGCAGGTCGGCGTGGTCCCAGGCCCGGCGCTGACGCGCTGCCACCTGTGTCACCGTTCGGACAAAGCGGGCCGTCCGGGCCAGCACTTCTTCATCACTGCCCCGACCCAGCGCCAGTTGCGCGCCGGTGTCGAGTTCCACATCCCACGATCCGCGGCCTGACAGGCTGATGCGCACCGGGGTGGCGTCGAGGGGCCCGAGCAGCGGCACCAGGCGGCGGTACATCGCCAGCATCTGGGCTGCCTCTTCTTCGGGCCCGTGAAATTCAGGCAGGCGGTCGTCGTCCACGTCGCCCAGGTTGGCTTCGAAGATCTCCCCGAAGCTGTTGACCAGACGATCGTTGCCTTCGTCACCCTTCCAGACCGCAGCCGGCCGGTGCTCTTCCAGCCGCACCACCAGGCGATTCGGCCAGACGCGGTGCACCACTGCATGGCGCACCCAAGGCACGGCTTCGAAGGCCGACCGGGTGTTGCGCAGGTCAAGGGTGAAGTAGTTGCCGGCCAGCTTCGGGGTGGCATTGGCCCGCACCGTGGCCACGCTGTTGCGGCTGACGTCGCCTTCCAGACGGATGCTGGCGATGGCGAACTTCGGCTGGCGTGTCACCCAGGCTGCGCCTGCCGCCAGCAGCACGCAGCCGCTCAGCGCCAGCACCGCCACGGCGGTGGCGTTCATCACGCGGACATCTGGGGGCAGCGACACGGCCATGTGTTTCAGTCTTGCGCAGCGCGGGTGCTGTCGAGGCGAGCGCCGGCCAGCAGGTGCAGGCACAGGTCTTCGTAGCTCAGGCCGGCGGCCCGGGCCGACATCGGCACCAGCGAGTGACCGGTCATGCCCGGCGAGGTGTTCATTTCCAGCAGGAAAGGCTTGCGGTCGCTGGCGCGGATCATCAGATCGGCGCGGCCCCAGCCGCGGCAGCCCAGCAGGCGGTACGCCGCCACCACGATGCGCTGGATGTTGAGTTCCTCTTCCGCGGGCAGGCCGCTCGGGCAGAGGTATCGGGTGTCATCCGAGTGGTACTTGTGCTCGAAGTCGTAGTTGCCGTCGGGCGCCTGGATGCGGATGACCGGCAGGGCGACGGCGTCGTCCCCGTCTCCCAGCACCGGACAGGTCACTTCTTCGCCATCGATGAATTCTTCGCACAGCACGTCGGGGTCGTATTGTGCCGCGTGGGTCACGGCTTCCAGCATCCCGGAATACCCCGCCACCTTGGTCACGCCGAAGGACGAGCCCTCACGCGCCGGCTTGACGATCAACGGCAGACCCAGCGCATCGGGCACGTTGCGCACCACGGTGGCACCGTGCTGGCCGAGGGGCAGCAAGCGCCACTGCGGCGTCGGCAGGCCTTCTGCCACCCAGACGCGCTTGGTCATCACCTTGTCCATGGCCACGGCCGAGGCCATGACACCCGAGCCGGTGTACGGGATGCCCATCAGCTCGAGGGCGCCCTGCACCGTGCCGTCTTCGCCGTGGCGGCCATGCAGTGCCACGAAGCAGCGGCTGAAGCCTTCAGCCTTCAGGTCTTCGAGCGGACGTTGCGACGGGTCGAACGCATGCGCATCCACGCCCTTGGACAGCAGCGCCTTGAGCACGCCGTCGCCCGACATCAGCGACACCGGCCGCTCGGCCGAATCACCGCCCATCAGCACGGCGACCTTGCCGAGTGCCGCCACGTTCACATTGCGTTGCTTGATGTTCATGCTGCTTGTCCTGCCAATTCCACGATGCGGCCCGGCACCGCGCCGATCGAGCCTGCGCCCATGGCGATCACCACATCGCCCGGCCGCACGAAGTCGAGCACCTGCTGTGCCAGCTCGCCCACGTCGTCCACGAACACCGGATCCACCTTGCCAGCCACGCGCAGGGCGCGGGTCATGGCGCGGCCGTCGGCGGCCACGATGGGCGACTCACCGGCGGCGTACACCTCGGTCAGCAGCACGGCATCGGCCTGGCCCATCACCTTGACGAAGTCTTCGAAGCAATCGCGGGTGCGGGTGTAGCGGTGCGGCTGGAAGGCCAGCACCAGGCGACGGCCCGGGAAGGCGCCACGGGCCGCGGAGATCACCGCCGCCATTTCCACCGGGTGGTGGCCGTAGTCATCGACCAGCGTGAACTGGCCATCCGCGCACGGCACTTCGCCCCAGCGCTGGAAGCGACGACCCACGCCGCCGAACTTCATCAGCGCCTGCACGATGGGCTCGTCAGGCAATTCGAGCTCGGTGGCCACCGCGATGGCCGCGAGCGCGTTCTTCACGTTGTGCTCGCCGGGCAGGTTCAGCGTGATGTCGATGTCGGGCATCACCACGCCGTTGCGGCGCTGGCAGGTGAAGCGCATCTGGCCGCCTTCCAGCGCCTGCACGTTCACGGCGCGCACCTGGTTGCCTTCGTCGAAACCGTAGGTCACCACCGGGCGCGACACCATCGGAATGATGCTCTTCACGCCGGGGTCGTCTCCGCAGATGATGGCCGCGCCGTAGAACGGCATGCGGTGCAGGAAGTCGACAAACGCCGACTTCAGCCGCGCGAAGTCATGGCCGTAGGTGTCCATGTGGTCGGCGTCGATGTTCGTCACGACCGACAGGATGGGCATCAGGTTCAGGAAGGACGCATCCGACTCGTCCGCCTCGACCACGATGAAGTCACCCGACCCCAGGCGCGAGTTGGCGCCGGCCGAGTTCAGCTTGCCGCCGATCACGAAGGTCGGGTCGACACCGGCTTCCGCCAGCACGCTGGTCACCAGCGAGGTGGTGGTCGTCTTGCCGTGCGTGCCGGCAATCGCGATGCCGCGTTTCAGACGCATCAGCTCGGCCAGCATCACCGCACGCGGCACCACCGGGATGCGCTTGTTGCGCGCCGCGATGACTTCCGGGTTGTCGCCCTTCACCGCGGTGGAGGTGACCACGGCTTCGGCGCCGCTGATGTGCGCGGCGTCATGGCCGATGTGGATGCGGATGCCGAGCTCGGCCAGGCGACGCGTCACCGCGCCGTCGGCCTGGTCGGAGCCCGACACCACGTAGCCGAGGTTGTGCAGGATCTCGGCGATGCCGCTCATGCCGGCGCCACCAACGCCCACGAAATGGATGTGCTTGACGGCGTGCTTCATGGTTTCACCATCTTCTCGATTTGATCGGCCACCGCAGCGGCAGCCTTGGGACGCGCCAGCCCACGTGCGGCCTGGGCCATGGCCAGCAACTGCTCACGCGTCATCTGTTGCAGCAGCTGCGCGAGCTGCTGCGGGTTCATTTCAGCCTGCGGCAGGTGGCGGGCGGCGCCGCGCTCGGCCATCCAGGCGGCGTTGTCACGCTGGTGCGAGGTGGTCGACACCACCAGCGGCACCAGCACGCTGGCCACGCCTGCGGCGCACAGCTCGCTCACGGTGATGGCGCCTGCGCGGCAGACGATCACATCGCAGTCCGCCAGGCGCTGGTCCATGTTGTCGATGAACGGCAGGATCTCGGCCTGCACGCCCAGCGTGGCGTAGCGCGCACGCACGTCATCGAGGTGGGCCATGCCGGTCTGGTGCGTCACCAGCGGGCGTTGGTCTGCGGGCATCTGGGCCAGCGCGGCGGGCAGCGTTTCGTTCAGCACCTTGGCGCCCAGGCTGCCGCCCACCACCAGCAGGCGCAGCGGGCCACTGCGGCCTTCAAAGCGCTGGGCGGGTTGGGCCATCTGTTCGATCTCGGCGCGCACCGGGTTGCCAGTGACCAGCGACTGGCGTACGCGCGACACCGCCGGACCATCAAAACCGAAGGCAACCTTGTCGGCCACCGGCAGCAGCGCCTTGTTGCTCATCAGCAGCGCGGCGTCGGCGTTCACCAGCATCAGCGGGCGGCCCATCAGCTTGGCCACCAGGCCACCCGGGAAGCACACATAACCGCCCATGCCCAGCACGGCATCGGCGCGGCGCGCGCGCAGCACGCGGGCGCTGTCCCAGAAGGCCTTCAGCAAACGGAAGCCGCCTGAGATGGTGTGCGTCAGGCCCTTGCCACGCAGCCCCGAAAAGCCGAGGCGGTCGAGCGGAATGCCGGTCGGCGGCACCAGCCGGTTTTCCATGCCACCTTCGGTGCCGAGCCAGCTCACGGTCCAGCCGCGCGCCTGCATCTCACGGGCCACGGCCAGGCCGGGAATCACGTGGCCGCCGGTGCCGGCCGCCATCACCACCAAATGCCGGCTCATGCGCGGCCTCCCCGCATCAGTTGCCGGTTTTCCTGGTCCACGCGCAGCACGATGGCCAGCGCCACCAGGTTCATCAGGATGCCGGAGCCGCCGTAGCTCAACAGCGGCAAAGTCAGACCCTTGGTCGGCAGCACGCCGAGGTTCACGCCCATGTTGATGAAGCTCTGCCCGCCAAACCAGATGCCGATGCCCTGGCTCATCAGGCCTGCGAACACGCGGTCGAGTGCAATGGCCTGGCGGCCGATCACGAAGATGCGACGGGTCAGCCAGAAGAAGGCGACGATCACGCCGACCACCGCGACAAAGCCGAGCTCCTCGCCGATCACCGCCAGCAGAAAGTCGGTGTGGGCTTCAGGCAGGTAATGCAGCTTCTCGATCGATGAGCCCAGACCCTGACCAAACAACTCGCCCCGGCCAAACGCAATGAGAGAGTGGGTGAGCTGGTAGGCCTTGCCCTGGGCGTATTCCGGGTTCCAGGGGTCGAGGTAGGCAAAGATGCGCTGGCGACGGAATTCGCTGAAAACGATCATCAGCACGAAGGCGCCCACCAGCACGGCCACGCTCAGGAAGAACATGCGGCCGTTCACCCCACCGAGGAACAGGATGGCCAGCGCCACCGCAGCAATCACCATGAAAGCGCCCATGTCGGGCTCGGCCAGCAGCAGCACGCCGATCACCATCAAGGCCACGGCCATCGGCCACACCGCCTTGAAGAAGTTTTCCTTCACGTCCATCTTGCGGACCATGTAACTGGCGGCATACATGGCCATGGCCAGCTTGGCCAGCTCGCTCGGCTGGAAGTTCATGATGCCCAGTGGCACCCAGCGGCGTGCGCCGTTCACGCCCTTGCCGATGAAGGGCACGAGCACGACGATCAGCATCGCGAGCGAGGCCGCGAACAGCCACGGCGCCCACTTCTCCCAGACGCCGATCGGGATCTGCAGGGTCACCAGCGCCGCCACGAAAGACACGCCGATGAACATCGCCTGGCGGTTCAGGAAATAGGTGGCCGAGTACTTGGCGAACTTCGGGTTGTCGGGCAGCGCCACCGATGCCGAATACACCATCACCAGGCCCAGGGCCAGCAGGCACACCACCACCCACACCAGCGCCATGTCGAAGCCGGCCACTGCGGTGGGCTTGCCACTGCCGGTGTTGACCCAGTCGCGCACCGGCACCGCACTGGCGTTTTCTTCGCTGCGCCCCAGCAGGCCACGCAGGCGCGACCAGCTGCCTTGCAGGCTGTCGCGCCAGGCGGATGCGGCGGTGGACACGCTCATACCAGCAGCTCCCCGCGCTCAGCGGCCAGCGCATGCACCGCGTCAACGAAGACCTGCGCACGGTGCGCGTAGTTGCGGAACATGTCGAGGCTGGCGCAGGCCGGGCTGAGCAGCACGGCGTCGTGCCCTTGCGCCTGCGCGAAGCACCAGGGCACCGCGGCTTCGAGCGTGTCGTGACGCTGGATGACCACGCCTGTGCCGGCCAGCGCTGCTTCGATCGCGGCGGCGTCACGGCCGACGGTGGCCACGGCGCGCACATGCCGCGAGACGGGCTCGGCCAGCGGCGCGAAATCCTGCCCCTTGCCGTCGCCACCCAGGATGACGATGAGCTTGGAGGTCAGCTTGTCAGCGCCCAGGCCGTTCAGAGCCGCCACGGTGGCGCCCACGTTCGTGCCCTTCGAATCATCAAAGGCTTCGATGCCGCTGACCTGGCCGATGAGCTCGACCCGGTGCGGCTCACCGCGGTATTCGCGCAGGCCGTGCAGCATCGGCGCCAGCGGGCAGCCGATGGCGGTGGCCAGTGCCAGCGCGGCCAGCGCATTGCTGGCGTTGTGGCGGCCGCGGATGCGCAGCGCGTCGGCCGGCATCATGCGTTGCAGGTGAATTTCCTCGACCTCGTCCTTGCGGCGCTTGATGGTCTCGTCAGCCGGCAAGGCGCGCACCAGCCAGGCCATGCCGGCTTCGGTCACCAAGCCAAAGTCACCCGGCCGCTGCGGTGCATCGAGGCCAAATCGAACAACCGCCCGACCCACCGCCTTGCTCGGACGACCACGACCGCCCTTCACCATCACCGGGGCCGGGATCATCGCCTCGACCATCGCGTCATCGCGGTTCACCACCATCAAGCCGTGCTGGCCAAAGATGCGGGCCTTGGCTGCCGTGTAGGCGGCCAGGTCACCGTGCCAATCGAGGTGGTCCTGCGAGATGTTCAGCACCGTGGCGGCGCTGGGCTCGAAGCCTTGCACCTCGTCCAGCTGGAAGCTCGACAGCTCCAGCACCCAGACTTCGGGCAGGGCTGAAAACACGGCGGCCTTCGGGGGCGGGGGGGCCAGCTTCACTGGCTCGGCGGCGGTGGCGTCGTCGTCGGCTTCGAGGGGCAGCGCAGCTTCAGAAGCTTCAACGGCCTCGCTCGCCATACCAACCTCGGCTTGCGCCTCGTCATCAGCAGCCTGCGCAGCTGCCTCACCTTCGTGGGCCGCGGCGGCATCTTCCGACACGGTCTCCAGGTCGTGCGCCTGCGCATCGGCGTCAGCCACCGGCGCTTCGTCGTCGGCCGTCGGCCAGGTTTCGGCACTCAGTGCGTCGCTCAGCGTGTCGAGCAAGGTCGGGCCGATGTTGCCAGCCACGGCCACGCAGCGGCCGCAGCGCTCCACCAGCATCGCCGTCAGCGAGGTGGTCGTCGTCTTGCCGTTGGTGCCGGTGATGGCCAGCACCTTCGGCTCGTACCGGCGCTCTGCAGCCAGGTCCTGCAGCGCGCGGCTGAACAGGTCCAGCTCACCCGCCACCGCAATGCCGGCAGCGCGGGCGGCGTTCAGCAAGGGTAGCAGCCGCTCGTCCAGCGGCGACAGACCCGGGCTCTTCAGCACCAGGCGCGTCGTGCCCAGGGTCTCGGCCGTGAGCGCACCGCTGAAGAACTCCGCGCCCGGCACTTCGGCGGCCAGGGCAACCGCCTGCGGCGGCGTGGCACGCGAATCCCACACGCGGATGTGCGCCGCGCCGTGGCGGGCGCACCAGCGGGCCATCGCCAGGCCGGAATCGCCCAGGCCCAGAATCAGAACGTGCAGATCGCGCAGGTGGTTCACGGTGCTCTCTCAGCGCAACTTCAGGCTGGCCAGGCCAATCAGGCACAGCAGCATGGTGATGATCCAGAAGCGGATGACCACCTGGGTTTCGTTCCAGCCCGACTTCTCGAAGTGGTGGTGCAGCGGCGCCATCTTCAGGATGCGCCGGCCCTCGCCGTACTTCTTCTTCGTGTACTTGAACCAGCCGACCTGCACCATCACTGACAGCGCTTCAGCAACGAACACACCACCCATGATGCCCAGCAGGATTTCCTGGCGGGTGATGACCGCCACGGTGCCGAGCGCACCACCCAGCGACAGCGCGCCGACGTCGCCCATGAACACCTGCGCCGGGTGCGCGTTGAACCACAGGAAGGCCAGACCGGCGCCGCACATGGCCGCGCAGAAGATCATCAGCTCACCGGCGCCCGGGATGTAGGGGAACAGCAGGTACTTCGAATAAACCGCGTTGCCGACCACGTACGAGAAGATCGCCAGCGCGCCCGACACCAGCACCACCGGCATGATGGCCAGGCCATCCAGACCGTCGGTCAGGTTCACCGCATTGCTGGCACCAACGATGACGAAGTAGGTCAGGCCGATGAAGCCGAACACACCCAGCGGGTAGCTGACCGACTTGAAGAACGGCAGCATCAGACCGGCCTTGGGCGGCAGGTCGTTCGAGAAGCCGCTCTGCACCCAGCGCAGGAACAATTCCAGCACGCGCAGGTTCGAGGTTTCCGACACGCTGAAGGCCAGGTAGAGCGCCGCGACCACGCCGATCAGCGACTGCCACAGGAACTTCTCCTTCGAGGCCATGCCTTCCGGGTTCTTGTCGACCACCTTGCGCCAGTCGTCGGTCCAGCCGATCGCGCCGAAACCGAAGGTGACGATCATGACGATCCACACGAAGCGGTTGCTCCAGTCGCTCCAGAGCAGCGTGGCCACCCCGATGCCGATCAGGATGAGCGCGCCGCCCATCGTCGGCGTGCCGCGCTTCGCCAGGTGGCTCTGCATGCCGTATTCACGGATGGGCTGGCCGATCTTCAGCTCGGTCAGCCGGCGGATCACCCATGGCCCGAAGGCCAGGCCGATCAGCAGCGCCGTCATCGCCGCGAACACCGCGCGGAACGTGAGGTACTGGAAGACGCGCAGGAACCCGAATTGCTCGGGGTACAGGCCTTGCAGCCATTGGGCCAGGCTCAGCAGCATCCCGTGTTCTCCTTGGTTGGCGCCGCGCGCAGGGCCGCGACCACCTTTTCCATGGCCATGAAGCGCGAACCCTTGACCAGCACCGCCTTGAAGGCAGGCTCGTTGGTCAGGGCGGCGATGACAGCCGTGTTGTCCGCAAAATGTTGTGCGCCGGCGCCATAGGCGCGGGCCGCATCGGCCGCCAGCACGCCGGCACACCAGACATGCTCGATGCCGCGTGCGCGGGCATAGCTGCCCACTTCCGCGTGGAAAGCCGGGCCCTGGTCGCCCACCTCACCCATGTCGCCCAGCACCAGCCAGCGCGGTGCCGGCAACGCGGCCAGCACGTCGATGGCGGCGCGCACGGAATCCGGGTTGGCGTTGTAGCTGTCGTCGATGAGGGTGACCGGCACACCTGCGCGCGTCAGCGGCTGCACTTGCGAGCGGCCCTTGACCGGCTCGAAGGCCGTCAAGCCCGCCACTACGGCGTCGAGGCTGATGCCCGCACCCAGTGCGCTGGCCGCAGCGGCCAGGGCGTTCTTCACGTTGTGCAGGCCGGCAATGCGCAGGGCCAAGGTGGCCGCACCGGCCGGGGTACGCAGTTGCACCTGCCAATGGTCAGCCACCCAGTCGGCGTCGGCGGTCACATCAGCACCGGCGTCATTGCCCAGCGCAAAGGTGATCACGCGGCGGCCTGCCGCCAGCTCGCGCCACAGTGCGGTGTAGGTGTCGTCGGCCGGGAAAACCGCCACGCCATCGGCGGGCAGCGCAGTCAGCACGGCGCCGTTTTCGCGGGCCACGGCTTCCACCGTATGCATGAATTCCTGGTGCTCGCGCTGGGCGTTGTTCACCAGCGCCACCGTGGGCATCGCGATGGCGGCCAGCTCGGCGATCTCGCCCGGATGGTTCATGCCCAGCTCGATCACCGCGACGGCATGCGCATTCAGGCGCAGCACCGTCAGCGGCACACCGATGTGGTTGTTCAGGTTGCCCGCCGTGGCCAGGGCCGCATCGCCGTGCGCAGCGCGCAGGATGCTGGCAATCATCTGGGTCACGGTCGTCTTGCCGTTGCTGCCGGTCACACCAATCACTGGCAGCGCCTGCGTGGCGCGCCATGCGGTGGCCAGTTGCTGCATCGCCAGCAAGGTGTCGGGCACTTCCAGGCCGCTCAGGCCAGCCTGGGCCAGGCCGTGGTGGGCCAGGGCTGCCGCCGCTCCGGCATCACGCGCCTGCGGCAGAAAGTCATTGGCGTCGAACTTCTCGCCCTTCAAGGCGACGAACAAGTCACCGGCCTTCAGGCTGCGGGTGTCGGTGTGCACGCGAGCAAAGGCCAGCGCACCATCACCCACCAGCACCGCGCCGGGGATCATCACCTGCGCCTGGGCCAGCGTCATCAACGAAGACATGCCGAGACCGCTCACTGCACACCTCGGGCTTGCAGCGCAGCCAAGGCCTGTGTCACATCCGAGAACGGGTGACGCACACCCTGCACTTCCTGGTAATCCTCGTGGCCCTTGCCGGCCACCAGGATGACGTCGCGCGCCTCGGCTGCCGCCACGCATTGATGAATGGCCAGCTGGCGGTCCACCTGCTGGCTCACATGGGCGGCCGCGCCGGCAGGCACACCGGCTGCAATCTGCGCCAGGATCTGCTCGGGCGCTTCGGTGCGCGGGTTGTCGCTGGTGATCACCACCTGCTGCGCCAGACGGGCCGCAATGCCGCCCATCAAAGGCCGCTTGGTATTGTCGCGGTCGCCGCCGCAGCCGAACACGCACCACAGGCGGCCACCGCGGCTGGCGGCCAGCGGCACCAGCGCGCCCAGGGCCTTTTCCAGTGCGTCCGGCGTGTGGGCGTAGTCCACCACCACTTCGGGGCCGGCGGCGTTGTCGGCCACGCGTTGCATGCGGCCGGGCACCGGCGTCACGCCGGCTGCGGCCTGCACGGCCTCCAGCAGCGGCACGCCCAGAGCGCGCAGGCCGCCGATCACCACCAGCAGGTTGCTGACGTTGTAGTCGCCGATCAGGCCGGTTTCAATGGCAGCCTCGACGGTGCCTTCCATCACGCTGAAGGCCAGACCGCCATGGCGATAACCCACGTTCACGGCGCGCAGACGGGCTTCGCCCTGCACCGACACGGTCCACAGATCAAGGCCCTTGCCAGCCAGCTCGCCCACCAGCGCAGCGCCCTGCGAGTCGTCCACATTGATGACGGCGCTCTTCAGGCCGGGCCAGGCGAACAGCTCACGCTTGGCCGCCCAGTAGGCGTCCATGCTGCCGTGGTAATCGAGGTGGTCTTGCGTGAAATTGGTGAACAGCGCCACATCGATCTGCGTGCCCACCAGACGCTGCTCGACGATGCCGATGGACGAGGCTTCCATGGCGCAGGCCTTGAAGCCCTGGTCCAGCATGGCGCGCAGGCCGGCCTGCAGCACCACGGGGTCCGGGGTGGTGAGCCCGGTGTAGCGGATATTGCCTTCGGTGATGCCCGGCCGGGGCGGCTCGCCCACGCCCAGCGTGCCGACCACGCCGCAGCGCTGGCCCAGCTCGCTCATGGCCTGAGCCACCCACCACGCAGTCGACGTCTTGCCGTTGGTGCCGGTGGTGGCCACCACGCGCAGCGCCTGGCTCGGGTGCCCGTAATAGGCGTCAGCGATGCGGCCCGTGGCGGCCTTCAGGCCGGGCAGCGTGGCGATGCGCGCGTCCTCAAATCCGAATTCTCCGACACCGTCGTCTTCCACCAGGCAGGTGGCCGCACCCGCAGCCAGCGCGGCCTGCACGAAGCGGCGGCCATCGGTGCCGTAACCGGGCCAGGCGATGAACGCGTCGCCGGGTTGCACCTGGCGGCTGTCGGTGCGCAGGGCGCCGGTGACCCACGAGGTCAGCCAGCGGGCTGCGGCGTCGGAACTCTTCAGACGGGTGAGCGGCATGTCAGTGCTGCGCCTTGATGGCGGCGGGCGTGGCTTGCGCCATCACCTGCGGCTTGATTTCGAGATCCGGTGGTTCACCGAGCGAGCGCAGGGCCTGCTCCACCACCACCTTGAAGACGGGCGCGGCCACGAGACCGCCGTAGTAGACGCCCGTGGGCTCGTCCACCATCACCGCCACCACAACCCGCGGCTTGCCAATCGGCGCAAAGCCGGCAAACCACGCGCGGTATTTGTTGCTGTTGTAGCCACGGCCTTCCATCTTCTCGGCCGTGCCGGTCTTGCCGCCGGCCGAGTAGCCCACCGGCTGCGCCAGCGGTGCGGTGCCGTCCTTGCTGACGGTGCCGCGCATCATCTGGCGCATCTTCACGGCCGTCTGCGGCTCGAAGATGTGGGCGCCGGCCAGGGGCTCGCTGCCCTTCACCAGGGTGATCGGGGCCATCTCGCCGTCACGTGCGAGCGCCGTGTAGGCCCGGGCGATCTGCAGCAGCGACGCCGACAGGCCGTAGCCGTACGCCATCGTTGCCTTCTCGACCGGCTTCCAGGTTTTCCAGGGGCGCAAACGGCCGGTGGCGGCACCGGGGAAGCCGATCTGCGGCTTCTGGCCAAAACCGAGCTGGGCATACAGCTCGCCCATCGTGCGGTCATCCAGCTTCTGGGCTATCTTCACCGTGCCGACGTTGCTCGACTTCTGCACCACCTGCGACACCGTCAGCGACGGATGGCCGTGCTCGCCGTCATTCACCGTCAGCGGGCCGACCTTGAACGGGCGCGTGTCCATCACCAGGTCCGGGTTGATCATGCCGAGCTCCAGCGCCTTGGCCACCACGAAGGGCTTGACCGTGGAGCCCGGCTCGAACACGTCGGTGATGGCGCGGTTGCGCAGCTGCGCGCCCGTCAGGTGCTTGCGTTCCGCCGGCACATAACTCGGGTAGTTGGCCAGCGCCAGGATATCGCCGGTCTGCGCGTCGAGCACCACCACGCTGCCGGCCTTGGCCTTGTGGTCGACCACGGCGTCACGAATGCGCTGGTAGGCCAGCGCCTGCACCTTGGAGTCGATGGTCAGCTGCACATCGCGTCCATCGTGTGGGTCCACCGGTTCACCCAGCTCTTCCACCACGCGGCCCAGGCGGTCCTTCACCACTTCGCGTGAACCGCCACGGCCTTGCAGCATCCGCTGGTAGGTCAGCTCGATGCCTTCCTGGCCGAAGTCCTGGATGTCGGTGAAGCCGACCACGTGCGCTGCCGCTTCGTTTTCAGGGTAGCGGCGCAGATAGCCCGGCTCCAGCGTCAGGCCCTTGATACGCAAGGCGCGGATCTGCTGCGCGATGCCGTCGTCGATCTGGCGGCGCAGCACGGTGTAGGCGCCGCCGTCGGCCAGGCGCTGCTCCAGCTCTTTCGGCTTGAGCTTGAGCAGGTTCGACAGCTCGCGCTTGTTCTCGTCGGTGGTCTTGAACTGCTGCGGGTTGATCGACACCGTCGGTGCGTTCACGCTGATCGCCAGGATCTGCCCGTTGCGGTCAAGGATGCGGCCGCGGCTGGCCGACAAGGTCAGCGTGGAGGCATAACGCTCCTCGCCCTTCTTCTGGAAGAAGTCGGCTTGCAGCACCTGCACGTACAGGGCGCGGCCGATCAGCAGCGCAAACGCGGCGCCCACCAGAAACACCAGAAAGCGGCTGCGCCAGGGCGGCGTCTTAGAGGCCAGCAGCGGGCTGGTCGAGTAATTCACGCCGCGCACCGACTGGGCGGCTGCGCTTTGGCGACGCGGGAACAGACTCACGGCTGGCTTCCTGATGCGGCGCCACGCGCCTCGGACACATACACCGTCGTTTCGGGGCTGGCCATGCGCATCTGCAGGCGCTGGCGTGCATCACGTTCCACGCGCAGCGACGTGCCTTCGCTGCGGCGTTCGGCTTCCAGGCGCTTGGTGTCGGCCTGCAGCTGCAGCTCTTCAGCCTTGGCGCGTTCAATCTCGACAAACAGGCGGCGCGCCTCGTAGCTGGTGTTGACGAGCACCAGCCCGCTGCCCACCAGCACGATCATCATGAGGAGCGCCAGACGGTTCATTCAAGCCGCTCCGCCACACGCAGCACCGCCGAGCGTGAGCGCGGGTTGGCGCGGATCTCGCCTTCACTCGGCTTGATGCGGCCGAGTGCCGCGAGGCGCAGCGGCTTGACCGGCGGCGCAAACGGCGCGCGACGGTCCACTTCCGCCTTGCTTTCGCGGGCGATGAAGGTCTTGACGATGCGGTCTTCCAGCGAGTGGAAGCTGATGACGGCCAGGTGGCCGCCGGTGCCCAGCAATTCCAGCGCTGCGCTCAGCCCTTGCTCCAGCTCTTCAAGTTCGGCGTTGACGAAAATCCGTAGAGCTTGAAAGGTGCGCGTGGCTGGGTTTTGCCCCGCTTCGCGGGTCTTGACGACACCAGCCACGAGTTCGGATAGCTCAGCGGTGGTGCGAGGGGTGCGTCCTGCCTCACGGCGAGCAACAACCGCCTTTGCAATCTGGAAAGCAAACCGCTCTTCTCCATAGTCGCGTATCACCTGTGTGAGAAGGCGCTCATCGGCGCGGGCCAGGAAGTCCGCGGCACTTTCGCCGCGGGTAGTGTCCATGCGCATGTCCAGCGGGCCGTCGAAACGGAAGCTGAACCCGCGCTCGGGGTTGTCGATCTGTGGCGAGCTCACGCCCAGGTCCAGCAGCACGCCGGCCAGCGGCAGGCAGCCCTCGGCGCGCAGCACCTCGGCCATGCGCGCGAAGCTGGCATGGCGGATGGAGAAGCGCGGGTCGGTGATGGCGGTGTCGCCGGTGGTGGCTGCAGCCACCGCCTCGGGGTCTTTGTCGAAGGCGATCAGGCGGCCCTTCGGCCCCAGCTTGGCCAGCAAGGCGCGTGCATGGCCGCCGCGGCCAAAGGTGCCGTCGACATAAACGCCATCGGGGTCGCTCAGGGCGCCGTCGACGGTTTCGTCGAGCAGCACGGTGACATGGGAAAAACTCATGGCGAAGGCCTCACATCACCATGTTGCGCAGGCCATCAGGCATGGGCTGCGACAGGGTCAGGTTCTCATTGGCGAGATAGCGCTCGCGATCCCAGATTTCCATCCGGCTGCCCATGCCCACCAGCATGAGGTCCTTGCCCAGCCCGGCCCAGGCGCGCAGCTCGGGCGAGAGCAGCACGCGCGAGCCGGCGTCGATGTCGACGTCCATCGCGCTGCCCAGGAACAGGCGACGCCAGGCTTCGGCGTCCATCGGCAACTGCAACAGCTTGCTGCGGAACTCGACCCAGGCGGGGCGCGGAAACAGCAGCAGGCAGCGGCCGGGGTGCTTGGTCACGGTCATCTGACCCGTGCACAGGGCGCTCAGGGCGTCGCGGAACCGAGCTGGCACGGTGACCCGCCCCTTCCCGTCCAGCGTCAACGCTGATTCGCCCTGAAACACAAAATCTGACACGTGACCCCACAAAAGTGCACTTTCCCCCACTTTAGCGCACGAGGTTTGTAACGTCAATGAACAGGATTGGAAAAAATCAATGAAATCAAATACTTACGCCCGGTTTGAAATAATCATTCCGGAAAATAAGCTTTAAAAGCAAAGACTTGCGGAGGGCTTCAAAAGTGAACCCTCAACAGCTCACCGGGATTCAGGCGCATCTGGCCTGTCCGCACGGTGGCTGGGCGGGCCCGGGAGGGCCGCCGATGAAACCTGTTCGGGGGCAGGCCGCGATTGTCGCCTACACCCAGCCGAGGGCCGGTTTCAACGCTTGATCACGAAGACCACCGCCGTGCGCGCCGGCACACTGAGCTGGCCGGCGCTGTCCAGCACCGCCTCGCGGGCGCGGGCATCGGCCGCCCCGGCCGCCAGGTGCACCGGGTGCAGCTGCCAAGGCAACCCGGCCAGGGCCGGCAGAGTCAGGCGCTGGGCCTGCTTGTCCACATTGATGACGTACACCAGCTGCTCGAAGCCGGCACCCGCACCCCCACCCGCTTCGAGCGGCAAGCCGGCACCATCCAGCTGCCCCACCAGCACGGTGGCCTGCTGACCGGGGCCGACATTCAAAAAGCGCAGGCGCCGCTGCACCTCGTCCGCGGTGCGCAGGCGGAACAGCGACGAGCTGGCCCGGATGGCGAGCAGGTCACGGAAAGCGTCGCGGGCGAAGGCGATGTCGGCCGGCGTGGGCGCAATGCCCGGGTCAGCCAGCAGCGGCTGCATCAGCGGCCAGTCGTTGCGGTTGTCATCGGCCGACGGCAGGCCGGTGCCGAAGTGGTTGGTCTGGTAGCTCCAGTCGAGGCGGTTGAACCAGTCGCCCGAGTTGAAGCTGTTCCGGTCGAGCGACTTGCTGCGCAGGATGTCCTGGCCTGCATGGAAGTACGCCACACCCTGGCTGAAGGCATTGATGGCAGAGGCCAGCACCTGCACCCGGGCGCGGTCGTGGCGTGAGGTGCCGCGCGGCAGCTTCATCACGTTGTTGTCGAACAGGGTCTGGTTGTCGTGGTTCTCGACGTAGCTCACCACCTCGGCGGGCTGGCTGGCGTAGCCCGCCGGCTGGCCCGCATAGTCGATCTGCGAGAGCGGCTTCACCGTGCCGTCCCAGGTGGTCATGCGGTAGTCGCGCAACGCGCCGGCCAGGCCCACGCGCACCAGGTCGGCGGTGCGCATCAGGTCGGCCATCGTCGCCGGCGCGGCGCGGTCGTTGGGGTCGTAGTGCTGGCCGTTCACATAGCCTTGGCGGGCGATCATCGCCACACCGCCATCACCGGCGCCGCCGCCGCGCACGGCGTCGCGCGCACGGTCGCTGAAGGTGCCGATGCCGGTGCCGTTGAGCGACAGCTGCGAAGCCTGCACGAAACGCGCGCCATTGGCCACCTCGCCGAAGTTCCAGCCCTCGCCGATGAAGGGCACGTCGCGGCCCAGTTCGCGCTTCAGGCGCGCCTGCATCGCCACCATCGCGGCGCGCGGCTGGTGGCCCATCAGGTCGAAGCGGAAGGAATCGATGTGATGGTCACGCGCCCACAGCAGCACCGAATCGCTCATCAGGCGGCCCATCATGCGGTGCTCGGTGGCGGTGTTGTCGCAGCAGGTGGAGCGCTCGATCACGCCCTCGCCGTTCAGGCGGTGGTAGTAGCCCGGCACGATGCGGTCGAGCACCGACTTTTCATGCTGGCCAGCGGCCAAGGTGTGGTTGTAGACCACGTCCATGCCCACGCGCAGGTCGGCGCGGTGCAGCGCCATCACCATCTGGCGCAGCTCGCGCACCCGCACGGCACCGTCGTCGGGGTCGGTGGCGTAGCTGCCTTCCGGCGCGTTGTAGTGGAAGGGGTCGTAGCCCCAGTTGAAGCAGTCTTCTTCCTTCACCGCCTGCACCGCCGCCTGCTGGCTGGTGGCATCAGGCGCCCCGGCGGGCTGAGGCACGGCGCAGCCGCGTTCGGGCACCGAGCCGATGTCGTAGACGGGCAGCAGGTGCACGTCGGTCATGCCGGCGGCGGCCAGCGCGCGCAGGTGGCGCATGCCGCGCGAATCGGCCTGGGTGAAGGCGAGGTACTTGCCGCGCTGGGCGGCGGGCACGCTGTCGTCGGTGGCGGAAAAGTCGCGCACATGCAGTTCGTACACCGACATGTCGGTGGGGGCCTTGACCGTGGCGGGGGCCCGGTCAGTGCGCCAGCCTTCCGGCTGCAGCGCAGGCGCATCCGCGCGGGTGATGTAGGTGCGGCGGCTGTTGGTGTTGACGCTGAAGGCATACGGATCCGTCACCCGGTTGCGCACCAGGCCCACGCCCGGCACCACCACGTCCACCAGCCAGGTGGTGCTGGCACCTTGCAGGTCACGGCCCTCGCGAGCCTGCCAGACGCCGGTGGCGGCATCCATCTTCGCCGCCAGCAGGGCCGACGCCTTCTGACGGCCATCGGGGTACACGCACGCCGACACCGACTGCGCCGTGGGCGCCCACACGCGGAAGGTGGTGCGGCCAGCGGCCGGCACCACGCCCAGCTCGGGCACCTGTTCGGCGGCGGCGTAGCGGTCGTCCAGCGCACCCGGCAGTTGCAGCGCGGTGGCCCGCAGCACCTTGCCTTGAGCGCTTTCTTCCAGCAGCCACACCTGACTGCGCCACAGCGCGGGCAGGCGGGCCTGATCGGCCAGGCTGGCGCGCAGGCGCACGCCGGCCGGCACGAACTTGAAGCGCTCAGCCACCTCGGGCGGCAAGGTGGACGCATCCGGCGTCAGGCGCACCGAGGCATCAACCCCCTGCACCACCCCGCCCGGCTGCAGCTTCAGCTGGGCCTGCGCCGACGACACCAGGCGCCAGCGGCTGCCGGCTGACGCCTGCACACCCGGCCACTGAATGCGTGAGCGGTCGAGCCAGTAGGCCTGCGCGGGCAAGGCGGGCGCAGCAGCCGGCACCAGCACCTGCTGATGGCTGGGTGCGTCGCACTCCGCCAGTGTGGCTGCGGGCACCGAACTGGCGCCGGCCGAGGTGGCACCGATGGCAACAGACGGCCACGCGCCCAGGCAAGCCGCCCCCACGACGCTCAGCCAAACACCCCGAACCGCACCACTTTTCAACGCCGCCATGGCTCCACCATCATCCAAGATTGACCCCTCAAATGTAATCAAACTACAAATTCAAGACACACAGGAATTCCCCACTGACTGCGCAATCAGCCTGATGATGCAATGGTAATAGGCCAAATCGGCCGGAATTAGGTATTCAAATTACAGAATGAAAACTGCACCCGGCGCGCCAACCACCCCAACTTGCAAGCCCCGCACCAGCCGCCCGTTCACGGCCGCGCCGTGGTCGCTGGCTGTTGCCCTGGCACTGGCCCTGCCTTTGAGCGCCTGCGGCGGTGGCGGGGGCAGCGGCGTAGACACCCCTGCCCCGCCCCCAGCCACCGGCCCTGCCCTGCCAGCCGTGGATGTGAGCACGGTGGCCGCACAAGATACCGGCAGCCCGCTGGCCGCCGACTGGCACCGCGGCGCCTTCATGCAGATTTTCGTGCGCAGCTACCAGGACAGCGACGGAGACGGCAAGGGCGATCTGCAAGGCCTGATCAGCCGCCTCGACTACCTGAAGGACCTTGGCGTGACCGGCCTGTGGCTGATGCCCGTGGCCCGCAGCCAGGACCACGACCACGGCTATGCGGTGACCGACTACCGCAACATCGAGGCCGACTACGGCAGCCTGGCCGACATGGACGCGCTGATCACCCAGGCCCACGCCCGCGGCATCGGCGTGGTGCTTGATTACGTGATGAACCACAGCGCCGCCCAGCACCCGCTGTTCGCCAATGCCAGCAGCGCCCGCACCAATGCCTGGCGTGATTGGTATGTGTGGCAAGACAGCGTGCCGGCCGGCTGGTCGGTGTGGGGCGGCAACCCGTGGCGGCCGCAGGCCACCGGCGCCTACTACGCCCCGTTCTGGGACCAGATGCCCGACTTCAACCTGCGCTCGGCCGCAGTGGAAAACTGGCACGCCAGCAACCTGCGCTTCTGGCTGAACCGCGGTGTGGACGGCTTCCGTTTCGACGCAGTGGGCGTGCTGATCGAAAACGGACCCGACGCCTGGAACAACCAGCCCGAGAACAAGGCACTGATGAACCGGATGCAGGCCGTGGTGCAGTCGTACACGCGGCGCACCATGGTCTGCGAGGCGCCCGATGACCCGCTCGGCTTTGCGGCCAGCACCGGCTGCGGCAACGCCTTCGCGTTTGATCTGGCGCCCAAGCTGCTGAACGCGGCGCGTGGCAACACCACGGCCATGCAGGCTGTGCTTGATTACGCCAGCAGCGCGCCGGCCGGCATGGCCACCTTCCTGTCGAACCACGACGGCTTTGCCGGCAGCCGCGTGTGGCAGCAGCTTGGCGGCAACGTGCCGCAGTACAAGCTGGCTGCGGCCATTCACCTGATGCTGCCGGGCACGCCGTATGTGTATTACGGCGAAGAGATCGGCCTGGGACTGGGCCAGGGCCTGAGCGGCGACGCGGCCCTGCGCAGCCCGATGAGCTGGACGGCCGACACCTCGCGCGGAGGCTTCACCACCGGCCAGCCCTACCGGGCCCTGGCCGCCAATGTGGCCAGCCAGAACGTGGCGGCCCAAACGGCTGACAGCCAATCGCTGCTCAACCACTACAAGGCCTTGCTGAACCTGCGCAAGGATCGAGCCTCCTTGCGCACCGGCGCCTTCGGCAATGCGCTGGTCAGCGGCAACGTGATGCAGTGGCAACGCACCCAGGGCACCGAGCGCAGCCTGGTGCTGATCAACACCGGCACGTCAGCCAGCACGGTGAGCGTGGCCGGCCTCGGCGCGAACGCCGTGCTGACCGCATTGCAAAACCCGGCCGGCGCGAGCATGCCGGCCACCGCCAGCGCCAGCGGCACCGCCAGCATCACCGTGCCCGCACAGAGCCTTTTGCTGCTGGATGTGGCACAACCCTGACTGGACCCACGAATGACCCAACACACACGCCATCGCTCGACCAGCACCATGGACAGCTTCACAACGCCCTTGCTGACGCGCCTCTGCCTGGCCACCCTGATGGCCCTGAGCGGCGCTGGCCTGGCCCAGGCCGCTGACAGTGCTGCAACGCCTGCAACCGCAACCACTACGGCCACCACAACCCCGCTGGTACCCGCAGCCGCCCCCCGCCTGGCACACATCGACGTCAGCCCGGTGCCCGCCCGGCGCAGCGCCAGCCCCTTGAAGGCCGGTTGGGAAAAGGGCGCGTTCATGGAGATCTTCGTGCGCGCCTTTGCGGACGGCGATGGTGACGGCGTGGGTGACCTCAAGGGCCTGACCCAACGCCTGGACGATCTGAAAGACCTGGGCGTGACGGGCCTGTGGCTGATGCCCATCACCCGCAACGCCGACGGCGACCACGGCTACGCCACCTCGGACTACCGCAGCATCGCGCCCGAGTACGGCACGCTGGCCGACTTCGATGAGCTGATCAAGCAGGCGCATGCACGCGGCATCGGCGTGGTGATGGACTACGTGGTGAACCACAGCGCGGCGCAGTTCCCGCCCTTCATGGATGCGGCCAAGAACCCGGCCAGCCCCTGGCGCTCGTGGTTCGTGTTCTCGGATGCCGAGCCCAAGGGCTGGGACATCTGGGGCAAGAACCCCTGGTACCTGACCGCGGCCGAGCACTGGAACAGCAAGCTGGAGCCGAAAGACCTGCCGCCCGCGCCAGCCGGCTCGCGTGACTTCTACTTCGGCACCTTCGGCCCGCACATGCCGGACTTCAACCTGCGCAACCCGGCCGTGGTGGCGTACCACGAAGACAGCCTGCGCTTCTGGCTGAACCGGGGTCTGGACGGTTTTCGCCTTGATGCCGTGCCGCACCTGATCGAGCGCGACGCCGTGGCCTGGAACGACCAGCCGGAGAGCCGCGCGCTCACGCTGCGCCTCGCCAAGCTGATCCGCAGCTACGACAAGCGCTGGGTGGTGTGCGAGGCCACCGCCAAACCCGAGAGCTGGGCCGCGCCGAACGTGTGCGGCAGCGCCTTCGCCTTCGGCTATGTCGAGAACTATGTGAAGGCCGCCAAGGGTGACACCGCCGCGGTGGAAAAGCTGGCCAGCTTCTGGCGCACGGCCCCCAAGGGCATGTCGACCATGGTGCACAACCACGACATCTTTGCCGGCGACCGACTGTGGGACCAGCTGCAAGGCGACGAAGCTCGCTACAAGCTGGTGGCGGCCACCTACCTGCTGCAACCCGGCACGCCCTTCATCTACTTCGGTGAAGACATTGGCCTGGCCGGCGCGCTGGGTGTGACGGGCGACCTGCCCCTGCGCAGCCCGATGAGCTGGACCAGCGACCCGCGCACCGCCGGCTTCACCACCGGCACGCCGTTCCGCCCGCTGGCACCGAACCTGGCCAAGCAGAACGTGGCCAGCCAGAAGGCCGACCCCGGATCGATCCGCAGCTTCTACAAAGCCATGCTGAGCCTGCGCAATGGCCACCCCAGCATCGCGCGGGGCAGCTTCGAGCACAGCTTTGCCAAGGGCAACGTGCTGGGCTTCCAGCGCGCGCTGGGCAAAGAGCGCACGCTGGTGGTCATCAACTACGGCGCATCCACCACAGTGAAGGTGCCGGGGCTGTCAGGCAAGGCTCAGTTGGTGAGCCTGTTTCCGGCGGCGGGCAGCGCTGAGACGGCGTCAAAAGCCACCGGTTCGATCGACTTGCCGGCCCAGTCGGTGCAGGTGTGGCGGGTGAAGTAAGCCTGGTTAATGCACAACAGCGCCAACAGCGCCAACAACACAGGCAACTCGCACCATGAACAAGGGCCGCATCAGCGGCCCTTGTCACGTCTGGAGACGCCTCGCTCAGCCCGGCTGGCCCGGCAGGTTCAGCAGCTTGAACGGGCCACGGCCGCTGGCGGCGGTGATCACGCCCAGCACGCGGCCGGGCTCGCTGCCCACCATGTGCCAATCAAAGCGCCACGCCCAGTTGCCCTCCACCGACCCAGGCAGGTTCATGCGGTGGCTGCCGTCCAGGCCCAGCACGTCCTGCAGCGGGAAGATCGCCATGCTGGCCACCGAATTGGCGGCGGCGCGGATCATGCCCCAATGCACATCGTGTTCGCCACACGCCAGGTAGGTACCGGCGTAGATGCGCTCGCGCTCAGGCGCGTTGTGCCACCAGCCGCGCACGGTTTCGTTGTCGTGCGTGCCGGTGTAGACCACGGTGTGCGGCACGTAGTTGTGCGGCAGGAATTCCTGGTCGCCGTCGGCACCAAACGCGAACTGCAGGATGCGCATGCCGGGGAAGTTGCAGCCGTCACGCAGCGCCACCACGTCCGGCGTGATCACGCCCAGGTCTTCCGCGATGATGGGCAGGCTGCCCAGCTCGCGCTCGATGGCCTCGAACAGCGCCTGGCCAGGGCCGGGCACCCACTGGCCGGTCGCCGCCGTGGGCGCACTGGCCGGCACTTCCCAGTAACCGGCAAAGCCGCGGAAGTGGTCAATGCGGAACACATCGGCCTGCTCCAGCGCGCGGCAGACGCGGGCCGTCCACCAGGCGAAGTTTTCTTCGGCCATGCGGTCCCAGCGGTACAGCGGGTTGCCCCAGCGCTGGCCGTCCACCGAGAACACATCGGGCGGCACGCCGGCCACCACGGTAGGCTGGCAGTTGTCGTCGAGGAAGTACAGGTCCGGGCGGGCCCAGCAATCGGCGCTGTGGTGGGCGATGAAGATCGGCAGGTCACCGACGATGCCGATGCCGCGCTCATTCGCATACGCCTTCACGGCCGCGCACTGGGTGTCGAAGCACCACTGCACGAATTCCCAGAAACGTATCTCGGCGGCGTGCGTGCGGCGGGCGGCCTTCATCTGCGCGGCGTCGCGGTCGCGCAGCTTGGGTGCCCAGGTCCACCAGGGCTGGCCGCCATGCACGGTTTCCAGCGCCATGAACAGGCCGTAGTCGTCGAGCCAGGAACGCTGCGCATCGGCCCAGGTTTCGAAGGCCTTGTGGTCGGCCTTGCTGCCGCGTGCGAAGAATCCCTCTGCCGCCAGGCGCAGCTGCGCCATGCGCCACGGCACCACCTTCTCGTATTCGACGCGGTAGACATTGAAGCCGCCGTCCGGCAGTTGCGGCGCGCTCATCCAGCCCTTGGCCACCAGCGGCTCGAACGCCACCATCAGCGGGCTGCCGGCAAAGGCCGACACGCTCTGGTAAGGCGAGTTGGCCGGGCCGATCGGCGTGGTGGGCAACAGCTGCCACAGGCTCTGACCGGCCGATTGCAGCCAGTCGACGAAGTGGTAGGCGCCGGGGCCGAAGTCGCCGATGCCGTGCGGGCTGGGCAATGACGTGACGTGCAGCAGGACGCCCGAGGTGCGCGGAGGAAGGTGCATGAAGGTCTCCGGATCGTGTTGTTGGGTGAGAAAAATCGGAACGAGAGGGCAGAAATGGGTCTTGATGCTTGTGTCGGATACGCGTGTTCGGCCAGGCCCGTCAGGCCTGCGCCCGCAACACCACCAGCGCATGCGAGGGCACCATCAGCACGTGTGACTCCGCAGGCAGCGGCCCGCGCAGCAATTCGCCGCTGCTGTCGAACACCAGCTCCCAGGCGCAGGCGCCCAGCGTGAAGCGCGTGGGCAGGCTGTCGGGGTTGAAGGCCAGCATCAGGCGCGGGCTGCCGGGGCAGTCGACGTCGCAGGTCAGGTCATCGGCCGGGCCGGCGATCAGGTGGCAGGCAAAGGCGTGCTGGCTGCCGTCATGCCAGTCGTTCACCTGCATCTCGCGGCCGGCCGGCGTGAACCATTGCAGGCCGCGCTGGCCCTGCTCACCGGGCTGCGGGTGGAACCAGTGGTCGTAGCGCAGTGAAGGCTCGGCGCGGCGCAGCGCCAGCAGCTCACCAACCAGCGCGGTCAGGCGCAGGTCGGCCTGCGGCCAGCCCAGCCAGCCGGTGGCGTTGTCCTGGCAATAGGCGTTGTTGTTGCCGCCCTGGGTGTTGCCGATCTCGTCGCCCGCGCACAGCATCGGCGTGCCCTGGGCCAGCAGCAAGGTGGCCAGCATGGCGCGCCGCACGCGGTCACGGGCCAGCACGATGCCGGCCTCGTCGGTCGGGCCTTCCACACCGAAGTTGTGGCTGGGCTCGCCATCGCGGCCGTCGCGGTTGCCTTCGCCGTTGGCCTCGTTGTGCTTGTGCTGGTAGGTGACGAGGTCGGTCAGCGTGTAGCCGTCATGGGCGGTGATGAAGTTCACCGACGCGCTCGGCCGGCGCTGGCCGTGGTGGAACAAATCACTGGACGCGGTGAAGCGCCGCGCCAGCTCGCCCCGGCCCACGGCGCGGTGCAGCCAGTAGCGGCGCACGGTGTCGCGGAACTTGTCGTTCCATTCCACCCAGCGGCCGGGGAAGCGGCCCACCTGGTAGCCGTCGTACGAGGCATCCCAGGGCTCGGCGATCAGGTGCACCTGCGCCAGCAGCGGGTCTTGCCGCATCGCCACGAAGAAGGCGGCGTTGGGGTCAAACCCGTGGCGGGTGCGGCCCAGCACCGGCGCCAGGTCGAACCGGAAGCCGTCGACGCCCATCTCCTGGACCCAGAAGCGCAGTGAATCAAGCACGAACTGGGTGACGCGCGGGTGCGCCACGTTCAGCGTGTTGCCGCAGCCGGTGAAGTTCTCGTTGCGGCTGGGGTCATCCGGCGCCAGGCGGTACCAGCTGGCGTTGTCCAGGCCACGGAAGCTGAGCGTGGCGCCGGCTTCGCTGCCCTCGGGCGTGTGGTTGTAGACCACGTCCAGCACCACCTCCAGGCCGGCGGCGTGCAGGTCGGCCACCATCTGGCGGAACTCCGCACGCACCAGCGCCGGATCTTGCCGGTGGTCGGGCAGCGCATAGCGCGGGTCCGCCGCAAAAAAGCCCAGGGTGTTGTAGCCCCAGTAGTTGGTCTGGCCACGTTCCACCAACCCCGGCTCATCGAGGTGGAACTGCACCGGCAGCAGCGCCAGCGTGGTGATGCCCAGCGCCTTGAAATGCGCAATGGCAGCCGGGTGCGCCAGCGCCGCATAGCTGCCGCGCAGCTCGGGTGGAATGCCCGGGTGCAGTTGGCTGAAGCCCTTGACGTGCACCTCGTACAGCACGGTGCGCGACACCGGCACCCGCGGCGCATTCAGAAAGCCCGGCGCCGTGCCGATGGGCTCGGCCACGCGGGCCTTCAGCGCATGCGCGGCGTTGTCCCGGCGATCAAACGAGCGCGTGCCTTCGGGGTGGCCGATCTCGTAGCCGTGGTGCTCGGGCAGCCAGCGGTGGTGGCCGACGATGTCGCGGGCGTACGGGTCCAGCAGCAGCTTGTTCGGGTTGAAGCGGTGGCCGGCTTCGGGCTGGTACGGGCCGTGCGCGCGCAGGCCGTAGACCAGGCCCTCGCCCACGCCGGGCAAGAAGCCGTGGAAGACCTGGTCGTGCGGGCCGTGCAGCTCGTAGCGACGCAGCTCACGGCTGCCGGAGGCGTCAAACACGCATAGCTCCATGCGCTGGGCATGCTGCGAGAACACGGCGAAGTTCACGCCGTTGTCGCGGGCCAGCGAGCCCAGGGGGGCGCTGCGGCCTTCCTGCAGCGCGGCAGGCAGTCGGGTGGTGATGCTCATGCCGGTGCCGTGAGCAAGGTTCGGGCCGCGCGCATCATGCCGGCACCAGGAACACGGTGGACAGCGGCGGCAGCGTGACCACCACCGACTGCGCACGGTCATGCGCCACCACGTTTTCGGTCGCCAGCACGGCGCCGGCATTGCCCATGTTCGAGCCGCCGTAGATCGCCGAATCGGTGTTGAGCACCTCGCGCCAGCCGGCGGCACCGGCGGGCACACCCAGCCGGTAACCATCACGCGGCACCGGCGTCATGTTGCACAGCACGATGACCTGCTGGCCCGTGCCGTCGCGGCGCACCCAGGCGAACACCGAGGTTTGCGCCTCGGTGCTGACGAGCCACTCGAAGCCTTCCGGCTGGCAATCCATCGCATGCAGCGCAGGCTGGCTGGCATAGAGCCGGTTCAAGTCACCCACCAGCTGCATCACGCCGGCATGCTGGGGCTGCTGCAGCAAATCCCAGGGCAGCTCGACGTCGTGGTTCCACTCGGTCGGTTGCGCAAATTCCTGGCCCATGAACAGCAGCTTCTTGCCCGGGTGGCCCCACATGAAACCGTAATAGGCGCGCAGGTTGGCGAACTGCTGCCACTCGTCGCCCGGCATCTTCTTCAGCAGCGAGCCCTTGCCGTGCACCACCTCGTCGTGCGAAAGCGGCAGCACGAAGTTCTCGCTGTAGGCGTAGACCATGCCGAAGGTCATCTTGTCATGGTGCCAGCGGCGGTGCACCGGGTCCTGGCTCATGTACTCGAGCGTGTCGTGCATCCAGCCCATGTTCCACTTGTAGTGGAAGCCCAGGCCGCCCGCAAACGTGGGCGCCGACACGCCGGGAAATGACGTTGACTCTTCAGCCAGCGTGATGGCACCGGGCGCTTCCGCCCCCAGCACCTCATTGGTCCGGCGCAGCAGCGAAATGGCTTCGAGGTTCTCGCGGCCACCGTGCACGTTGGGCAGCCATTCGCCTTCGGGGCGGCTGTAGTCGCGGTACAGCATCGAGGCCACGGCGTCCACGCGCAGGCCGTCCACACCAAACGCCTCGACCCAGTACAGCGCATTGCCGACCAGGAAGTTGCGCACTTCGGTGCGGCCGAAGTTGTAGATCAGCGTGTTCCAGTCGCGGTGGAAACCTTCCTTCGGATCGGCGTATTCATACAGCGACGTGCCATCAAACTGGCCCATGCCGTGGGCATCAACCGGGAAGTGCGCAGGCACCCAGTCGAGCAGCACGCCGATGCCGCGCTGCTGGCAGGCCTCGACAAACCGGGTGAAACCATCGGGCGAGCCGAAGCGAGACGTGGGCGCGTACAGGCCCAGCGTCTGGTAGCCCCAGGAGCCATCAAACGGATGTTCGCTGATGGGCATCAGCTCGACGTGGGTGAAGCCCAGCGCCTGCACGTGGTCAGGCAGCGTCTGCGCCAGCGTGTCCCAGTCGTTGTAGGTGCCGTCAGGGCGGCGCTGCCACGAACCCAGGTGCACCTCGTAGATGCTGACCGGGGCCTGGCGGCTGTTGGCACCGGTGCGGCCGCCGGGCCGGGCGCGGCGCGGGCGGGCCGCGGCCACGATGCTCGCCGTGCCGGGGCGGAACTCGGCCGCGCGGGCATAGGGGTCGGCCTTCAGCGGCAGCAGGCTGCCGTCGCCGGCAATGATCTCGAACTTGTAGTGATCACCGACCGTGACATGGGGAACGAAGATCTCCCAGATGCCGGAGGCGCCGCGGTGGCGCATCGGGTGGCGTCGGCCGTCCCAGTTGTTGAAGTTGCCGACCACGCTGACGCGGCGGGCATTCGGCGCCCACACGGCAAAGCGCACACCGGCCACGGCCGCCGCGCCTTCGCCCAGCGTCATCGGCATGGCACCCAGCGCCTGCCAGGGGCGCAGGTGGCTGCCCTCCGCCAGGTAGTGCAGGTCGGCGTCGTAAAGCAGCGGGCCGAACTGGTAGGCGTCGGCCAGCTCGGTGGTTTCGCCGTGCGGCCAGCTCACGCGCAGCCGGTAGTCGAAACGCTGCTTGCGGCGCGACAGCTTGCCTTCAAAGAAGCCAGCCGGGTGACGCCGCGTGAGCGTGGCCACCTGGCGGCCGTTGGTGGCGTCCAGCACGCTCACGTCCAGGGCATCGGGCAACAAGGCCCGTACCCACAAGGCGCCGTCGGCGTCGGCATGCTGGCCCAGCACCGCGAACGGATCTGGATGAGAAACCCCGATCAGGGCGGTCACTTCTGCGTCGGTCAACAACAGACCACCTGCTCTTTTCCTGCTACCCAAGGGAACGCAACGATCGGGACACGGCTTCAGCGCTTGGCCGGTGCCGCCCAGACCTGCTGCACGTACTCGCCGATGGTACGGTCAGTGCTGAAGAAACCCATGCCTGCGATGTTGCGAAGTGCGCGCTCTGCCCAGGCGGTGGGCTCGTCATACAACGCGTCCACGGTCTTCTGGCACTCCACGTAGGCGGCGAAGTCGGCCATCAGCAAGTACGGATCATGTTGCAGCAGCGGCTGCACCAGCGCGCGGTAGCGGTCCGGGTCGCCCCAGCTGAACACGCCGCCGGTGATGGCGTCGAGCACGGCCTTGAGCTGGCGGTTCTCTTCCACGTACAGGCGCGGGTCGTAGCCCAGGGCCTTGATGCGGGCGACTTCCTCGGTCAGCAGGCCGAAGACGAACATGTTGCTGGCGCCGTCCTTGCGCGGGCTGACCGCGTCCATGCCTTCGGCCATCTCGATGTTCGCGCCGTCCCAGGTGCCGATGGTGCAGGCGCCGTTGAGTGCGAACTTCATGTTGCCGGTGCCCGATGCCTCGGTGCCGGCGGTGGAGATCTGCTCGCTCAAATCAGCGGCGGGCAGGATGATCTGGGCCAGGCTGACGCTGTAGTTCGGCAGGAACACGACCTTGAGCTTGTCGCCCACGCGGGGGTCACTGTTCACCACACGGGCCACGTCGTGGATCAGCTGGATGACCAGCTTGGCGGCACGGTAGGCCGAAGCCGCCTTGCCCGCGAAGATCACGGTGCGCGGCGTCCAGTGGGCGCTCGGGTTGGCGATGATGGCCTGGTAGCGGGCCACCACATGCAGCACGTTCAGCAGCTGGCGCTTGTATTCGTGGATGCGCTTGATCTGCACGTCGAACAGGCTGTGCGGATCGACGTTGATGCCCAGCTCGCGGCGAATGTGATCAGCCAGGCGCTGCTTGTTGGCCAGCTTGACCTTCATGAACTCCTGGCCCAGGCGCTTCTGCCCGGCCTTGGCGCCCAGCTCGGAGAGCTGCGACAGGTCAGCACGCCAGCCGTCGCCGATGGTCTTGTCGAGCAGCGCGCTCAGGCCCGGGTTGGCCTGCTCCAGCCAGCGACGCGGCGTGACGCCGTTGGTCACGTTGATGAAACGCTGCGGCCAGAGCTTGGCGTAGTCGGCGAAGATGGTTTCCACCATCAGGCGCGAATGCAGGGCCGACACGCCGTTGACCTTGTGCGAGGCCACGATGGCCAGTGCGGCCATGCGCACGCGGCGCTCACCGCCGTGCGCGCCTTCGTCGATCAGCGACACGCGGGCGGCCATGGCGTCGTCGCCCGGGAAGCGCGCACGCACCTCGTCGAGGAAGCGCCGGTTGATCTCGTAGACGATTTCGAGGTGGCGCGGCAACAGCGCCTCGAACAGGCTGACCGGCCAGGTTTCCAGGGCCTCGGGCATCAGCGTGTGGTTGGTGTAGCTGACGGCCTGCGAGGTGATCTTCCAGGCTTCGTCCCAGCCCAGGCCGTGCTCATCGAGCAGCAGGCGCATCAGCTCGGCCGGGGCCATGGCCGGATGGGTGTCGTTCAGGTGCACCGCGTTGAGGCGGCCGTAGCTGTGCACGTCACCAAACTCGCGCAGGTGGCGGGCCAGGGTGTCTTGCAGCGAGGCCGACACCAGCAGGAATTCCTGTTTCAGGCGCAGTTCGCGGCCGGCCGGGGTGCTGTCGTCGGGGTAGAGCACCCAGTTCAGGGCTTCGGCTTCCTGCAGGTGCGCGCCGGCAGAGGCGAACTCGCCGCGGCAGAAGGTGGGGAAGTCGATCGGGCGGGCGGCTTCGGCCTGCCACTGACGCAGGGTCGACACGCGCTCGGTGCCGTGGCCCGGCACGATGAAGTCAACAGCCTGGGCCACCACGGCTTGAGCCGGCACCCAGCGGCGCTGGCCACCTTCGTTCACCACCGTGCCGCCGAAACCGACGGGGTAGCGCAGTTCATGGCGCGGCAGCTCCCAGGCGCTGCCGTGGCGCAGCCATTCGTCGGGCTGCTCCACCTGGCGGCCGTCTTGAATGTGCTGGGCAAACATGCCGTGCTTGTAGCGCAGGCCATAGCCGAAGGACGGGAGGCCGAGCGAGGCGAACGAATCAAGGAAGCAGGCGGCCAGGCGACCCAGGCCACCGTTGCCCAGCGCGGCATCGGGCTCGTGCTCCAGCACTTCACCCAGGGCCGGTGCGCCCTCGGGCAGCGCGGCTTCCACCTGCTCATGCATGCCGATGGCGGCCAGGGCATTGCCCAGCGCACGGCCCATCAGGAACTCCATCGACAGGTAGTGCACGCGGCGCACGCCCTTGCGGCGGGCATCGGCCTGCTGGGTCAGCGCCCAGCGGTCGGCCAGCAGGGTGCGGCTGGCGATGGCCACGGCGTTCAGGCAGGCCTCGGCGCTGTGGCCGTCGCTGCGTTGGGCCAAGGCACGGGCGGCCAGCTGGCGGAAATCAGCCGCGGCGTCATGGCTGCGCGACTTGGCGGCAGCTGCGGGGCGGGAAGAAGCCGGCGCGGCAGCGCGGGCGGTGGACGTCTTGGTCATGGCAGGGTCTCCTGTCAAAGCCGGAAGAACGCCACCACGGCGACCCGGCACAGACGCAAGTATCGCCTGATGAACTTGTTTTGTGTAGTTCTACTACATCAAGAAAACCACTAGAGGCGCAAAAAATGTTGATTTACATAGGTAAGACCCAGTGAAACCCCCAACGCTTCCGGGTAGAAACCCGGCGTAGTTGAATGTATATTATCTACATCCAAAGGGGCCCGAAAGCGCCCTGACTTGACCCAACACCCCCGAGACAAGGCCACATTGGTGGCCAGAAGGACAACACCGTGGCAGATGTTCGACTGGTAAAGGTTCAGAAGGCCTATGGCGAAGCCAAGGTCCTCAAAAACATCGACCTGGAAGTGCGTGACGGTGAGTTCATGGTGTTCGTCGGCCCGTCGGGCTGCGGCAAATCCACCCTGCTGCGCACCATCGCGGGCCTGGAAGACATCACGGGCGGCGAGCTGAGCATCGGCGGCAAGGTGGTGAACGACGTGCCGCCGGCCGAGCGCGGCGTGGCCATGGTGTTCCAGTCGTATGCGCTGTACCCGCACATGGATCTCTACGAGAACATGGCGTTCGGCCTGAAGCTGGCCAAGATGCCGAAGGACGAGATCGACCGCCTGGTGCACCACGCCGCCAAGATCCTCAACATCGAGCATCTGCTGAAGCGCAAGCCGAAGGATTTGTCGGGCGGCCAGCGCCAGCGCGTGGCCATCGGCCGGGCCATCGTGCGCAAGCCGGCGGTGTTCCTGTTCGACGAGCCACTGTCGAACCTCGACACCGCCCTGCGCGTGAAAATGCGCTACGAGTTCGCCAAGCTGCACGAAGATCTCAAGACCACGATGATCTACGTGACCCACGACCAGGTGGAGGCCATGACCCTGGCCGACCGCATCGTCGTGCTGTCGGCCGGCCAGATCGAGCAGGTGGGCTCGCCGCTTGATCTGTACGAGCACCCCGACAACCTGTTCGTGGCTGGCTTCATCGGCTCACCCGCCATGAACTTCATGCCCGCCACCGTGGTGGAGGCGAACGGCACGCAGGCCGTGGTGAAGCTCTCGACGGGCGAGGTCGTGCGCTGCGAGGTAGACGCCAGCCGCGCCAAGCCCGGTGACGCCGTGACGCTGGGCATCCGGCCCGAGCACTTCCAGGTGAACGACGGCGACAACCGCCTGCAGGCCACCGTCACTTTCGTGGAGCAACTCGGCAGCGCCACCTTCGCCTACGGCACCCTGCCCGGCACCGATACCACCCTCACCTGCGAGCTGCCCGGCCACCTGCGCCTGAAGAGCGGCTCGGCCCTGACGCTGGGCGTGGCCTCGGCCGCCTGCTACCTGTTTGACGCCGCTGGCCTGGCCTTCCGCCGCCTGGCCGTGCCCGCGCACCACCTCGACAGCCAGGCTGCCTGACACCATGCCGATGCTGTTTCAAAAGGTCGGGCGCTTGAGTCTGGCCGCGGCTGCCATCGCCGCCTTGTGCACCCCTTCCGTCCTCGCCCAATCTGCACCGCCCAAGCTGCTGGTCTGGATCAATGGCGACAAGGGCTACAACGGCCTGCAGAAGGTCGGTGATGCCTTCACCCGCGCCACCGGCGTGCCGGTGGTGGTGCAGCACCCGGAAGGCGCCCCTGACAAGTTCCAGTCGGCCGCTGGCGCCGGCAAGGGCCCCGACATCTTCTGCTGGCCACACGACCGCGTGGGTGAATGGGCCAAGTCCGGCCTGATCGTGCCCGTGACGCCCGGCAAGGCCGTGCGCGAGGCGATCGACGATGCCGCCTGGAAGGCCTTCGGCTACAAGGGCCGCACCTGGGGCTACCCGCTGGCCATCGAAGCCGTGGGCCTGATCATCAACAAGGCGCTGGTGAAGACGCCGCCGGCCACGTTCGACGATGTCATCCGCATCGACAAGGCACTGTCTGCGCAAGGCAAGAAGGCCCTGCTGTGGGACTACAACAAGACCTTCTTCACCTGGCCGATGCTGGCCGGTGCCGGCGGCGAAGTGTTCGCCCGTGGCCCGAACGGTGACCTCGACCCCGCCCGCGTGGGCGTGAACTCCCCCGGCGCCCTGGCTGGCGCCCAGATGCTGGCGAAGCTCATCAACGACGGCCACATGCCGCGCGGTGCGCGCTACGCCGAAATGGAAGCCGGCTTCGCCCGCGGCGAGGTGGCGATGATGATCTCCGGCCCCTGGGCCTGGGACAACGCCCGCAAGGCCGGCATTGATTTTGAAGTGGCACCCATCCCGGCCGTGGTGGCTGGCAAGCCGAGCAAGCCGTTCGTGGGCGTGCTGGGTTGCATGGTGGCCGCGCCCAGCCAGAACAAGGACATCGCCCGCGAGTTCATCGAACAGCACCTGCTGAAGATCGAGAGCCTCAAGACCATCTCGGCGGATGTGCCGCTGGGCACGCCGGCCAACAAGGCGTACTACGCAGAACTCTCCTCGGATGTGAACATCCGCGCCACCTTCAACAACGCGCGGGCGGGTGAGCCCCTGCCCAACATCCCTGAAACCGGGCGCTTCTGGCCCGCGATGGACGCCGCCCTGGAGGCCATCTCACAGGGCCGGCAGACCCCGAAGGAAGCGCTGGACGGCGCAGCAGCCCGGATGCTGGCGAAATGAGCATGAACAACAACAACGCATCCTCGTCGGCCGCCAAAGACCCAAGCCCCACCGGCCTGCTGGGCCGCGCACTCGCCGCGGCTGCCGTGCTGGCCCTGCTGTGGGTGGTGTACGGCATGGTGGCAGCCGGCAACCCGCTGTGGGCGGTGGCGGCACTGGTGATTGGCGGCCTGGCCATCTGGGTCTACACGGCATCCACGTCGCTGGCCTGGCGCTATCTGTTCCCGGGTGTGGCGGCGATGATCATCTTCATCGCCTTCCCGCTGCTCTACACGGTGCAGATCGGCTTCACCAACTACTCGGCCAGCAACCTGCTGACCGAAGACCGCGCCCGCGCCTACCTGCTCGACCAGGCCGACATTGATGAAGCTCATGCAATGAGCTACACGGTGCACCGTGCCGGCACGCAGGTGCGGCTGGCATTGCAGTCAGACGTTGAAAGTGGTGCCCAACGCTGGGTGTCCCCGCCGCTGGATTTGAGCAAGCCACTGCCCGCAGATGCCACCGCCGATGCCGCCGCCGTGGCGCTGGCCCCGGCCAATGCCAGCTCCGAGGCCGAACTCGGCGAAGCCCTCGACATCCGCGGCGTGATCGCCCTGCGTGACGGCCTGCGCAGCCTGAAGCTGCAAGTGCCCGGCGGCGCCGTGCTGGCCTATGCCGGCCTGCGTGAGTTCGGCCCCTTCACCCCCGTGTGGCAAGCCCAGCCGGATGGTGGCCTGAAGCAAGTGGCCACCGGCCTGATCTTCACGCCTGACCGCGACACCGGCTACTTCACCAACGCCCAGGCCGGCCGCCTGCAACCGGGCTTCAAGGTGGGCGTGGGCCTGGCCAACTACACCCGCCTGTTTGGTGACCCCGACATGCGCGGCCCCTTCGCGTCCATCTTCATCTGGACCGTGGTGTTTGCCGGCCTGACGGTCGTGTTCTCCACCGCCATCGGCATGACGCTGGCCGTGCTGCTGAACTGGGAAGCGCTGAAGTACCGCACGCTCTACCGCACGCTGCTGTTCCTGCCGTACGCCGTGCCGGGCTTCATCTCCATCCTGGTGTTCAAGGGTTTGTTCAACCAGAACTTCGGCGAGATCAACGCCATCCTCGACGCCGCCTTCGGCATCAAGCCCGCCTGGTTCGCTGATCCGACGCTGGCCAAGTCGATGCTGCTGATCGTCAACACCTGGCTGGGCTACCCGTACTTCCTGGTGCTGTGCACCGGCCTGATCAAGGCAATTCCGGCAGACCTGTACGAAGCCTCGGCCATTGCCGGCGCCAAGCCGCTGACCAACTTCTTCAAGATCACCGCGCCGCTGATCGTGAAGCCGCTGACGCCGCTGCTCATCAGCGCGTTCGCCTTCAACTTCAACAACTTCGTGCTGATCAGCCTGCTCACCGACGGCCGGCCTGACTACCTCAACACCAAGTTGCCCGCCGGCACCACCGACATCCTGGTCAGCTACACCTACCGTATCGCCTTCACCGACGCGGGTGCGAACTTCGGCCTGGCTGCCGCCATCTCGACCGTCATCTTCTTCCTTGTGGCCCTGCTCTCGCTGGCCAACCTGAAGCTGACCCAGTCCAACGACCAACGGAAGGCGTGACACCATGGCCATCGTGACCGGAAAGAGCCAGCGCTGGCGCATTCTTGGCGCCCACCTGGGCTTGTGGCTGCTGATCGGCGTGACGCTGTTCCCGCTGCTCGCCATCATCAGCATCTCGCTGCGGCCGGGCAATTTCGCCACCGGCTCGCTCATCCCCAGCACCATCAGCCTGGAGCACTGGAAGCTGGCGCTCGGCATCCCCGTGACACTGCCCGATGGCACGGTGAAAGTGCCGCCGTTCCCGGTGCTGCTGTGGCTGTGGAACTCGATCAAGATCGCCACCATTTCGGCGCTGCTGATCGTGGCGCTGTCCACCACCGCGGCCTACGGCTTCGCGCGTCTGCAGTTCCGCTTCAAGAACGGCATTCTCAACAGCATGCTGCTGCTGCAGATGTTCCCGGTGGCCGTGGCCCTGGTGGCCATCTACGCCATCTTTGAAGGCATCGGCCGCTACGTGCCGTGGCTGGGTGTTGAAACCCACGGCGGCCTGATCGTGGCCTACCTCGGCGGCATCGGCATGCACATCTGGACGATCAAGGGCTACTTCGACACGGTGCCCACCGAGATCGAGGAATGCGCGAAGGTCGACGGCGCCACCAGCTGGCAAGCCTTCTGGCGCGTGCTGCTGCCGATGGCCGTGCCCATCCTGATGGTGGTGTTCGTGCTGGCCTTCATCGGCACGATCATCGAGTACCCGGTGGCCTCGGTGCTGCTGCGCGAAGAGCCCAACCTCACGCTGGCCGTGGGCTCGAAGTACTACCTCTATGAGCAGCGTTATCTGTGGGGCGATTTCGCGGCGGCTGCCGTGCTGTCGGGCCTGCCGATCACGCTGGTGTTCCTCGCTGCCCAACGCTGGATCGTGTCTGGCCTGACCGCCGGCGGCGTCAAAGGCTGACCATGCGCACCAAAACCTCATCGCGCCGCGGTGTCGCCTCGGTGCTGGCTTCGCTCGCCCTGGCTGGAACCACCATGACCCATGCTGCGCCCGCTGCCTCTGCTTCCCCTGCTGCCTCCGGCAGCTCGGTGTATACCGCCCGCGAAGCCGACTGGCGCGTTGGCCCGGTGGTTTACCAGGTGTGGGTCGACCGCTACGCGCCACCGGCTGACCGCGCCGCGCAGCAAGCCCTACTGCCGCCGCCCAAGCGCCTGCGTGAATGGCATGAGCTACCCACCACCGGCACCTACCTGCCTGACGCCAAGGTGTGGAGCCACGAGATCGACTTCTGGGGCGGCAACCTGGCCAGCCTGCGCACGCGCCTCGGCCATGTGCAAACGCTGGGCGCAGACGTGCTCTACCTCAACCCGATTCACCTGGCCTACACCAACCACAAGTACGACGCGCTCGACTACCAGCAGGTGTCGCCTGAATACGGCACGCGCGCTGATGTGAAGGCGCTGGCTGGTGACCTGCACCAGCGCGGCATGAAGCTCGTGCTCGACGGCGTGTTCAACCACATGGGCCGCAACTCTGCCGCGTTCCGCTCGGCCGAGGCCAGCCCGCAAAGCCCGTACCGCAGCTGGTTCCACATCGGCCCCGAGTTTGCTGCCACTGGCAATGCGCGGGTTTGGTGGGGCGCGGTGAACCTGCCCGAGCTGAACCTGGAGAACCCGGCCGTTCGCGCGCACCTGTACGAAAGCCGTGATTCGGTGGTGCGCAGCTGGCTGCGTGACGGCGTGGACGGCTGGCGTCTGGACACCGCCTTCGAGCTGGGTACCACCTACCTGACCGACCTGACCCGCGCGGCCCACGCCGAGCGCAAAGACGCATTGGTGATCGGCGAGATCGTCAACTACCCCGCGCAATGGGTGGGCACCGACGGCCCGCTCGACGGGGTGATGAACTTCACCTGGCGCCGCGTTCTGCTCGACATGGCCGAGCGCAAGCTGAGCCCCGCCTTGGCCCAGCGCATGATCGAGCGCACGATTGCCGACACCGGCATCGAGCCCCTGCTGCGCAGCTGGACCCTGCTCGACAACCACGACCTGCCCCGCCTGGCCAGCCGCCTGCCCGATGAGCGCCAGCGCCGCCTGGCCCAGGTGCTGCAATTCACCCTGCCCGGTGCGCCCAACCTGTGGCAGGGCGGCGAGATTGACACCCTGGGCGACGGTGACCCGCAGCAACGCGCCCCGATGCGCTGGGACGTCATCGACGCCGGCCACCCCACCCTCACCTGGACGCGCCAGCTCATCGGCCTGCGCAAAACCCACCGCGCCCTGCGCGTGGGTGACTACCGCGCCGTGGTGGCCGAGCAGCTGTTCGCCTTCGAGCGCCACACCGACCGCGCGCTCGACAGCGTCATCGTGCTGGCCAACCCGCACGCCCACGACGTGACCGAAACCGTGCTGCTCACCAACCGTTCACTGATGAACGCGACGCAGTTCAAGGACCTGGTGGGCACCCCGCCGGCCAGCGAAACCCAACGCCCCTCACTGGACGCCGGCTTGCTGCGCGTGCTGGTGCCCGCCGGCAGCGTGCGCGTGCTGCAACCCGTGTTCGAGCCTCTCAACGGTTATTCGCCCTACAAGCGCACCCCATGAAACATCGTCTGCTCATGTCCTTGATCTCGTCTGCCTTGTCTGGCGCGGCGCCGCTGGCTTCGGCCGCTGATGCCCGCTGCACCCCCGCCCCGCTGGGCACCACCGAGCTGTATGTGCGCGGCACGATGAACAACTGGGGGGCGATGGACGACTACGCCTTCCAGTACCAGTGCGACGCCTACTACCTGAACATCGACCTGAAGGGCCGGCATGAGTTCAAGGTGGCCGATGCCGCCTGGACCGACGCCACCACCTTCGGCAACGGCAGCCACACCGTCAACCATGTGATGGTGTTTGACGGCGAGCACACCCTGCGCCTGCAAGTAACCGGCGCCGGCAAGCCCGCCACGCTCACCCTCGGCCCGCGCAGCTTCGTGGACCCGCATGCCGCGCCCATCACCAACCCGGTGGCGCTGAGCCTGCGTTTTGACTCGCGCAATGCCGCCCACAAGAAGCCCTTTGGCGCGGCCCCCAAAGGCAGCCAGATCGACTTCAGCGTGACCGCCCTGCCGGGTGTGAGCAAGGTGACGCTGGTGATCGAGCGCCGCCGCCTGGAAGGCAACCAGGAAGTGCTGGAGTACACCGAAGCCCAACGCGTGCCGCTGAAGCGCGGCGCCTCGACCAAGGCGGGCGAAGAGCGCTTCACCGCCAGCCACCGCTTCGACGAGATCGGCGTGTGGGGCTACTGGTTCGATGTGGAAATTGACGGCCGCCACTACGCGCTGCAGAACAACCGCGACACCATCCACTGGACGCGTGAGCGCGGCTCGATGGGTGCGGCCACGGTGGAACGACAGCCCGAAGCGCTGCGCCGCGTGCGCCGCTTCCGCCAGACCATTCACGCGGCTGATTTCAAGGTGCCCGAATGGGCGGCCGATGTGGTTTGGTACTACATCTTCCCTGAGCGCTTCCGCAACGGCGACAAGCGCAACGACCCCCAGCCCGGCGTGGCCCGCTACCAGAACAAGGCCGTGGAAAAGCACCCGAGCTGGATCGGCAAGCCCTATGTGCCGGGCAGCGGTGACGGCTCGGACGACACCTACAACAACGACTTCTTCGGTGGTGACCTTGAAGGCATCATCCAGAAGCTCGACTACATCCGCGAGCTGGGCGCCAACACCATCTACATGACGCCGGTGTTCCGCGCGGCCAGCAACCACAAGTACGACACCGCCGACTACCACCAGATCGACCCCGCCTTTGGCAGCAACGCCGACTTCGAGCGCCTGTGCGCCGAGGCCGCCAAGCGCGGCATCCGGGTGGTGCCAGACACCTCACTCAACCACGTGGGCAGTGACTCGGTGTACTTCAACCGCTTCGGCAACTTCCCGGCCGGTGGTGCGTTTGACGGCGCCCGCGCCAACACCGCCTCACGCTGGGCCGACTGGTTCAGCCTGGACCCCTCACAAGCCAACCCCGACCTGCAATACAAGGGCTGGGTGGGCGTGAAGGACCTGCCGGAAATCAACAAGCAGTCGCCCGACTTCCGCAAGTTTGCCTACGGCGCCAAGACCGGCCTGATGCAAACCTGGCTGGACCGCGGCGCCTCTGGCTGGCGCATGGACGTGGCCCCGTGGGTGCCCGACGACTTCTGGCGTGAGTGGCGCGCCGCCATCAAGGCGCACAAGCCTGATGCGCTGACGGTTGCGGAAACCTGGTTCGATTCATCGAAGTACTTCCTGGGCGACAGCTTCGACTCGACCATGAACTACATCTTCCGCAACGCGCTGCTGGAGTGGGCCAATGGCGGCGAAAGCCGCGCCCTGGTGGCCAACCTGGAGCTGATGCGCGAAGCCTATCCGCCGCAGGCCTTCCATGCACTGATGAACCTGCTTTCAAGCCACGACCAGGCGCGCTCGGTGCACCACTTCGGCTGGCACCAAGACAACGACGACGCGGCCGTGGTGCGCACCGCCAAGCAGAAGCAATCGCTGGCCTGGTTGTTCCAGATGAGCTACCCCGGCGCGCCCACCATCTACTACGGTGACGAAGTGGGCCTGGCCGGCGGCGACGACCCCGACAACCGCCGCCCCTACCCCTGGGCCGACGAAGGTGGCCAGCCTGACCTGGCCCTGCTGGCGCAGATGAAGCAACTCACCACCATGCGCCACGCCCACCCGGTGCTGCGCCGCGGCACGCTGTTGGCACCGCTGCAGGTGGGCACGCACACCCTGGTGCTGGGCCGCCAGCTGGGCAAGGACTGGGCCATCACCGCCTTCAACAACGCCGACCACGCCATCGACGTGCAAGTGGACGTGCCCGCCGGCGCGCCGCAAGCCTGGAAGGACGCCCTGGGCGGCGCGGCCGTGAAGGCCAGGAACGGCCAGCTGACGCTGACGCTGCCGGCGCGGTTTGGGGTGGTCTTGACGGGGCGGTGAAGTGCGTGGGCTGCGGCGTGGCGGGCCTGCAACCAGCCGTGGTGCGCCCGCTGAGCGCGAGCGCCACGCACGGCCGGCCCGCCGGGCTCAGCGGCGGCTGCTGACGGCCGCCGTACTCAGCACCTTGGGCGACTGGCAGGACCAGTTTTCGGCGCGCTCCACATCGCCGTTGCCCTTGTAGCGTGCCACTTTCGGGAAGGGGCACAGCGGGCGGGTGCGGTCAGCAGCCCAGCTGGCGGGCACGTCGGCATTGACACCACCGGCGTTGCCGGCGCCACGTGCCGTGGCCACCAGGGCCTGGGGCGCCACGCCCTGCTCCACCCAGGCCACCAACGGGCTGAGGAAGTCCACCTGATCGGTGGCGGGGCCACCCGAGCAGTGGCCCATGCCGGGCACGCGGTACAGGCGCGCAAAGGCCGAGGTCTTGCCGCCCGAGCTGCTCAGCAGCTTGCGGTACCAGGCTTCGGTGTCCGTCACCGAGAAGATGGGGTCGCTCACACCGTGATAGACCATGATCTTTCCACCGCGGTCACGCAGCTCGCCCAGGTCCTTGTCGCTGGGCGGGGTCATGAAGTCCATGGCCGACTCGGTGTAAGTGGCGTTCGTGGCATAGAGCTCAGCCAGCGCCTGGTCCACATCCAGCGTCATCGAGAAGGTGGGGCCGTCGCTCAGGGCCAGCGGGCTTGGCGGCACCTTGAAGATCGCACCCACGGCGCCCGAATCGCGGGTCAGCGGCGCGCCAAACTCCCAAGACGCGATACCCGATCCGCTCGTGCCCCCGTCATACGGGAAGCCCGCATAGAAAGGCGTGCCGTTCTTGGTGGTGGCACCCTTGAAGATCGAGGCCACGACCGACTTCTGGTCTTTGGTCAGGCAGCTGCCATCGCGGCCGGTGGCGGCGGTGCAGGTGGGCACGTCTTGCCGCAGCCGGAAGACCTTCTGGCAGGCCGCGGTGTCTTGCACCATGCCGTCGGCGGCGCCGTCCAGCGCGTCACAGCGCGCCAGCACGGCGTTGGCAACCAGCCTGCGCTCGGCCGAGGTGAAAGCGGTTTCCAGCCCGGCGGCCGTCTTGGTGTCACCGGTGGCCACGGTGGCATAGCGCTGCGCCCCCCAGATGTTGGCCAGTGCGGCCAGCGGCAGGCGGTAGCCCGGCGCACCGGCCAGGAAGCCGTCGTACTCTTGCGCCGCGCGCACGGCGGCCACCAAGGTGTGGCGCCCGCCGTTGGAGCAGCCGCCAAAGTAGCTGCTGTCCGGCCCCTTGGCATAGGCGGCAGTGATCAGCTGCTTGGCCATCGGCGTGAGCGAGCGCACCGCCTGGTAGCCGTAATCCAGCCGGGCCTGGGGGTCCAGACCAAAGGCCGGGCCGCCCTGGGCCAGCGTGTGGCCGGCGTCTGACGACAGCACGGCAAAGCCCTGCATCAACGCCCCGGTGCGCGGGCCACCACCCAATGCGCCAGTGGCGGTGACGACCGAGCCGTCGATGCCGCCATTGCCCTGGTGGAAGAAGCGGCCGTTCCAGCCCTTCGGCAGGCGCATCTCGAAGGCGATGGCGTAGGTCTTGCCATCCACCGGACTGACGCGTGTGTTCATGGCGCCGGTCACGCGGCAGTGCTCGGCCACCGGCTGGCCCGCAAGCGTCAGCGTGCCGGCGGCCACGGTGGTGCTGGCCGTGATGACCGTGTTGGCCAGGCCGGTCAGGCGCGCGGGCAGGTCTTCGCAAACGCCCTGGAAGGTGGCGGGCTGGGCGGGTGCCGCCTGAGCCGCCGCGCTCAGGGCGCAGCCAGCCAGCGCGGCGATACTTGCCCGTCGAACGGGGAAGCGGTGTGCGTGCATGGAGTCTCCTCGTGTCGTGTGGTGAGTGCCGGGGCGCCCTGATACCAGGCGAGGCGAAACCGGCTAATAGTTATTTTGCTTATCTATTTAAGATCAATACACCGGGCTTTCACTGAGTAAAAGCACAAGAACTAAATCAATCTTTGAACTGAATTGCACCCTCATGCCCCGCAAAGCCCATTCCTCCAGCCCGGACCAGACCCCGCGCGGCCACCTCGCCGAGCCGGAACTGCACAACATCCTGGGCTACCAGCTGGCGCAGGCCACCGTGGTGACCAACCACATCTTCAAGCGCCTGGTGGCCACACCCGAGAGCCTGAGCAAGGTCGAGTTCAGCCTGCTGTCGCTGGTGCGCAGCAACCCCGACGTGAGCGCCAAGCAGCTGTCGCAAGCGCTGGCGATGACGCCGCCCAACATTGCCATGTGGCTGGACAAGCTGGAGGCGCGTGGCTGGGTGGCCCGCACGCGCAGCACCCAGGACGCAAGGGTGCAGTTGCTGCGCCTGACCGACGAGGGCCAGGCCGCCGTGGCCCGCTGCGTGGCCGCGCTGCACACGGCCGAACAAGAGGCCATCGACACCCTGAGTGGTGCTGAGCGGGCCATGCTGATTGAGCTGCTGCACAAGGTGGCCCGCGCTCGCAAGGCCGGGCGGTGAGGCTGGCGAGCTGATTGGCAAGAGCTCGCCAGAGATCGCACGAGTCGAAGGCTGCAGAACCAACCGCCCACCCCGTCACCACCCCCATGCAGCAGTCGCCGGCCCCACCGTTTCCATTCCGCCCGCGCATCAGCCCTGCCGCCCTGTGGGGCGTGATCGGGCTGGGGCTGCTGTTCGCGGCGATGCGCGCGGTGGGCACCTTGGGGCCTGCTGGCTGGCGCGCCCTGCTGCCACTGAGCTTCGTGCTCATGGTCATCACGCCGTGGGTGCTGCTGAGCAAAGACGGCCGCGCGCAGATCGGGCTCAAAGCGCCCTCACGGCCGCTCATCAACTACGGCTGGGCTTTGGTGCTTGGTATCAGCGCGGCCACCGCCTGCTTCCTGCTCGGCGTGGCCCTGTTCGGCACCACGGCAGACAACTGGTTCGCCAGCTACCAGCGCGCGATGAACACCACGGGCTTCTCACTGCCCATGCTGCACCTGGCCTTCACCCTGCCCGCCGCCCTGTTCAGCCCCATCGGCGAAGAAATCTTCTTCAGAGGGGTGCTGCAGCGCACGCTTGAAATGCGGCTGAGCGAGAGGGCGAGCACTGCATGGGAATGCGGTGCGTTTGGGGTGGTGCACCTTTGCCATCATGGGTTGTTCTGGGGCGCTACCGGGCTGAGCATTCACATGATGTCAGGGGCGATGTGGGTGGGGCTGATGGCGGCGACTGCCTGGGAGTTTGCGGTGATTCGCAAGCGCAGCGGGTCGGTGTTCCCGGCGGTGGTGGCGCATGCGGGGTTCAACGTGGCGATGAATGTTGGGGTCTTTGGGGTGTTGCGGGGGTGAGAAACTTCTAGTACGAGGTCCGAGCGCAGAGCCACCGCCAAGCGCCAGTGCGCGTTCCAGACGCACAATAATTGATGCGCTAACGACGCTGTATGCATGGACGCGCGGCCACAATCTAGACCCACAGTCGGCGCCCGCATGGCCTTCCGGCCCAAAGACAACGCAAGCTTCTCTCTTATGCCCTCATCCAAAGCCAGTTACGACCAGTTGCCCGACGCACCGCGCTCGGTCGTCAAGGAAGAGCAAATCGAATATGGCTTCATCGGGAAACTTCAGAATCTGAAGTACGAGTTTCGTGAGGACATCCGCGATAGAGCCGCACTAGAAAAGAATTTCCGCGAGAAGTTCGAGGCTCTCAACCGAGTCAAACTGACCAACACAGAGTTCGCCCGGCTGCTGGATGAAATCGTCACCGGGGATGTCTACGCAGCCGCCAAGATTCTGCGCAGTGTCAACGCCTTCACCCGCGACGACGGCACACCGCTGAACTACACGCTGGTGAACATCAAGGACTGGTGCAAGAACCACTTCGAGGTCATCCACCAGCTGCGCATCAACACTGACTACAGCCATCACCGTTACGACGTTCTCATTCTCATCAACGGTGTTCCCTGTGTTCAGATCGAACTGAAGACGCTCGGCGTCAATCCGCGCCGGGCCATGGAGCAGATCGTCGAGTACAAGCACGACCCAGGCAACGGCTACACCAAGACGCTGCTGTGCTTCATGCAGCTATTCATCGTCAGCAACCGCGACCGCACCTACTACTTCGCCAACAACAACGCCCGTCACTTCGCGTTCAATGCCGACGAGCGCTTTTTGCCCATCTACGAGTTCGCCAGCGAAGACAATCGCAAAGTCACCCAGCTCGACGAGTTCGCTGACGCCTTTCTGAAAAAGTGCGACCTCGGCCGCACCATCAGCCGCTACATGGTGCTGCTGGCGGGCGAGCAAAAGCTCATGGTCATGCGGCCGTACCAAGTCTATGCCGTGCAGCACATCGTCAAGTGCATCAACGAAGACAATGGCAACGGCTACGTCTGGCACACCACAGGTAGCGGCAAGACCCTTACGTCTTTCAAAGCGTCTACGCTGCTGAAAGAGAACGAACACATCCACAAATGCGTGTTCGTGGTCGACCGCAAAGACCTCGACCGCCAGACTCGGGAAGAATTCAACCGGTTCCAGGAGGGCTGCGTCGAAGAAAACACCAACACCGCTGCGCTGGTGCGCCGCTTGCTGTCGGAAGACTACGCCGACAAGGTCATCGTCACCACCATCCAGAAGCTGGGCCTGGCGCTGGACGAAAGCAGCAAGCGCAACAAGCAGCGGGCCAAGAACGGCCAGGCCACCTACAAGGAACAGCTCGAAGTGCTGACGGACAAACGCATCGTCTTCATCTTCGACGAATGCCACCGTTCGCAGTTTGGCGACAACCACAAAGCCATCAAAGCCTTCTTCCCCCACGCCCAGCTCTTCGGCTTCACCGGCACGCCCATCTTCAAGGACAACGCCACTGTCGCCAGAATCGAATCGAAGGCCGGCGCAGACGACGCAGAAAAGACGCTGGTCACCACCCAGGACCTATTCCAGCAGCAGCTCCACGCCTACACCATCACCAACGCCATCGAAGACGGCAACGTTCTACGCTTTCACATCGACTACTTCAAGCCGAAAGCCAAGAACGAGAAAGAAGCGAACCCGGCTGGCAAGGGCGCGCCCAAAGGCATTGAGCCCAAACCCCCTTTTCCCAAAGCAGCCATCGTGGGCGAAATCCTGGCCAAGCACGACGCTGCCACCGGCGGGCGCCGCTTCAACGCCATCCTGGCAACCGCGTCCATCGTTGATGCCATCGAATACCACGAGCTGTTCAAGGACCTGCAAGCGGCCAAGCTGGCCGCCGACCCCGACTTCAAGCCGCTGAACATCGCCTGCGTCTTCTCACCGCCCGCCCAACTGGCGGAGAACGAAGAAGCCCGGAAAGACATCACCCAGCTGTCCAGCGACCTGCTGCAGGAGCAGGAAGACAACCAGGTCGAGCCGGAGAAGAAGAAGCAGGCGCTGGAGGCCATAGTGGCCGAATACAACGCCCGCTTCGGCACCAACCACCGTCTGAGCGAGTTCGACCTGTATTACCAGGACGTGCAAAAGCGCATCAAAGACCAGCAGTGGCCGAATGCTGACTACCCGGCCACGCAGAAGATCGACATCACCATCGTGGTGGACATGCTGCTCACCGGCTTTGATTCCAAGTTCCTGAATACGCTCTATGTGGACAAGAACCTCAAGCACCACGGCTTGATCCAGGCCTTCTCGCGCACCAACCGCGTGCTCAACGGCACCAAGCCCTACGGCAACATCCTCGACTTCCGGCAGCAACAAGAAGCGGTCGATGCCGCCATCGCCCTCTTCTCTGGCGAGAAGACCGCCGAGCAGGCCCGGGAAATCTGGCTCGTGGACAAGGCCCCCGTGGTCATCCAGAAGCTGGAAACCGCCGTGCAGAAGTTGGGCGACTTCATGCAGTCCCAAGGCCTGGCCTGCACGCCCTCCGCCGTGGCCAACCTGAAGGGCGACGCGGCCCGCGCCGCCTTCGTCACCCACTTCAAGGAAGTGCAGCGCCTCAAGACCCAGCTGGACCAATACACCGACCTGACCGACGGCCACAAAGCCGCCATCGAACAGGTGCTGCCCGACGAAAACCTGCGCGGTTTCAAAGGCCAGTACCTGGAAACCGCCAAACAGCTCAGAGACCAGCAGAACAAGACCGGCGACAAGGGCGGCGCCACCAACGACCCGCTGGACCAACTCGACTTCGAGTTCGTGCTCTTCGCTTCCGCAGTCATCGACTACGACTACATCATGGGCCTCATCGCCAAGTATTCAGCGGGGGAGATGGGCAAAGGCGCAGGCAAGGCCAAGATGACCCGCGAAGAACTCATCGGCCTCATGAGCGCCGATGCCAAGTTCATGAACGAGCGCGACGCGATTGCCGAGTACATCGCCACGCTCAAGGCCGGTGAAGGCCTGTCTGAGGCCGCTATCCGCGATGGATACAAACGCTTCAAGGCAGAGAAGAGCGCCAAGGAACTTGCCGACATCGCCGCCAAACACGGCCTGGCCACCGCCGCCCTGCAAAGCTTTGTAGACAGCATCCTCGACCGCATGATTTTTGATGGGGAGCAGCTCAGCGACCTCATGGCCCCGCTCGACCTGGGTTGGAAAGCACGCACCCAAGCTGAACTGGCCTTGATGAGAGACCTGCATCCCTTGCTCACCCAACGCGCCGGTGGCCGCGACATTTCAGGACTCAGCGCGTATGAGCAGTAAGACGAAACTCACCCCAGCGCTGCTGCCGAAGCTGCGGTTTCCTGAGTTTCGCGGAGCAGAGGCTTGGAAACCCATCACCCTTCATGAAGCATCCACGCCAGTGACGGAGCGGGTCGGCGAAAAGAAGCTGATGCCAGTCAGCATCTCCGCTGGCATTGGATTCGTCCCGCAGGCCGAGAAGTTCGGCCGAGACATATCTGGCAACCAGTATCAGCTCTACACATTGGTTAGAGATGGCGACTTTGTTTTTAACAAAGGAAATTCGCTCAAATTTCCTCAGGGCTGTATATACCTATTGCAGGGATGGGGGCAAGTCGCAGCGCCCAATGTGTTCATCTGCTTCCGACTTAAGGGCGACTATTCAAATGGTTTCTTTCAGCAGTGTTTTGAGCAGAACCAACATGGCAGGCTGAAGCGCCCCGGGTTTTCAGGAGGCTCCAACTCTTGAGAAGATGGAGCCATGAACAAGTCGAACAAGTTCTCACCTGAGGTCCGCGAGCGCGCTGTGCGCTTGGTGCAGGAGCATCG
>NZ_JBBUTI010000014.1:0-117787 GCF_038066635.1 Ideonella margarita | reverse complement strand
GCGTCCGTGTCGTTGGCCAGCACGTCGATGGTGACGGGCGTGTCCTCAGGCGTGGTCGCCAGGTCGTCGCTGGCAGCCGGGGTGTCGTCCAGCGGCGTGACGTTGATGTCGAGCGTGGACGAGGAACCGGTGTTGGTCGTGTAAGAGACCTGCGGCACGGTGCCGTTGTAGTCGGCAACCGGGGTGAAGGTGTAGCCACCGTTCGAGTTGATGACCAGCGTACCAACGCCTGCGATGGTGGCCGTGGTGCCAGCAGCGAAGGTGCCAGGCAAGCCGGCGACGCTGAACGAAGCAACGCTCAACACATCGTCGGCATCGCTGTCGTTGGCCAGCACATTCCCGGTGGCGACGCTGTCTTCGGCAACCGTCTTCGTGTCAGGGGCGAGCACCGAAGGCTGGTCCACCGGGGGCGGCGGAGCCGGGGCCGGGGTGACTTCGATGTTCAGCGTGGCGCTGCTGCCCGTGTTGGTGGTGTAGGTCGCCGTCGGCACGGTCCCGCTGTAGCCGGCCGCTGGCGCGAAGGTGTACGCGCCGTTGCTGGCAATCGTCAGCGTGCCGACGCCAGCGACCGTGACAAAACCACCCGCCGCGGCGGTTTGACCGGCCACGGTGAAGGTGCCGACGCTCAAGGTGCTGTCCTTGTCGCTGTCGTTGGCCAGCACGTTGCCGGTGGCCAGCGTGTCCTGCGCCACCGTGTTGGTGTCGGCTGCAAGCACGGATGCGTCGTCCACCGGGCTGACCACCAGGGTCAGCGTTCCGGTGTCGGTGCCGCCCTGGCCGTCGGTCACGGTGTAGGTGACCGGCGGAACCGGGCCGTTGTAATCAGATGCGGGGGTGAAGGTGAACGTACCGTCAGGATTCACCAGCAGCGTGCCCACCGGAGTACCACCCGTGGTGATGGTCACCGGCGTGCCCGGCGTGACCGTGTCCGGCGTGCCGTCGCCGTTGCGGTCGACCGTCACGGCCGTCACCGTCAGCGTGTCGCCGTCAGCGTCCGTGTCGTTGCCCAGCACATTGCCGGACACCGGCGTGTCTTCGGTCACCGTCACCGTGTCGTCGTTCGCCACCGGGGCGTCGTTGACCGGAGTGACAGTGATGGTGATGTTGGCGCCAACCGGGGTGCCCGTGCCGTCCGTCGCCGTATAGGTCAGGTTCAGCGTGCCGTTGAAGTTGGGCGTCGGCGTGAAAGTCAGGGTGCCGTTGGGGTTCAGGACAACCGTGCCCTGCGGGATGGTGACCGGCGTGCCCACGGCAATCGCCTGGCCTGCCACGGACGTCACGGTGACGTTGCCGCCGCTGAAACTGTCATTGGCGCGCGGGTCGAAGGTCACGCTGCTGCCCTCGCCGGCGCTGACGCTGTCCGACGTGGCCGTGTCCGGGGTCAGCGGCGCTTCCTGAGCCGTCTCGAAGCTGCGGATCGCGGATTGATCGTTCCCGCCCGACAAATTGAAGCCAGCCGGCGTCACGGCCTCAGCCACACGGTCGACACGCAGGCCCTCACCCAGCGTGTCGCCCGGGGTGTTGCCGGCGGCCGTGACAGCTTCAGGAGCACCCTGGGCCACCTGTTCAATCACGCGGTCGATCTCGCTCGGGGCCGCCTTCGTGTCCCGTGCGCCTTCAATCTGGATGATGCCGTCCTGGGCGGTGAGCACCACATCGCCCTTCTTGACCACATCACCGACCTTCAGCGGGCGAATTTCGCCATCAGCCGTGCGCAGCAGGGCTTCACCCCAGACGCCCACGACCTTGCCCGTCAGCTTGCGCACCGGGTTGTAACCCTTGGCGATGGCTGCCTTGACCGAGGCATCCAGCCCCGCCTGGGAGCCAACACTGGCGTACCCGATGCTGACGGCAATGGTCTTGCCGGTGGTGGCATTGGCGGCCACGGTGGCAGCTTGGGCGGACGAGTTGTTGGTGTTTTGGCTGGACATGAATATGACTCCGGCAGGCAATGAGGGTGCTGGACAGAGGATAACTTCTACACAAATGGTTACCGCTCCCAACGGGAGACTTTTATGTGAACTGGATCACTAAAAGCAGGGCTTAGAGGTTTTTAAGCGTAAGCGGCAAGGGCGCTTTGACGCTCGGGCAGGGGAGGCCCGATGCCGCGCCGCCAGGGCGGCGGCGCGTTTCGAAGAGCGTTCAGCGCTCGCGGAGGGCGTACGCCTTGGCCTTGAGGACCGGCTTGAGCAGGTAGGACAGGACCGTCTTCTGACCGGTCAGCACGTCCACTTCAGCCGTCATGCCAGGGATGACCGGGAGCTTCTCGTCGAAGTTCGGTCGGGTGGTTCGCACACGCACCACATAGAAGGAGTTGCCTCGTTCGTCCGTGACGGTGTCGGGGCTGATGTTCTCGACCTTGGCTTCGAGGCCGCCAAAGATGGAGAAGTCGTAGGCCGTGAACTTGACGTTGGCGTCCTGGCCGGGGCGAATGAACGCGATGTCCTTGGGCTGCACGCGCGCTTCCAGCACCAGCGCGTCGTCCAGGGGCACGATCTCGACGATGTCCTTGCCCGGCTGGACCACGCCGCCGACCGTGTTGGCCAGCAAACGCTGAACCCTACCGCGTACCGGCGATTTCACCTGCGCCTTGTCGACCTTGTCGGCCAAAGCGGCGGAACCCTGGTTCAACACGTTCAGCTTGCCCATGGCTTCCGCCATGTCCCGACGGGCTTCGTTGCGGAAGCTCATCTCGGTTTCCTGGATCTTGCGGGTAGCCTCGCCAATGGCCGCCTGAACGCGGGCAATCTGAGCCGTTGCCTGTTCGGCTTCACCGCGGCCGCGCGTCACGTCGCGCTCCAGACGGAGGATGTCCACCTGAGACACAGCCCCCGTGGCCAGCAACGGCCGCGTCTGGTTCAACTCCTGCTGGGCCAGCTCCAGGCCCCGGACTGCAGCGGCGCGGCGCGCCTGGGTTTCGGAGAGTTCCTGCTGGCGTTGCGACAATTGCTGCCGACTGATGCCGACCAGGTTGCCCAATTCGCTCAGCTTCGATTCATAAAGGCGGCGCTCTTCTTCCAGGATGCTCTTTTCCTCTTCCGTTTCCGGAACGGGCGGCTTGAAGCTGGCGCCTTCGGCCAGCGCGCGCAGGCGGGCCGTGCGCGCCTCCAGGGCAAAACCTTGGGCTGCAATTTCACGAACGCCGGAATTGGCACGCGTCTCGTCAATGCGCAACAGCAGCTGGCCGGGTTCAACCACCTCACCCTCGCGCACCAGGATTTCGGTCACCACCCCCCCGTCGAGTGCCTGCAGCACCTGCAGCTGCCGCGATGGCACGACACGGCCTTCGCCGCGTGTGACCTCATCCACCTTGGCGAAGGCGGCCCAGATCACCAGCAAGGCGACCACTGCGGCTGACACCCGAACAATCTGCTGCGCCCGCTGGGTGGCCTGGCGCGACATGACGGCATCGGCGGCATCTTCAAAATGCGCCATGCCCGGAATGGGCAGGTCGGCGTTGGTCGGCGCAAAGGCCAGGCGCAGGCGTTGCAGCCACACTGGCTGGCGCGCTACCTTGGCAGGTGCCAAAGGGGCTTGTGCCGGGGCGGCATGCTGCTCGGCTTCGGCCTGGATGGCAGCGGCCAAGGCCGGGGGCATGGGCATGGATGAGCTGTCGCCCTGGGCCATGTTGGCAGCGGCGGTGACATCGAGGCCCGCCTGAGGGGTTGCGGCTGCCGCTGCGTTGTTCTTGTCGGAATCGCTCATGGTCAGGCTGCCTTTGCAATGCGGCCGCTTTGCAGCGCTTCCATGATCCGGTCGCGCGGTCCGTCGGCGACCACCTTGCCACCGTCAATCACGATGACGCGCCCCACCAGCGACAGCAGCGAGGTTCGGTGGGTCACCAGCACCACGGTCTTGTCTGCCGCCATGCTGCTCAGGCGCGAGGTGATGGCGCCTTCGGTGGAGAAGTCCATCGCGCTGGTCGGCTCGTCGAGCAGCAATACGGGGGTGTTGTGCAACATCGCCCGTGCAATGCCCACGCCCTGGCGCTGGCCGCCCGACAGGTACTCACCGCGCTCGCCAACATTCATGTCAAAGCCACTCGGGTGGCGGTTGACGAATTCGGTGAGGCAGGCGGCGTCTGCCGCCGCCACGATGGACCCGTCATCTGCGAAGGGCAGGCCGAAGGTGATGTTCTCGCGCAGGCTTCCGTAAAACAGCATCACGTCTTGCGACACATAGCCCATGTTCTTGCGCAGGTCTGCGGGGTCGAGTTGTCTCAGATCGATGCCGTCGACCAGCACGGCGCCTTCGGTGGGCTGGTAGAGCCCCATCATCAGCTTCTGGATCGTCGACTTGCCCGAGCCGACGCGGCCGATCAGGGCCACGCGTTCGCCCGGCTTGATCTTGAAGCTGAGGTTCTCGAGTGCGTTGTCGGTGCGGTTCGGGTACTGGAAGCTTACGCCGCGGAACTCGATCTCGCCGGTCAGCTTCGCACGGTGGATGTAATGCGTGCCTTCCGGGCGTTCCACCGGTTTGGCCATCAGCTTTTCCAGGCCTTCGAGTGCGGTGCGCGCGCCTTGGTACTGCATCAGCAGCGCCACAATCTGGCCTGCAGGCGCCAGCGCACGGCCAGCCAGCATGCCGCAGGCGATCAATCCGCCCATGGTGAGCAGCTTGGCGCCGATCAGGTAGACGCCCAGCACGATCATCACCACGTTCACCAGTTGCGACACGGTGGCCGTCATGTAGGAGGCGCCGGAAGAGAGCGACCGCATCTTCACGTTGGTGCTGGCCAGGAACACGTTGGCGCGTTCCCACTTGGCCTGGATGGCGCCTTCAGCGCCCTGGGTCTTGATGGTTTCGATGCCGGTCAGGCTTTCGATGAGCGTGGCATTGCGGGCAGACGAAGCCCGGTAGGTGGTTTCGGCCAGCGCGTGCAACTTGTCCTGGATGACCCAGCCTGCCAGCAAAACACCACCAAAGCCGAGGATCACCGGAATGGCCATCCAGGGCGAGATGATGAAGATGACCAGCACGAACAACAACGCGAAGGGCAGGTCGATCAGTGCGGTGACGGTGCTGGAGGCGATCAGGTCACGCACCTGCTCGAAACCACGCAGGTTTGATGCGAACGAGCCCACCGACTCCGGGCGGTTCTCCAGCCGCATGCCCAGCACGCGTTCCATCAGCGTGGCTGAAATCTGCACGTCGATGCGGGCGCTGGCCTCGTCGACGAAACGGCTGCGCATCTTGCGCAGCAGCAGGTCGGCTGCCATCACGATGAGGATGCCCACCGCCAGCGACCACAGCGTTTCTAGTGCTGCGTTGGGCACCACCCGGTCGTAGACGTTCATCGAGAACATCGGGCTGGCGAGCGCGAAGATGTTCACCAGCGCCGCGGCCCAGAGCACGTCCTTGTAGACAAAGCGCTGGCCGAGCAGTGCGCTCCAGAACCAGTGGCCTTCACGGGTGGGTTTGACTTCGGGCGTGCGGCTGTCGAAGCGGAAATGAGGGCGGACATGCAGCACCAGGCCCGCGCTGCGTGCGGTCAGTGCTTCCCGGCTCAGCGTGACGGTGCCTTGCCCGGTTTCCGGCAGCAGCAAGCGGGCGGTGTCACCGTCCCAGCCCAGCAGCACGCAGGCTTGATCTTCCTTCAGCAGCAGCACGGCGGGCAGGGTCGCGGGCTCGATCGCGTCAAGCGGGGTGCGCGACAGGCGCGTGACCATGCCTGCGCGCGACGCCGCGCGCTCGGCCATGTCCAGTGGCAGGCGGCCATTGGCCAGAGGCAGGCCCGACGACAGGGAGGCGCGTGTGGCGCTGTGGCCGTGCAGGCGGCAGATTTCAACCAGGCAGTCCAGCAGCGGGTCGGCCTGCAACAGGTCTTCGCGGTTGCGCACCGGGGCGGCGGCCTGCGAAGCACTGGAGGCGGGCACGCTGGCGGCAGTTGCTGATGCTGTTGCGGAGGCCGCTGCTGGTACTGAAGGTTCTGTCATGGATTTCGATGAAACAGGCGAGGTCGGGCCGACGAAATGACCTGTTCAGGCAATATCGACCACGTGCACCGTGGACTGAAGCTGGTGCCGCTCGGCAAAGTGCAGGCGCAGGGTTTCGCGCACGGTGCGGAAAGCCAGCTCGTCCCAGGGAATCTCGTCCTCCCGGAACAGCCGCGCTTCGAGCGTCTCCGGGCCAGGGTCGAGCTCGGTGTCGAGCATGCGGGCCCGGTAGAAGAAGTGAACCTGGCCGACCCGCACCACGTTCAGCATCGTGAAGAGGCTGCCCATCTCGATGTTCGCGCCGGCTTCTTCGCGGGTTTCGCGCAGCGCGCCCTCGGCCACGCTTTCACCCAGCTCCATGAAGCCGGCGGGCAGCGTCCAGAAACCGTGCCGGGGCTCGATCGCCCGTCGGCAGAGCAGCACCTGGTCTTGCCACACCGGCACCGTGCCCACCACGTTCAGAGGGTTTTCGTAGTGGATGGTGTTGCAAGCCGTGCAGACAGCGCGTTCACGGTTGTCGTCAGCCGGTGTGGTGTAGACGGTCGGCGCCCCGCAGGCCCGGCAGTGTTTGATGGATCGGGCAAGCAGCATGCGGTGCAGTGTAGCGGTGGCCCCATGGCATCATCGAGCCGCGTCCATGAACCCGTGAGAAGCCTCCCATGACTGTCGTCTTTCAGCCCACGCCTGCCACGTTGCTGCCCACTACGGACGGCCGCCAATTTCCGGTCCGGCGCATTTATTGCGTCGGTCGCAACTACGCCGAGCACGCCCGCGAAATGGGTGACGACGGCCGCGAACCACCGTTCTTCTTCATGAAACCGGCGGATGCCGCCTGGTGCGTGGCCGATGGTGAGACCGGTGTGCTGCCGTACCCCACGCAAACCAGCAACCTGCACCACGAGGTGGAACTGGTGGTGGCCATTGGCACCGGTGGCCGTGACATTCCGGCCGAGCGGGCTGCCGAGCACATCTGGGGTTACGCCGTCGGTCTCGACATGACCCGGCGCGATTTGCAGAACGACATGAAAAAGCAGGGCCGCCCCTGGGAAATCGGGAAGGCGTTCGAGCACTCCGCGCCCATGGGGCCGCTGCATCCAAAGGCCAGCACGGGTGAGTTGACCAGCGGCAGCATTCACATCGACGTGAACGGCGTGCGCAAGCAGACGGGTGACCTGTCAGAGTTGATCTGGAGCGTGAACGAGACGATCTCCGTGATCAGCCGGGCCTGGGTGCTGGCGCCGGGAGACCTGATCTTCACAGGCACGCCCGCAGGGGTGGGCCCGGTGGTTCCGGGTGACCTGATGGTCTGCGCGGTGCAGGGCTTGGGCGAATTGCGACTCACGGTGGGCGCCGCGGCATGATGAACGCGCCACTGGAGCTGTTCAATTACTTCCGCTCGTCGGCGTCGTACCGCGTGCGGATTGGCCTGGCGTTGAAGGGTCTCGATTACCTCTATCGTCCGGTGCACCTGGCCAAGGGTGAGCAACTGGCGGAGTCCTATGCCGGCGTGTCTGCCACCCGGCTGGTGCCGCTGCTGCGCGCTGGTGAGCACAGCATTCACCAGTCGCTGGCGATTCTTGAATACCTGGAAGAAGCCTGCCCGGAGCCGCCACTGCTGCCGGTGGACCTGGCGGAGCGCGCTCGTGTGCGAGCCCTGGCGCTGGACATCGCCTGCGAAATCCACCCCTTGAACAACCTGCGGGTGCTGGGCTATCTGAAGAACCAGCTGGGTGCTGACGATGACACCCTCGACCGCTGGTACCGCCACTGGGTGGAAACCGGGCTGGCTGCGGTGGAGCGGCAACTGGTGCTGCAACCCGGTCGCTTCTGCCATGGCGACACACCTGGCCTGGCTGACTGCGTGCTGGTGCCGCAGATTTTCAACGCCCACCGGTTCAAGTGCCGCCTGGACCACGTGCCGCAGGTGATGCGTGTGTACGAGGCCTGCATGGCCTTGCCGGCCTTTGAAGACACCAAACCAGAGAAGTGCCCGGATGCTCAAGCCTGATCCCGATTGGCTGGTTCCGGAGGGTTTGCCTGCCAACGTGGGTGGCCTAATGGCCACGCGCGCCGGCGGTTACAGCACCGGAAGTTTTGCCGGGCTCAACCTGCGTCCGGTGGAGTTGCCACCGATGCCGGGCCAGGACGCTGATGACGCCACCGCCTTGCTGCGCAACCGCGAACGCTTCACAGCATCGCTGGAAGGGGCGATGCCGGTTTGGCTGAACCAGGTGCACGGCACACAGGTGCAACTGCTGGATGGATCGATGCTGGATGCAGGCGCTGCGCCAGGCGGGGCTGATGGGGCTGGTGGATTGCCGGTCGCCGATGCCAGCATCACTACACAGCACGGTGTGGCGTGCACGGTGCTGGTCGCCGATTGCCTGCCAGTGCTCTTTGCCACCACCGATGGCGCCGGGGTGGGGGCGGCCCACGCCGGATGGCGCGGTTTGGCTCACGGCGTGCTGGAAGCCACTGTGGCTCGCCTGTGTGAAGCGACCGGGCAGGTGCCTGCGCAGGTGCATGCGTGGCTGGGCGCCTGCATCGGCCCGACGCAGTTCGAGGTGGGTGAAGACGTTCGGGCGGCCTTCGGCCCGGCCTGCGAAGCGTTCTTCAAGCTGGGTCCGGTGCCCGGCAAGTGGATGGCTGATCTGCCCGGGCTGGCGCGGTGGCGCCTGCAGCAGGCCGGCGTGCGTTTGATCAGCGGCGGGCAGTGGTGCACCGTCTCAGCCCCGGAGCGCTTCTTTTCCTATCGGCGTGACCGCCAGACCGGGCGCCATGCCGCCGCCATCTGGCGCCGCTGAGCCGATCGCCTCGGGCTTCCGTTGATCAGCCGTTGTCAGGTGGCAACGCGTCTTGGTTGTTTTTCGTGGGGGTCAGCGCCGCTTGCTGGGCGGCCTCAGCCTGCTGGCGCGCGCGCCTGCGAGCAGGTGTTCCCATCACATACAGCACGATGGAAAGCGGCAGCGCGCCATACAGCAGCAGGGTGAAAAAGGCCCCCAGCAGCGTGCCCTGTGTGGAGGTGGCCTCCGCGGCTGCCATCAGCACGACCACAAAGACCCAGGCGATTGCAACGATATACATTTCAAATGGTGAAACAGAAAATCACAAGGTGGAAAATATCGTCATCATCGGGTAAGCTACCCTCCGTACAACGTCGTCAGGCCAATCAATCGGCCAAACGATAACGCTGCCCCGGCAGGCCACCAGGAGACAACACGGTGAAGCACAAGGGAATTCCGTCCATCGAAGACATGGGCGCACAGGCACAGGCGCATGCAGACGCCTTTGGTTCAGCGGTGGGTGAGATCTGGAAGTCCATGTCCGGGCTCAGTGTGCCTGCGGATGGGCTGTCCCGTTTGCAGGCGGACTATCTCAAGGAAGCCACCGAGGTCTGGAATGCCTCGCTGCATGCCGGCGAAGCGGAAGCGCCGAAGCTGTCCGACCGCCGGTTTGCGGCCAAGGATTGGCTGGGTACACCGGCTTCCGCCTTCACCGCCCAGATGTATCTGCTGAACGCCCGCACGATGATGCAGTTGGCGGAGCAGGTGCAGGGTGAGCCCAAGACCAAGGCCCGCGTCCGCTTCGCGGTGCAGCAATGGATTGACGCGGTCAGCCCGAGCAACTTCCTGGCGCTGAACCCTGAAGCGCAGCGCAAGGCGCTCGAGACCAAGGGCGAAAGTCTGAGCCAGGGCCTGCAGCACCTGTGGCACGACGTGCAACAGGGCCACGTGTCTCAGACCGACGAGAGCGTTTTCGAGGTCGGCAAGAACGTCGCCACCACCGAAGGCTCGGTGGTCTTCGAGAACGAGCTGTTCCAGCTGATCGAGTACAAGCCGCTGACCGCCAAGGTGCACGACAAGCCGATGCTGTTCGTGCCGCCTTGCATCAACAAGTACTACATCCTCGATCTGCAACCGACGAACTCGCTGATCCGCTACACGGTGGAGCAGGGGCACCGCCTGTTCGTGGTCAGCTGGCGCAATGCCGACGACAGCGTGGTGGCCAAGACCTGGGACAACTACATCGAGGATGCCGCCATTCGCGCCATCAACGTGGTGCAGGAGATCACCGGCGCGCCCACCATCAACACGCTGGGCTTCTGCGTCGGCGGCACCATCCTGGCCACGGCGCTTGGCGTGCTGGCTGCGCGTGGTGAGCAACCCGCAGCGTCGGTCACCTTGCTGACCACCTTTGTCGACTTTGCCGACACCGGTGTACTGGATCTGTTCATCGACGAAGCGATGGTGCAGATGCGCGAGATGACGCTCGGTGCAGATTCGCCCAAGGGCCCGGCCTTGTTGAAGGGACAGGAACTGGCGACGACCTTCAGCTTCCTGCGGCCCAACGATCTGGTGTGGAACTACGTGGTGGGCAACTACCTCAAGGGCGAATCGCCCCCGCCGTTCGACCTGCTGTACTGGAACGGCGACTCCACCAACCTGCCAGGGCCGATGTACTGCTGGTACCTGCGTAACACCTACCTTGAAAACAACCTCAAGGTGCCGGGCAAGGTCACGGTGTGCGGCGAGAAGCTCGACCTCGGCAAGATCAAGGCCCCGGTCTATATCTACGGCTCGCGTGAAGATCACATCGTTCCGTGGCAGGGCGCTTATGCGTCCACCGGCATCTTCAGCGGCAAGAAGCGCTTCGTGCTCGGGGCCTCCGGCCACATCGCCGGCGTCATCAACCCGCCCAAGGCCAACAAGCGCAGCCACTGGCTGAACGACCAGCTGCCGGCCAAGGCCGATGACTGGCTGGCCAAGGCCACGGAAGTGCCGGGCAGCTGGTGGACCGACTGGTCGGAGTGGCTGGGAGGCCATGCCGGCAAGCTGGTTGCCGCGCCCAAGACCCCCGGCAGCCGCGCCCACAAGGTCATCGAGCCCGCCCCCGGGCGCTACGTCAAGCAAAAGGCCTGACCGGGCCTGGTGCTGCCCGCCACACCGGGGGCAGCGCCGTACCGATCACATCATCGCGACCATCCAGGAGACCCCAAATGACAGACATCGTCATCGTTGCAGCAGCCCGCACCGCGGTGGGCAAGTTCGGCGGCACCCTCGCCAAGGTAGCGGCTCCCCAGCTGGGCGCCACCGTCATCCAGGCCTTGCTGCAGCGCAGCGGCCTGTCGGGTGAGCAGATCGGCGAGGTCATCCTCGGCCAGGTGCTGACGGCCGGTTCCGGCCAGAACCCGGCGCGCCAGTCGGTGATCAAGGCAGGCCTGCCCCATGGCGTGCCCGGCATGACGATCAACAAGGTGTGCGGCTCGGGCCTGAAGGCCGTGATGCTCGGCGCACAGGCCATCCGTGATGGCGACAGCGAGATCATCATCGCTGGTGGCCAGGAAAACATGAGCGCCGCCCCGCACGTGCTGCCCAACAGCCGTGACGGTCAGCGCATGGGCGACTGGAAGCTGGTCGACACCATGATCAACGATGGTCTTTGGGACGTGTACAACCAGTACCACATGGGCATCACCGCCGAGAACGTGGCCAAGCAGTACGGCATCACCCGCGAGCAGCAGGATGCACTGGCCCTGGCCTCGCAGCAGAAGGCCGCAGCCGCGCAAGATGCCGGCAAGTTCAAGGACGAGATCGTCGGCGTGAGCATTCCCCAGAAGAAGGGTGATGCGCTGGTGTTCGACACCGACGAATTCCTGAATCGCAAGACCAACGCCGAAGCGCTGGCTGGCCTGCGCCCGGCGTTCGACAAGGCGGGTTCGGTGACGGCCGGCAACGCGTCGGGACTGAACGACGGCGCAGCCGGCGTGATGCTGATGACGGCTGCCAAGGCTGCCGCCCTGGGCCTGACCCCGCTGGCCCGCATTGCCAGCTACGCCAGCGCCGGCCTCGACCCCGCCTACATGGGCATGGGCCCGGTGCCCGCCGCCCGCAAGGCGCTGGAGCGCGCTGGCTGGAAGGCCGCCGATCTGGACCTGCTGGAAATCAACGAAGCCTTCGCAGCGCAGGCTTGCGCCGTGCACAAGGAAATGGGCTGGGACATGTCCAAGGTCAATGTGAACGGTGGCGCCATCGCCATCGGTCACCCGATCGGCGCGTCTGGCTGCCGCATCCTGGTGACGCTGCTGCACGAGATGCTGCGCCGCGATGCCAAGAAGGGCATCGCCTCGCTGTGCATCGGCGGCGGCATGGGCGTGGCCCTGACGGTCGAGCGCTGAAGCGCGACAACATCAACGGGTAAGCACGGACTTCCCGCATGCGGGCCAGGCGCCATAGTGTGTCTGGCCGGCTCAATGGATCTGGTTAGAGGAGCATGAAGATGACGAAGAAAGTTGCATACGTGACGGGTGGCATGGGTGGTATCGGAACCGCCATCTGCCAACGCCTGGCCAAGGAAGGCTTCACCGTGGTGGCCGGTTGTGGCCCGAGCCGCGATTACACGAAGTGGCTCGATGAGCAGAAGGCCCTGGGCTATGAGTTCCACGCCTCCGTGGGCAACGTGGCGGATTGGGAATCGACCGTGGCCGCCTTCGCGAAGTCGAAGGAAGAGCACGGCCCGATCGATGTGCTGGTGAACAACGCCGGCATCACCAAGGACCGCATGTTCCTGAAGATGACGCCGGACGACTGGCACGCGGTCATCGACACCAACCTGAACTCGATGTTCAACGTCACCAAGCAAGTGGTGCCGGACATGGTCGAGCGCGGTTTTGGCCGGATCATCCAGATCTCGTCGGTGAACGGTGAAAAGGGCCAGGCGGGCCAGACGAACTACTCGGCTGCCAAGGCCGGCATGCACGGCTTCACGATGGCCCTGGCCCAGGAAATGGCCGCCAAGGGCGTGACCGTGAACACCGTCAGCCCGGGCTACATCGGCACCGACATGGTCCGCGCCATCAAGCCGGAAGTGCTGGAGAAGATCGTTGCCACCATTCCCGTGAAGCGTCTGGGCACGCCTGAGGAAATCGGCTCGGTGGTGGCCTGGCTGGCCGGCCCGGATTCGGGCTTCACCACGGGTGCAGACTTTTCCTGCAACGGTGGTTTGCACATGGGCTGACGCCGCAAGGCTTCAACCAAAAGCGAAGCGGCCCTCGGGCCGCTTTTTTCATGGGCAAACAAAACGCGTAAGAACACGTCCGAGCACGTCAGAACGCGATGTAGCGGCCCGGCTTGTGGTTCACGGCCAGCGCCACGTTCATGGCCACCGCAGCCAGCACCGACAGCGCCAGTCGCTGCGCATCAACCCACGGCCAGGCCGCCAGCAAGATCAGCGCGTCCAGCGCCATCTGCACCACGCCAGCGCGCCAGCCAAAGCGGTCCTGCAGCCACAGCACCAGCATGTTGAGGCCACCCAGGCTGGCCTTGTGGCGGAACAAGATGATGAAGCCGGTGCCGATGAGCAGGCCGCCTACCAGTGCCGCGAACACCGGGTGAATGGCCTGCAGGCTGATCCACTGCGGCAGCGTTTCGCTGAGCAGGGCCAAGAGGCTCACGGCCGTCAATGTCTTCACCGTGAAACGCAGCCCCATGCGTTTCCACGCCAGCCAGTAAAACGGCAGGTTGATGGCAAAAAAGACCGGACCGAAGGCCCAGCCGCTGGCGAACTTCACGAGCAGCGCCAGGCCCACGGTGCCACCCGTCATCAAGCCGACGTGCCGGAACATCAAAAGGCCCAGGCTGACGAACAAGGTGCCGATGAGCAGGGCCTGGGCGTCGTCGTACCAGGCGTGGCGCTGCACGGGCGAAGACGCGCCCTCAGCCGCAGGTGCGCCTGAGCTCATTCGACGATGCCGGCCATGAAGAACTTGATCAGACCTTTGGCCGCAAAGCCCAGCAGGCCAACACCCAGGCCCAGCAACAGCACGAAGGTGCCGAACCGGCCGGCGCGAGACTCACGGGCCAACTGCAGGATGATGAACACCATGTACAGCATGAAGGCCGAGACCCCGAAGGTCAGGCCGAACCACGCGATCTGTTCTTCGGAATATCCGAACATTCAATTGCGCTCCGACAGCCCGGAGGTGTCCACGACGTCGCGATAGGCGTGCCAGCTGGCATGGGCCAGCCAGGGCACAACGATGATCAGGCCGAACAGCATCGAGGCCATGCCCAGGCCGGTCAGCAACAGCAGCAGGGCCGCCCAGAAAGCCATGGGCACCGGATGTTCCATCACCACGCGCCAGCTGGTGAACACGGCCCCCAGCACGCCGACATGGCGGTCGAGCAGCAGCGGGATGGCCACCACGCTGGAAGCGAATACGGGTGCGGCGAGCAGGGCACCCAAGGCCAGCCAGATCTCGAACAAGTGCCCGGTGGGCGCCAGCACCACATGGCGCAGGAAATCAACCGGCGTCTGGATGCGGACGGGTGCAAAGCCGGTGATGAGCGAGGCGGACGTGAGCACCCAGCCCAGGCCCGCGAAAGCGAGCAACAGGCCAAACACCACAAGGCGACCGTCATTCGGCTGCCAGGCCTTCATGGCCGTCTGCAGCGTGGGCTTCTCGCCTTTTTCGAGGCTGCGGCTGACGGCGTACAGCCCCGTGGCCAGAATGGGGGCCACCAGCAGGAATGCAGAGAACGCGCCGACCAGCAGCCAGAACTGGTGCCTGGCCCAGGCCGTGAGCAAACCGCCGATGCCGGCCAGCACCAAGCCGTGCAACAGGCCGGGCACGGGGCAGTTCATCAGGTCTGACCACCCGCGCGCGAGCCAGCCCAGCGGGCGCAACGCCGGAATGCGGCGTACGCCAAAGCTGCGGGATTCTTGCAAGGCCTTCTCGGCCAGACGGTTCGACATGGGACGCTATCCTGACAGGGACGGGTGGCTCGTCGCTTGACAAACAGCAAGCACGAACACGTTTGCACATGATGCCGCGACTGCGCCGGCAACGGTGAAGCGGTGTTGATTCACTGCATGCACCGCCCGGCTGCGCGTTGGCCCTCGGCTGGCTCCGGGTGGGCTCAGCCCAGCAAGGCAGTGGCTGCGGCCAGCATGCTGGCAGAGCGGCCGTCAACCAGTTCCAACTCGCGGCGCAGGCAGGTCGCGCGGAAGTTCCCTTGGGTCGACTTGTCGTAGAGCGGGTCGTAGTGCCGCCCAAGCAGCGTGTGCAGCAGGGGGTGCCAGTCGCCGCGCTGGGCCTGGCCCTGCCACTCACCCACCAGCTCGCGGCCACGCAGCTCGATCAATGCATCCAGGCGCTGGCAAAAGCCGGCCACGTCTTCGGTGCACTCTGGATACTCTTCCAGCAGCAACTCCACCCGGCCGGGCAAGGGCATGCTGACCTCGATCAGCGTGGCCGGATTGCGCATCGACTGCAGCAAGGCCTCAGGCACCTGACGCTGGCCGATCTTGCGGCTTTCGCTTTCAACGAACACCGGACGTGTCGGGTCCAGCTGCTTCAACGCACCCCACACCAGGGACTCAAAGCGCTTCTGGCTGGGTTGGGGCTGGTTGGGCAGTCCGCCCAGCACCGAACCACGGTGGGCGGCCAGTGCTTCCAGGTCCAGCGTCTGGGCGCCCGCATCACGCAGCGCATGCAGCAGACGCGTCTTGCCACTGCCGGTGCGGCCGGAAATCACCTGCCAGGTGAACTGCCCCGGCAGCGTGGTCAGCTCATCGCGCACGCAGGCCCGGAAGCCCTTGTAGCCGCCGGCCAGTTGCCGGGTGCGAAAACCCACCTGCGCCAGCACCAGGCTCAGGCTGCCCGAGCGTTGGCCACCGCGCCAGCACACCACCAGCGGTCGCCAGTCTTTCGGCTTGTCAGCCACCCATTGATCGAGGATGTCGGCGATGCGGCGCGACACCAACGCGCCCCCCACCTTGCGCGCCTCGAAGGTGGACACCTGTTTGTAGATCGTGCCCACGCGGGCGCGCTCCAGGTCGTCCAGCACCGGCCAGTTGACCGAGCCCGGCAAGTGGTCCTCCGCAAACTCCGAGGGCGAACGCACGTCGATCACCGTGTCGAACGCGCTGGGGTCGGCCAGCCATTCGGCGGCATTCACCGTGCTGAAGCTCATGGCGCAGCGCCGATCGCATCCAGCAATTCCGACTCCATCTGCAACTGCAACTTGGGCTGCTGCAGGGCCGAGCCGCTCACCAGGAACGTGTCTTCCACCCGCTCACCCAGCGTGGACACCTTGGCCAGTTGCAGGCTGATGCCGTGCGCGCCCAGCACCCGGGCGATGGCGTACAGCAGGCCGGAGCGGTCGCTGGCACTGACCGACAGCAGCCAGCGTTGGCCGCGTTCGTCAGGCCGCAACAACACGCGCGGCTTGACCGGGAACGAGCGCACGCGGCGCGACACACGGCCGCGACCCGGCGCCGGCAGCGGGCCGTCGCTCGACAAGGCGAGGATGGCTTGGGTTTCGACCAGCGAGATCATGTCGCGGTAGGCTGAGGCCCCATGGCCTTCGGCCGCCGGGCTCACCACCTGGAAGGTGTCGAGCGCAAAGCCCGCGCGCGTGGTGTGAACCTTGGCGTCCTGAATGGAGAAACCGGCGCCGTCGAAGTAGCCGCAGATGCGGGCGAACAGGTCAGGGCGGTCGGGCGAAAACACCAGCACCTGCAGGCCGTCGCCGATGGGCGATGGACGCGCCCGGACGATGGGCACCGCCGTTTCCAGATGGCGCCACAGGGCCCGTGCATGCCAGGCGATTTCGGTGGCGTCGTGCCGCGCGAAATAGCTCAGCTCCAGCGTCTTCCACAGCGGTTGCTCGGTGCCCGGCAAGGCGCTGTGCAGGGCCAGGATCTGCTGGGCTTCCTGCTTGCGCGCCTCGATCTCGGTCTCGGCATTGGGCTCAGCGCCGCCAAGTGCGCGCAGCGTCAGGCGGAAGAGGTCTTCCAGCAGCTTGCTCTTCCAGGCGTTCCACACCTTGGGGCTGGTGCCGCGGATGTCCGCCACCGTCAGCAGGTAGAGCGCGGTCAGGTTGCGGGCGGTGCCCACGCGCTGGGCGAAGTGGCGGATGACGTCGGGGTCAGACAGGTCTTCCTTCTGCGCGACCTGGCTCATCGTCAGGTGGTGTCGCACCAGGAATTCGACCAGCTGGGTTTCGTCCTTGGCCAGGCCGTGGTCGCGGCAGAAACGCCGTACTTCCACGCCGCCGAGCTCGGAGTGATCTCCGCCCCGGCCCTTGGCCACGTCATGGAAGAGCGCGGCGATGTAGAGCAGCCAGGGCTTCTCGAAACCGGCGGCCAGCTGCGAGCAGAACGCGTATTCGTGCGTGTGCTCGGGGATGAAGAAGCGGCGCACATTGCGCAGCACCATCAGGATGTGCTGGTCCACCGTGTAGACGTGGAACAGGTCATGCTGCATGCGCCCGACGATGCGGCGGAACACCCACAGGTAGCGACCCAGCACCGAGGTCTGGTTCATCAGGCGGAAGGCGTGCGTCTGGCCTTCGGGCTGTCGCAGGATGTCCATGAACAGGTCCCGGTTCACCGGGTCACGCCGGAAGGCGCCGTCCATCACGTTGCGGGCGTTGTAGAGCGCCCGCAGGGTGCGCGCCGAGAAACCCTTGATGCCCGGCGTCTGCTGATAAATCAGAAAGCTTTCGAGGATGGCGTGCGGGTTCTCGGTGTAGAGGTCGTCGTGCGACACCTCCAGCATGCCGGCACGGTCCAGGAAGCGGGCATTGATCGGACGCATCGGCACGGTTTCCGTGCGGTTGATGCGTTCCTCGATGTTCAACACCAGGATCTGGTTGAGCTGGGTGACGGCCTTCGCTGCCCAGTAGTAGCGGTGCATCAGCACCTCGGAGGCACGCTCGGACTTGCTGCCCTGGTAGCCAAAACTCTCGGCCACGGCGGTCTGCAGGTCAAATACCAGCCGGTCTTCTCGCCGACCGGCCACCTGATGCAGGCGGCAGCGGATGACCTTCAGCACGCCTTCATGGCGTTGCAACTGCTTCACCTCGAACGGCGTGATCAGGCCCTTGCTGGCCAGCTCGCCCCAGGTCTTGCCCAGGCCGGCGGCGCGGGCCACCCACATCACCACCTGCAGGTCACGCAGGCCGCCGGGGCTTTCCTTGCAATTCGGCTCCAGCGAGTAGGGCGTGTCCTCGTACTTCACATGGCGCTGGCGCAATTCCAGCATCTTGGCCTGCAGGAACGCCGGGGCGTCCATCGCCTCGGTGTTGGCATGGCGGAAGGTGTTGAACAGGCGCCGGCTGCCGCACAGAAAGCGGCTTTCCAGCAGCGAGGTCTGCACCGTCACGTCCTTGCGGGCCTCGGCGATGCAGTCTTCCACCGTGCGCACGGATGAGCCGATCTCCAGCCCGATGTCCCAGCAACCGGTGATGAAGCCCGACACCGCGCTGCGCAGCTCGTCGCTGTCGGCCTGGCCCGGAGGCAGCAGCACCAGCACGTCCACATCCGAGTAGGGGAAGAGCTCCCCGCGCCCGTAGCCGCCCACGGCGAGCAGGGCAGCGCCGGTCGGCAGCCCGGACTGCGCCCAGAGGCTGGCCAGCATGCCGTCGACATGCCGGGCCAGTGAGCGCATCAGGCGGGTGGCGCTGGTGGCCGTGGCCCGGGTGTCGCGGAACTGGTCCAGCAGCTTGGTCTTGCCGTCGCGGAATTGCTGGCGCAACTCGGCCAGGTTCAAGGGGGCGGCGGCGGGTGCGGGTACTGCGGGCATCCGTGGAGCTCAGGCCGTCATGAAGGCGGGCAGGGCCGGGCTGCCTTCGGAGACGGTCAGCACCTCGTAGCCGGTTTCGGTGACGACGATGGTGTGTTCCCACTGTGCGGACAGCGAGCGGTCTTTGGTGACGATGGTCCAGCCGTCGCCCATTTCCTTGATCTCGCGGCGACCGGCGTTCACCATCGGCTCGATCGTGAACACCATGCCGGGCACCAGCTCTTCCAGCGTGCCGGGGCGGCCGTAATGCAGCACCTGCGGTTCCTCATGGAACTTCGAGCCAATGCCGTGGCCGCAGAACTCGCGCACCACCGAGAAGCCCTGGTTCTCGGTGAAGGTCTGGATGGCGTGGCCGATGTCGCCCAGGCGGACGCCCGGCTTGACCTTCTGGATGCCCTTCCACATGGCGTCGTAGGTGATCTGGCACAGGCGCTTGGCAGCGATCGAGCCTTCACCGACGATGAACATGCGGCTGGTGTCACCGTGCCAGCCGTCCTTGATGACGGTGACGTCGATGTTGACGATGTCGCCGCTCTTCAGGGCGCGCTCGTTCGGGATGCCGTGGCAGATCTGGTGGTTCACCGAGGTGCAGATCGACTTCGGGTACGGCGTGTAGCCGGGCGGCTGGTAATTCAGCGGCGCCGGGATGGCCTTTTGCACCTTCACGATGTGATCGTGGGCCAGCTTGTCGAGTTGCTCGGTGGTGATGCCCGGCTTCACATGGGGCGTCAGCATGTCGAGAACTTCCGACGCAAGGCGGCCGGCAACGCGCATCCGCTCGATGTCGGCGGCAGTCTTCAGGGTGATCGTCATGGGTGGAATTATCGCAAGGGCCGTCGCGGCGCGCTGGCCAAGTGCCCAATTGTCCCATCGCATCGTAAAATTCCGGGTTTTCATGGGTTCGGCAACACGCGTTCAGCGGCGCCAACAGCGCCAACACCGCATTGGCCGAGCTCACAACGCGGGTCAGACCCCCTCAAAACCGCCGCCAACCGACGGGATTCCATGTCCAAAGCTTCCAAGCACCTGATGCACTTCGAGGGCGGCAACGCCTTGTCAGCCTTCCGCGCCGCAGCCCTGCTGCCCGCCCTGCAAGCTGCCTGCCCACGGATCACCGGCGTGAGTGCCCGCCATGTGCACTGGGCCCTGAGCGATGACGCACTGGACGCCGGCCAGGCGGACAAGCTCGCCGCGCTGCTGAATTACGGCGATGCCTACGAAGGCTCGGCCGACGAAGGCGCGCTGATCGTGGTGATGCCGCGCCTGGGCACCGTGTCGCCCTGGGCCTCGAAGGCCACTGACATCGCCCACAACTGCGGTCTGGGTATCCACCGCGTCGAGCGCGTCACCGAATTCCGCCTGACGCTCAAGACCGGCCTGGTGAGCAGCCTGACCGGTGGCAACAAGCCGCTGTCGGCCGATGAACTGACAGCCTGCGCCCTGCTGCTGCACGACCGCATGACCGAAAGCGTGGCTTTCGAGCGCGATGCGGCACAGCACCTGTTTGATGAAAAGCCGGCCGAGCCGATGGCCCATGTGGACGTGCTGGGCCAGGGCCGTACCGCGCTGGAAGCCGCCAACGTCGAGTTTGGCCTGGCGCTGTCGGGCGACGAAATCGACTATCTGGTGGCGGCATTCACCGGCTTGAAGCGCAACCCGTCGGACGTCGAGCTGATGATGTTCGCGCAGGCCAACAGCGAGCACTGCCGCCACAAGATCTTCAATGCCGAGTTCAGCATCGACGGCGAAAAGCAGCCGCTGTCGATGTTCGGCATGATCCGCAACACCGAAAAGCTGAACCCGCAGCACACGGTGGTCGCCTACAGCGACAACGCCGCCGTGATGGAAGGTGGCACGACTGAGCGCTGGCTGCCGCAGGGGTTCACCAACGCGCCGCAATACGGCGCCCGCACGGAAACCACCCACGTGCTGATGAAGGTGGAAACGCACAACCACCCGACCGCCATTTCGCCGTTCCCGGGTGCCTCGACTGGCGCTGGCGGTGAAATCCGTGACGAAGGCGCGACCGGCCGTGGCTCGCGCCCGAAGGTGGGCCTGACTGGCTTCTCGGTGTCGAACCTGCACCTGCCCGGCACGCAAGAGCCGTGGGAAAAGAACCCGGTGGGCAAGCCCGAGCACATCGCCAGCCCGCTGCAGATCATGACCGAGGGCCCGCTCGGTGGCGCGGCCTTCAACAACGAGTTCGGTCGCTCCAACCTGGCGGGCTACTTCCGCGTCTTTGAGCAGACCGTGGGCGAGGGCGAGGATGCCATCCGCCGCGGCTATCACAAGCCCATCATGATCGCCGGTGGCCTGGGCACCATCAGCGCCAACCAGACGCACAAGCTGCCGTTTGGCGCCGGCACGCTGCTGATCCAGCTGGGCGGCCCGGGCATGCGCATCGGCATGGGCGGCGGTGCTGCCAGCTCGATGGCGGCCGGCACCAACACCGCGTCGCTCGACTTCGACTCGGTGCAGCGCGGCAACCCTGAAATCGAGCGTCGTGCCCAGGAAGTGATCAACCATTGCTGGTCGCTGGGCGAGGGCAACCCCATCGTCGCCATCCACGACGTGGGCGCCGGTGGCATCTCGAACGCCTTCCCTGAGCTGGTGGACGGCGCAGGCAAGGGCGCGCGGTTCGACTTGCGCAAGGTGCCGCTGGAAGAATCCGGCCTGGCACCGAAGGAAATCTGGTGCAACGAGAGCCAGGAGCGCTACACCCTGGCAGTGAACCCGGATCTGCTGCCGCTGTTCGAGCAGATGTGCGAGCGTGAGCGTTGCCCCTTCGCCATCGTTGGCGTGACCACCGACGAGCTGTCGCTGGTGCTGGAAGACGGCCCGGGCGGCGAGCGCGTGATCGACATGCCGATGGACGTGCTGCTGGGCAAGCCGCCCAAGATGCACCGCGACGTGAAGCGCGTCGAGCGCAAGCTGGCCCCGCTGAACCTGACCGACGTGTCGCTCGGCAAGGCCGCCCTGGACGTGCTGCGCCACCCGACCGTGGCCAGCAAGCGTTTCCTGATTTCGATCGGTGACCGCACCGTGGGCGGCATGAACCACCGCGACCAGATGGTCGGCCCGTGGCAGGTGCCGGTGGCCGACTGCGCGGTGACGCTGGCTGATTACGCCGGTTTCCGCGGCGAAGCCATGAGCATGGGCGAGCGCACGCCGCTGGCCTCGCTCGACGGCCCGGCCTCCGGCCGCATGGCGGTGGGTGAAGCCATCACCAACCTGCTGGCTGCGCCGTTCCAGATGGAGCGTGTGAAGCTGAGCGCCAACTGGATGGCCGCCTGCGGTGAGCCCGGTGAAGACGCTGCGCTGTACGACACCGTGAAGGCCGTCGGCATGGAACTGTGCCCGGCACTGGGCATCAGCATTCCGGTGGGCAAGGACAGCCTGTCGATGCGCACGCGCTGGCAAGACGATGGCGAGACCAAGCAAGTGGTGGCGCCGGTGTCCTTGATCGTCACCGCGTTTGCCACGCTGGACGATGTGCGCGGCACGCTGACGCCGCAGCTGCAGATCGGCGACAGCACGCTGATCCTGGTGGATCTGGGCAATGGCAAGTCCCGCATGGGCGGCTCGATCCTGGGCCAGACGCTGCAGCAGTTCGGTGACACCGTGCCTGATCTGGATGATCCGGCACAGCTGAAGGCCCTGGTGGCCGCAGTGAACGAGCTGCGTGCCGCCGGCAAGCTGCAGGCGTATCACGACCGCTCAGACGGCGGCCTGTGGGCAGCGGCGTGCGAGATGGCCTTCGCCGGCCATCGTGGCCTGAGCCTGAATGTGGACATGCTGGTCACCGAAGGCGACGGCATTTCCGACAGCCGTGCCGACACGGGCGACGCGAAGAACTGGGCTGCACAGACCAGCGGCCGTCGCGACGAGCTGACGCTGAAGGCGCTGTTCAACGAAGAGCTGGGCGCGCTGCTGCAGGTGAAGACCGCTGACCGCGATGCCGTGCTGGCCACGCTGCGCGCGCACGGCCTGAGCAAGATCAGCCATGTCGTCGGCAAGGCCAACGACAAGGAAACCGTGGAAGTCTGGCGCGATGCCAAGAACCAGTTCAGCGCCCCGCTGCAAGACCTGCATCAGGTGTGGGACGAGGTGTCGTGGCGCATCGCCCGCCTGCGCGACAACCCGGAATGCGCTGACAGCGAACATGCGCTGGCGGGTGGCTCCGACAGCGGTCTGCACACCGCACTGACGTTCGACCCGGCCGTGAACGTGGCTGCGCCGTTCATCGGCAAGGCGCGTCCGAAGGTGGCGATCCTGCGTGAGCAGGGCGTGAACAGCCATGTCGAGACCAGCTATGTGTTCGACCAGGCGGGCTTCGACGCGTTCGACGTGCACATGAGCGATCTGCAGAGCGGCCGCGCCCGTCTGGACCAGTTCCAGGGTTTTGTGGCTTGCGGCGGTTTCAGCTACGGCGACACCCTGGGTGCCGGCGAGGGCTGGGCCCGTTCGATCATGTTCAATCCGAAGCTGGCCGAGCAGTTTGCTGGCTTCTTCGGCCGCCAGGACACGTTCGCGCTGGGTATCTGCAATGGCTGCCAGATGATGGCCGCCTTGTCGCCGATCATCCCGGGTGCGCAGGATTGGCCGAAGTTCACGCGCAACAAGAGCGAGCAGTTCGAGGCACGCCTGGCGATGGTGGAAGTGCTGGACAGCCCGTCGATCTTCTTCCAGGGCATGGCCGGCACGCGTCTGCCGATCGCCGTGGCGCACGGCGAAGGTTTCGCTGATTTCTCGCAGCGTGGTGACGCAGCCAAGGTGAAGCAGGCGGTTCGTTTTGTCGATGGACAAGGTTTGCCGACCGAGGCGTATCCGCTGAATCCGAACGGCAGCCCGGGTGGTCTGACGTCGGTGACCACGGCCGATGGTCGGTTCACGGTGCTGATGCCGCATCCGGAGCGTGTGTTCCGCAATGCGTTGATGAGCTGGACCGATGGCGACATCAATGCTCACAGCCCGTGGATGCGCATGTTCCAGAACGCACGCAAGTTCGTGGGCTGATGAAGCGCTAGTTCCGTCTGTTCGCTGATGGTGAAAGGCTCGCTTCATGCGGGCCTTTTTTTCGTCTGTACCTGGCTTGTTGGGTGGTGAGCGATGGGTGGAGCGTGGGCAGGTGGAGCGCGGGCAGGTGGGTGTCCGGGTCTGCTGCGCTCGTGTCCCCCGCCGACAGCCTGCGGCTGCCGTCTCCTCCTTTTACCTCGCTTCGCAGACCCGAACACCCACCTGCCCAGGCGACGGTTGGGGCTGGGGTGACGATGAGGTCAACGCTTTTCTTGGGCTCAGTGCGTACTCAGTGCGCATGGCGTGTCGAGTGTTTGCGCGTGGCAGTGCGCATCGGCTGGAGGGGCCGAGGGTGACGGGTGAGTGCCGGAGCGAAGTCAAGGGGGAGGGGCGGGCGCAGCCCGACCCGGAGGACATGAGCGGAGGCACTCACTCGGCGACCGCGGCCGAGCGCCATCCCTTCCGCAGGCTCCGTTGGAGGCTGGGTGACTTCGGCGCCGGTACTGTTTCATCTTCGGTTGGCGCGCGGGCAGGTGGGCCTCCGGGTCTGCTGCGCTCGTGTCCCCCGCCGACAGCCTGTGGCTGTCGTCTCCTCCTTTTACCTCGCTTCGCAGACCCGAACACCCACCCGCCCAGGCCACGGCTGGGGCTGGGGCTGGGGCTGGGGCTGGGGCTGGGGCTGGGGCTGGGGTAACGATGGGGTCCACGTTCCAGAGTTCAGTGCTGTGCGTTGCGAGCCGGGTATTTGGGCGTGGCAGTGCTCATCGGCTGGAGGGGCCGAGGGTGACGGGTGAGTGCCGGAGCGAAGTCAAGGGGGAGGGGCGGGCGCAGCCCGACCCGGAGGACATGAGCGCAGGTACTCACCCGGCGACCTTGGCCGAGCACCACTTTTCTCAGAGCCGGCTACCCAAACGCACGCCTTGGTCAATGGCCCGCTTGGCATCCAGCTCGCCGGCTTCGAAGGCGCCGCCGATGATGTGGACCTTGGCGCCGCCCGCTTCCAGCGGCACCTGCAACTCGCGCAGCGGCTCTTGGCCCGCGCACAGCACGATGGTGTCGACGGGCAGCCAGCGCAAGTTCTCGCGTTGCTCGCCGTCGCTGATCTGCAGGCCCTCGTCGCCGATGCGCTCGTAGTTCACGCCGCCAATCATCCGCACCTTTTTCTGCTTCAGGGCGGCACGGTGGATCCAGCCTGTCGTCTTGCCCAGACCGGCGCCGAGTTTGCCGGCCTTGCGCTGCAGCAGCGTCACGTCACGCGCCGGGGCGTGCAGCGGTGCCGGGCTTTCGGTGGCCAGGCCACCGCGGGCCAGTGCCGGGTCCGTCACGCCCCATTCGGCCAGCCAGGCCGGCAGGTCCAGCGCGGTGGAGGTACCGCTGTGCACCAGGAACTCCGCCACGTCGAAGCCAATGCCACCGGCGCCAATCACGGCGACGCGGTCACCCACCTTGGCGCCCTTGAGCACCTCGATGTAGCTCAGTACCTTCGGGTGGTCCTGGCCCGGGATGCGCGGGTTTCGCGGAACCACGCCGGTGGCCAGCACCACATCGGTGTAGCCGCCTGCCAGCAGGCTGGCGGCTGAAACGCGGGTGGACAGGTGCAGTTGCACACCGGTCGCGTCAACCCGGCGGCGCCAGTAGCGCAGGGTTTCATGGAACTCTTCCTTGCCCGGCACCTGCTTGGCCAGGTTGAGCTGGCCACCCACCTCAGCTGCAGCGTCAAACAAGTGCACCTCATGGCCACGCTCGGCCAGTGTGGTGGCCACCGACAAGCCGGCCGGGCCGGCGCCAACCACGGCCATCTTCTTGCGCGCCGGAGTGCGCTGGATGATGATTTCCGTCTCGTGGCAGGCCCGCGGGTTCACGAGGCAGCTGGTCAACTTGTTGACGAAGATGTGATCAAGGCAGGCCTGGTTGCAGGCGATGCAGGTGTTGATGTCCGCCGCGTGCCCTTCAGCAGCCTTCTTCACGAAATGTGCGTCGGCCAGCAGTGGGCGGGCCATTGAAATCATGTCGGCGTAGCCCTCGGCCAGCAGCACGTCACCCAGCTCCGGCGTGTTGATGCGGTTGCTGGTGACCAGCGGAATCCGCACCTCTTCCTTCATCTTCTTGGTCAGCCAAGCGAAGGCGCCACGCGGCACGCTGGTGGCGATCGTCGGCACGCGGGCTTCGTGCCAGCCGATGCCGGTGTTGATGATGGTGGCACCTGCGGCTTCGATCGCCTTGGCCAGCATCACCACCTCTTCCCAGCTGGAGCCGCCGGGCACCAGGTCGATCATGGAGAGGCGATAGATCAGGATGAAGTCGGGGCCGACGGCTTCGCGGGTGCGGCGCACGATTTCCACGGCGAGGCGCATGCGGTTGGCATACGAGCCGCCCCATTCGTCGTCACGCTGGTTGGTGTGGGCGGCGAGGAACTGGTTGATGAAGTAGCCCTCGCTGCCCATGATCTCGACGCCGTCGTAGCCGGCCTCGCGGGCCAGCACGGCGCAGCGCACGAACGCGCGGATCTGGCGCTCGACACCGCGGGCCGACAGCGCGCGGGGCGTGAACGGCGAGATGGGCGATTTGATGCGCGACGGCGCCACCGCCAGCGGGTGGTAGGCGTAGCGGCCGGTGTGCAGGATCTGCATCGCGATCTTGCCGCCCTCGGCGTGCACCGCATCCGTCACCACCTTGTGTCGCTTGGCGCCACCGTGGGTCACCAGCATGCCGGCGAACGGCTTGGCCCAGCCTTCGATGTTCGGGGCGAAGCCACCCGTCACCATCAGACCGACATCACCCTGGGCGCGTTCGGCAAAGTACGCGGCCAGCTTACGCAGGTCGCGGCCCTCTTCCAGGCCGGTGTGCATCGAGCCCATCAGCACGCGGTTCTTCAGGGTGGTGAAACCCAGATCGAGTGGCTGCAGCAGGTGAGGGTAGGCAGTCATGGCATCAGCGATGGAAAACGAACGATCGTTCGATTGTGGGCCCGGTGCGGCCGGGTGTGCTCGCTCCGGCTAGGCGAGATGCCTCAAATCTGCATCGGGATTACCCGCGATTCACGCAATGCATGTCCAATAGCGGCATGCATGACACCGACCCCGCCGATCCCGGGCGCATTGATGCGCGGCTGACCGACCTGGAAATCAAGGCCAGCTACACCGACGACCTGCTCGAAACGCTCAACCAGATCATCGTGCGCCAGCAGGCGCAGATTGACCTGCTCGCGCGTGAGGTGCTGCAGCTCCGTCAGCAAGCCCCCGACAGCGGTGGCGGCGCTGCCTTCCGCAGCCTGCGCGACGAATTGCCGCCGCACTATTGAGCCCATCCACCCAGCGCCCCGTTCAGTCTGTCCGGATTCGCCCATGACCCACCCCGCCTTGTTGCGTGTCGAGCAGTTCTGCCGCCAGTACCAACTTCAACATCCGGTGGTGATGGCCCCGATGGCTGGCGTGACGCACCACGCCTTGCCCCTGGCCTTCAGTGCCACCGGCGGCATGGCGGCCTTTGGTGCCCTGATGCATGCAGCCCCGGCGATGGAGGACTGGGTGCTGCAGTTCCGCAGCCAGGGCGGCGGTCCCTTGCTGCTGAACCTCTGGATGCCTGAGCCCGCGCCTGCCGTGCCGCAGCCGGACCACGAAGCCGCGCTGCGCGGTTTTCTTGCCGGCTTCGGCCCGGAAGTGCCGGCGCACGCCGCTGATGCGCCGCTGCACGACGTGAATGAGCAACTGGAGATGGCCCTGGCGCTGCGTCCGGCGGTGCTCTCCACGATCATGGGTTTGCTGCCGCCCGAGCGCGTGGCGCAGGCCCGCGCGGCCGGTGTGGCCTGGTGGGCGACGGTGACGACGGTGGCCGAGGCTCGGCTGGCTGAAGCCGCCGGGGCGGACGTCATCGTGGCGCAAGGGGCCGAAGCGGGCGGGCACCGCGGCGCGTTTGTGGCGGCCCATGCCCAGCGTGATGCGGTGGGCCTGATGTCGCTGCTGCCCCAGGTGGTGGATGCCGTGCAGGTGCCGGTGGTGGCCGCAGGCGGCATTGGTGATGCGCGGGGTGTGGCGGCGGCCTTGCTGCTGGGCGCCAGTGCCGTGCAGGTGGGCACGGCGCTGCTGCGCACGCCCGAAGCCGCGGTGCACCCGGCCTGGGCCGGTTTGCTGGCTGTGACGGCGCCGGAAGACACCCAGCTCACGCGGGCGTTTTCAGGGCGCTGGGGGCGCGCGCTGGCCACCGACTATGTGCGCGCCGCTGCAGCGCCGGAGGCGCCTGAACCCGCGCCTTATCCACGCCAGCGCGGCTTGACGACGGCGATGCGTGCCGATGCCACGTCGGCCGGCGATGTGCACCGCATGCAGGCCTGGGCGGGCCAGTCTGCCGGCCTGGCCCAGGCCATGCCGGCGGAAGACTGGCTGCGACACACCTGGCAGCAGGCCGGGGCGTTGCTGGGCTGAGCCAACTTCAAGCAGGCGGCAGCCAGCGGGCCAGCATGCGGGCCAGTTGCTCTCGCGTGTAGGGCTTGGCGAGCAGGTCGTCCATGCCCGCCTCGCGCGCGGCGAGGTGGTCTTCGGGCAGCGCGTTGGCCGTCAGGGCGATCACCGGCAATCGCGGCAGGCCAGCTTGCTGTGCTTCCAGGGCGCGCCAGCGGCGGGTGGCCGCGTAGCCGTCCATCACGGGCATCTGTCCATCCATCAACACCAGGTCAGGCCGTTCCTGCGCCAGCGCCGCCAGCGCGTCTGCACCGTCAGCCACCTGTGTCACGGTCAAGCCCAGCGAGCGCAGCATGGCTACCGCGATCAGGCTGTTGACCGAGTTGTCTTCTGCCAGCAGCACGCTGCCGCGCAGGCTCTCGGGCGCGGCGGCGGTTTCCGCAATCACATCGGCCGTTGCTGTCGCAGGGCAAACCGGAAGGATCAAGTGGAAGCTGAAGCGGCTGCCCACGCCGATCGTGCTGTTCACGGCAATGTGGCTGCCCATGCGCTCCACCAGCCGATGAGAAATCGCCAGCCCGAGCCCGCTGCCGCCGAAGCTGCGTTGCGGCCCCTGGTCGATCTGCTGGAACGGCGTGAAGAGCTGGTCGATGCGGTCAGCCGCGATGCCGATGCCGGTGTCTGTCACCGCAAACAGCACGGTCAAGGCCTGTGAGCCTCCCGGGGCAACAGGCGCATCAGCGGCAGGCACGGAAGGCAGTACCTTGACGGCCACGCACACTTCCCCTCGCTGGGTGAACTTGACGGCGTTGGCGACCAGGTTGATGAGCACCTGCTTCAGGCGCTGGGCGTCGGCCAGCACCTGGGCGGGCAGGGCGGGGTCCAACTCGGCCCGGAAGCTGAGTTGTCGCGCGCTGGCACTGGCCGCGAACAAGGCATGCACCTCGATGACCAGGGCTTGCAGCGACACCGGGTCTGCACGCAGATCGACGTGGCCAGCATCGATCTTCGAGAAGTCGAGCGTGTCGTTCAGCACCGCCAGCAGGCCCTGGCCGGAGCTGCGCGCCACATCCAGCAAATGCCGCTGCGACGGCGACAACGTGCCCTCATTCAGCAAGTCCAGCGCGCCGAGCACGCCGTTCATCGGGGTGCGGATCTCGTGGCTCATCGTGGCCAGAAAGCGGGCCTTGGCCTGCGCCCCGGCCTGCGCGGCCTGCATGGCCTGGCGCAGCTGCTCGGCGTTGGCTTCCGCTTCGTGCTTCAGGCGCAGTGCAGCCAGGGTGGTTTGCCGCATCGAGCCGACGTTGCGCAGCAAGGCCGCGCAGAAGGCCAGCGTCATCGTGGCCAGCGGCCACGAGCGCAGGTCCGGGTGCAGCGCCAGCATGCCCGTCAAGGGCAGCAGCATGGCGCAGATCAGCACCTCGGCGCAGCGCCCGATCAGGGCCATGTAGAAGCTGGTGATGGCAGCGGTGCCCGCCAGCAGGATGATGTGAAACTCGCGCCCCTCCAGATCGAGGCCCGGAAACAGTGCCAGGGTGGAGATCAGCCACAGCAGCCCTGCCAGCATGGCGTTGGCCCGCACCTGCCGCATGGCGGCCAGGCGCAGGCTGCGGGTGCGCAAACCGCTGCGGCGCGCCTGCCAGTGAATGCGCAGCCGCCACAGGCCGCTCACCACGGCCATGCCCGCCAGCAGCATGCTGACGGGCCAGAGCGCCGGCAGGTGGACGGTGTAGAGCAGCAGCACCCCCACGGCCAGCCACAACAGCGGCACGCTGCTGGGGGCGTGCGACAGCACCATGAACAGCGCTTCGCGCTGAACGCGCTCCTCCAGGTCGTCGTCAGCTGGCTGAGGCACAGGCGTGGGCACCGGTGAGGGCCGCGCCGAGGTGGGCGCGCAGTTCAGCGCAGCAGACAACGTGCATCGATCAACTCCGGTTCGGGCCGCAGCCCGGGGGGTGAAAGCGGCGGGTTGAAAGCCCGCCACACCCGGCTGATCCTAACGCAAGGGTGTCGGCGGAGGGACCTGCGGGGCGTGGGGTTGTGCGACGGTGCTGCGTCGTCAGGCCACGGCGGCCGTGCCGAGCACGGTGATGTCGACCGCCACGCCCGAGAGCACGGCGTTGCCCGAGAGGGGGTCACGCAGCGCTTCGTCGAGCACCGCATTCAGGTTGGCGCCGGGGCGCTCTGCCGCCACCTGCATCTGCGTGCCGGGCAGGTTGTGGCCCCAGCCGTGAGGCAAGCTGACGACGCCGGGCATCATGGCCTCGCTGAAGGCCACGGGCACCTCGATATCCCGACGCTCGGCATGGCCCGCCAGGCGGATGCGCACCACTTGTCCGTCAGCCGCACCCAGTTTTTCCGCGTCGCTCGGATGCATCAGCAACGTGCAGCGGAACGGGCCCTTGGCAAGCGTGGGCAGGTTGTGCATCCAGCTGTTGTTGCTGCGCACTTCGCGGCGGCCGATCAGGCTGAAACGGCCTGGCTTGGCGATGTCGGGCGCTGTGTGGTCGGCCGTGCGGGCGGCCGTGTTGATGGCCTCCGCGGCCAGCACCAGGTCGGCCAGGCAGGGCGCCGGCGCCAGCTCGATGCGGCCGCTGGGCGTGCGCAGCACTTCAGGCACCCGGGGCTGCAGCGCGCCAAGGTCAACCCCGCCCGGTGCTGCCGCCACCTTGGCCAGCGTCAGCCCGCCGGGTTGGCGGCCGAATGCATCGCCATACGGGCCGCTGCGCAGGGCCAGGTCCAGCCAGCGCTCCGGCCCGGCTTGCGTGCCCAGGGCCGCCAGCAAGGCCGGCGCGTGGGCACCGGCCAGCTTGTCGAGGTCGGCTTTCAGGTGCTCGCCGTCCAGGGCCAGCGGGTCGGCCGCCGCGCCCAGGCCGCGGGCAATGGCGCCCAGCTTCAGCAGGATCTGCCACTCTGGCATCTGACCATGCGTGCGGGCCAGCACCGGCGGTGAATAGCGCGCATGGTTGCGGTGCGACAGCGCCGGGAAGGCCACGTCGTAATGTCCGTCCTCCAGCGGCGACGACCCCGGCAGGATGACGTCGGCATGCCGCGTGGTTTCGTTCAGGTAGATGTCGACGCTGACCATGAAGTCGAGCTGGCCCAGCGCCGCATCCAGCCGCGTGCTGCCCGGCGCACTGAGCACCGGGTTGCTGGCCACCGTGATGAGCGCGCGCACCTGGCCCGGCCCGGCGGTTTCGATTTCCTCGGCCAGCACCGTGGCCGGCAGCTCGCCATACACCTCGGGCGCGCCACTCACGCGGCTGGCGTGTCGGCCCATCACCACGCCACGGCCTTTGCCGGCCGCACCCAGCGTGTTGGCGGCGAACGCAGCCGGGCGGGGGAACATGGCGCCGCCTGGTTGGTCCAGATGCCCGGTCAGAACATTCAGCACATCGATCAGCCAGCTGGCCAGCGTGCCGAACCGCTGGGTGCAGGTGCCGATGCGGCCATACACGCAACCGCGCTCAGCAGCAGCCAGATCCCGTGCCAGCTGCCGGATGTCAGCGGCCGGCACTGCGCAGTGCTTGGCAACGGCCTCGGGGCTGAACGGGGCGACGGCGGCGCGGACCTCCTCAACGCCGTTCACCCAGTCGGTGAGTGCACCGAGCTTCACGAGTTGCTCGTCGAACAAGGTGTGCACCATCGCTGCCAGCAGTTGCGCGTCGGTGCCCGGGCGGATGAAGTGGTGCGCATCGGCCACCTCGGCGGTTTCTGTGCGGCGCGGGTCAATCACCACCAGGCGGCCGCCACGGGCGCGCAGCGCCTTGGCCTTGCCGCGGAAGTCGGGCACCGTCCAGAGGCTGCCGTTGCTGGCCATCGGGTTGGCGCCGAGCATCAGCAGGAAGTCGCAGCGCTCGATGTCGGGCACCGGGATGCTCAGCCAGTGGCCAAACATCAGCCCGCTCGACAACTGCTTGGGCATCTGGTCGAGCGTGGAGGCCGACACCACGTTCTTCGTGCCCAGCGCCTTGATGAGCCGCGGCGTATACAGCAGCAGGCCCATCTTGTGCACGTTCGGGTTGCCCAGGCTGATGGCCACGCTGTCGCGCCCGTGTTCATCCAGCAGCGGTGGCAGGCGACGCTCGATCTCCTCGAAGGCTTCTTCCCAGCTCACCGGCACATGCTGACCGTTGCGCTTGACCATGGGCTGGCGCAGGCGGTCGGGGTCTTCGTGCAGGTCTTTCAGGGCATAGCCCTTGGGGCAGATGTAGCCCTGGCTGAAGACGTCCTGCTCCGCCCCCTTGATGCGCACGATCCGGCCACTGCTCACTTCCACATCCAGCCCGCAGCAGGCCTCGCAGAGCGGGCAGATGCGGTAGTGGTGGGTGGCGTCGGTGGTGTGGGCCGCCGTGTTGGCCGCCGTGTTGGCAGAAGTGGCGTCAGCGATGTGTGCTTGGGGCATGGCAGTCTCCTTCGGTCTGCCCGCATCTTCGCCGCACGGGGGCGGCCATGGCGTCACCGCCGCGACGCTGGCCCCTCGGTATCTACCCGCAGTCAGCTGACCATGTAGGCCGCAGCGGCGGTGGCAATCAAGGTGCCGTCAGCAGTGGTCATCCGCATCTGGGTCGAGCCCACGCGGCCACCGAGGCGGGTGACCTCGGCGCTGGCGAAGAAGTGCGTGCCGATGCCCTGGCGCAGGAAATCGACCCGCAGGTCGATCGTGCCCATCCGGGCGAAGCGGTGCAGGATCTGCGGCGTGGCTTCGTCCGCGTGCTTCTCGCCGATGGCCACCATCAGGGCCAGGCCGCCCATGGCGTCGAGCACGGAAGAGATGACGCCGCCATGCAGACGCCCGTACACGTAGTGGCCCACCAGTTCCGGGCGCATGTCGAAGCGGCAGGTGGGGGCGGGCAGGGCGAGCGTCTTGATGCGCATGCCCAGCGTCTGGTTGAAGGTGATCTTGTGTTCGAACAAGTCCGTCAACGCGGCGTCGAGTCGCTGCTGTTCTTCCGCGCTGCGGCGGGGCAAAGTCGTATCAGGCATGGTGGCTCATTGGGCGGCAGGTTGACGTTCACGTCAATTGCCGGGGGCTACGGGCATGCCCCGATAGGAAGCAGCGGCGCCGCTTGCCAACCGGGGCGCCCGGGCGTCACCTGGGCGACATCGTGCCGCTGAGCATTTCATGCACGTCGTGCGTCATCACGGCCAGGAAGCCGAGCAGTGCGAGGTAGATCAGCGCGTACTCTGCCTTGGTAGCAGCGGACACCGCGTAGTAGGTGCGGGCCTCGTCGCTGTCGCTGCGCCACTTCAGCGCGCGCCATACCTGCGGTGCCGCCAGCAGGCTGACCAGCAGCAGCGACGGGCTGGGCCGCCACCAGAACAGGCCCAGCAGGATCGGCGCCCCCAGCAGCCAGATGCGGGGCGACAGCACGGCGGTGATGCGAGCACCATCGAGCGGCATCACCGGGATCAGGTTGAACAGGTTGATGAAAAAGCCCGCGTATGACACGGCCAGCAGCCAGTTGGCCTGGGTGTCCCGCGCCGCGAAATAGCAGAGCAGGGCGCCCAGGGTGCCCAGCAGAGGCCCGCCCAGGCCCACCCAGGCTTCGGCTTCTGCGTCGTGGGGCAGGTCTTTCAGCTCCGCCCAGGCGCCGAGGAACGGGATGAAGGTGGGCAGACCCACGTTCAGGCCCCGCTGCCGCGCCGCCCAGAAGTGGCCCATCTCGTGGACCAGCAGCAGGCACACAAAGCCCGCCGCGTACTTCCAGCCGTACACCCACGCGTACACGCCGAGGGCCAGTAGCATGCTGCCGCCACTCACGGCCAGCTTGCCGAGCTTGGCGCCCGACAACAGCAGCATCAACAACTTGATCATGTCGGCGCTTCCTGATCAGGCCTTGTCGCGGCCGAACCAGCGCTTGGCCACCGCACCCAGGCCCACCGCGCCCAGCAGCAGCACCTTCGCGAACTTGGCGATGAAGGCACCGGCCACGGCCAGCAGGCCCAGCTTCTTCGCGCCCACACCCAGCACCAGCGCGGCCAGGCCGTATTCGGCCACGCGGTCGGTGTTGGCGTTGAAGTCGGCGTAACGCTTGCCCTCATCGAAGGCCAGGGCCGTCAACATTGCCTGGCCCTGGGGCTTGTGGGCCGGCAGGTTCTTCAGCTCGGTCACCAGGTTCATGCTGAAGTAGCCCTCGCGGCCCAGCAGGTAGGTGTTGTAGTTCACGCCCTGCTCGGAGCCGACATCACCCTTCTCGCGCGAGACCATCGCCCACACCAGCCGGTGCGTGGCTGCTTCGTAGGCCGGGCGCTCGGCCCAGCCGATGATTTCCAGCGGCTTCATGCCGAGCTTGCTGCGCTCCTCGTTCTGCGCCTCGGTGCCTTCCCGGTAGCTTTTCAGCAGGTCGTCGGCGTTCCACTCCTTGGCGTCGTCGTCCTTGATGTAGCCCGACGACTCGAAGCGCACCGTCATCATCCAGCCTTGGTCGCCGGTCGGGAAGATCACGCCCTGCAGGCGCGGGTCTTCACCCGGGTTGCCCATCGCCTGCAGCAGCTTCGTGGCCTGCGGTTGCGGAATGAACACATGGTCGGCGGGCAACTTCAGCACCGCCTGCTTGGCCATCGGCAGCTCAACCGGGCCGGCCTTCGCGGCTTTGCGGGCCTCGTCCCAGGCCGCTTCGGGGTTGGGCGCTTCGGCCGGTGCGGCCCAGGCCAGTGAGGCCGTCAGCAGGCCCAGGGCCAGCAGCAGGCGGGCCTTGAAGGCGGTTGTCCGGTTTTGCGCTGAGCCCGTGCAGCCCGCGTTGATCAAGCAGTGATGTGATGACAAGTGACGCTCCCTCGGCCGATGGGCCCTTTGTTTTGAAAAGATTCTGACACCGGCACGCGCCGCTTCATGCGCTAACCTGAGAAGGTGACACGCATTGAAACCAAGTTGCGCACCGCTGTGGCTGCGCGCCCCCAAGACCGGTTTGATCGCCTCGATGCGCTCCGCGCGGTCGCGGTGGTGTGGATGGTGGTTTTCCATTTCTGCTTCGACCTGAACCATTTCCGCCTGATGACGCCGCCGCAGCGGTTCCTGTCTGATCCCTTCTGGACGATGCAGCGCACCGCCATCGTCAGCCTGTTCATGGTGTGTGCCGGCCTGTCGCAGGCGGTGGCCTTGTCGGCGGGCCTGGGTTGGTCGCGCTTCTGGCGCCGCTGGGGCCAGGTGGCTGGTTGTGCGGTGCTGGTGTCTGCCGGATCAGCGTTCATGTTTCCGGAGAGCTGGATCAGCTTCGGCGTGCTGCACGGTCTTGCGGTGATGCTGCTATTGCTGCGTGTGCTGGTGCCGCCCTTGCTGCGCCGCTGGGCGGGCGGGAGTTGGCAGATGCAGGCGCTGCTCTGGGGTACTGGGGCGCTTGCCCTGATGGCGCCACGCTTCGCTGCCAGCGAGGTGTTCAATGGCCGGTGGGGCAACTGGACAGGGCTCGTCACCCGGCTGCCCTTCACCCAAGACTATGTGCCCGTTTTGCCCTGGCTGGCACCGGTGCTGTGGGGGCTGGCGCTGGGGCTGTGGCTGCTGGCGCACCGTCGTTCCTGGCTGACCGCGCCGGTGCCTTGGGCTCGCCTGGGGCAGCGTCTGGCCGTGGTGGGGCGCTGGTCGCTCAGCATCTACATGGTTCATCAGCCCTTGCTGATCGGTGCGCTGACCGTGTGGGTGCAGCTGCGCGGCTGAGCTGGTGCCTGGCTGGATGGTGGCCGCCGCCGGGGCGCCAGTGGTAGGCTTGCGGGTTGGCGACTGCATGTGCAGTGGCCCGTCTGCCTGCCCCGCCCAGGGCCTTCACGCATGTCCACCCGAGTTCTTTACGGCTTCCACGCCGTCACCGTCCGCCTGAAAACCGCGCCGGAATCCATCATCGAGATCCACATCGACGCCACGCGCCGCGACGCCCGCATGCGGCAGTTTGCCGAGCGCGCCCGGGATGCCGGCATGAAGATCATCGACAGCGATGACGAGCGCCTGGGCAAGCTCTCGGGTGGCCCGCGTCACCAGGGCGTGGTGGCCCGCGTGAATGCGCTGAAGCAGCACCATTCGCTGGACGAACTGCTTGAAGGCGTTGAAGCCCGCCAGATCGCGCCGCTGGTGCTGGTGCTGGACGGCGTGACCGACCCCCACAACCTGGGTGCCTGCCTGCGGGTGGCCGATGGCGCCGGTGCGCATGCCGTGGTGGCCCCGAAGGACCACGCGGTGGGCTTGAACGCCACGGTGGCCAAGGTGGCCTCGGGCGCTGCGGAAACCGTGCCCTACCTGATGGTGACGAACCTCGCCCGCTCTTTGAGCGAGATGAAGGAGCGTGGCATCCGCATCATCGGCACCAGCGACGATGCCGAGCAGACGCTGTACGACGTCGACCTGAGCGGCCCCGTGGCCCTGGTGCTGGGCGCCGAAGGTGCCGGCATGCGCCAGCTCACCCGCAAGACCTGCGATGAGCTGATCAGCATTCCGATGGCTGGCGCGGTGGAAAGCCTGAACGTGTCGGTGGCGGCGGGTGTGTGCCTGTATGAGGCGCTGCGCCAGCGCGTGCCGAAGGGCTGAAGGGCGGCAAGCGGCCACGTTCGGTCGCTACACTCGGGCATTCTGATTTGAGTGCCCCCCGATGCCTGTATTTGCCGTTTCACATCCCTTGGTCCGCCACAAGGTGGGCCTGCTGCGCGAAACCGATATCTCGACCAAGAAGTTCCGTGAACTGACGGGCGAGCTGGCGCGCTTGCTGGCCTATGAAGCCACGGCGGATTTCCCGCTGGCCGAAGTGACGATCGACTGCTGGAGCGGCCCGACCAAGATCGAGCAGATCGCGGGTCGCAAGGTCACCGTGGTGCCCATCCTGCGTGCAGGCCTGGGCATGCTGGACGGCGTGCTCGACATGGTGCCCAACGCCAAGGTCAGCGTGGTGGGCCTGGCCCGTGACCACGAAACTCTGCAGCCGGTGAACTACTTCGAGAAGTTCGTGCCGCACCTCGATCAGCGCACCGCGCTCATCATCGACCCCATGCTGGCCACGGCTGGCTCGATGATCGCCACCATCGATCTGCTCAAGCGCCGGGGCTGCAAGGACATCCGCGCGCTCGTGCTGGTGGCCGCCCCTGAAGGCATTGCCGCCCTCGACAAGGCCCACCCGGATGTGCGTTGCTGGACGGCCTCGATCGACAGCCACCTGAACGAGCAGGGCTACATCATCCCGGGCCTGGGCGATGCCGGCGACAAGATCTTCGGTACCAAGGACGAGGACACCCTGTGACGCGCACGATGACTTTGCTGGCGCTGGTCGCCACCGTGGCTTTGGCTGCCTGCACACAGGAAAAGCAGAACCAGCTCAAGCGCGAGATCCAGAACTGGACCGGCACCAACGGCGTGCTGGAGGTCTATGCCGGCGACAAGGTGGTCAAGCGCTTCCTGAAGATCGACAAGCTCTCGACCGCACTCGGCACCGACGACAACCTGCCGCGCCATTACCGCTTCGGCTACGGCGTGCTGGACGCCAACATGAATGGCGAGGCGGATTCGGGCGAGAAGCGCGTCTACTTCGAGATCGGCGACTACACGCACTACGTGTTCTTCGAGAACCCGAACTGACGCGTTCCGTCAGACCAGGCCCAGCGCCCCCAGAACGGCGCCGGCCAGAATGAGCCACAAGGGGTGAAGGCGGGTGCGCCAGGTGAGCAGCACCGTGCCGGCCACCAGCGCCAGCCCGAGGGCTGAGCCCCGGACCGGCTGCGCCAGCAACCACCCGCTGGCCACCACCAGGCCCAGCGTGACCGGCGCCATGCCGGCCACGAAGGCTTGCACGGTGCGGCTCTGGCGACGCCGCGCGCCCCAGCGCGTGACCATCAGCGTGAGTACCGTACTGGGCAGCAGCATGCCGGCCATGGCCGCTGCCGCGCCCGCCAGCCCGAGCACGTTGAAGCCAATCACCGCGACAAACAGCAGGTTCGGCCCCGGCGCGGCCTGGGCCAGCGCCACGGAGGCGGTGAAATCGGCACTGCTCAGCCACTGGTGGGCCTGAACGACACGACGCTCCAGCTCCGGCACCGTGGCCACGGCGCCGCCGATGGCCAGCAACGACATGGCCAGGCAGTCGGTGAACAGCGTCCACAGCACGTCCCAGTTCATGCCGGGTCCTTGCTGCTGGATGCGCCAAGTCGCCACCACGCCAGCAGCCACGACAAGCCGCCGAGGCCGGCGATCACGGTGATCAGCGGCCAGCGGAAGGCTCCTACGCCCAGCGCGGCCACCAGCGCCAGCGGCGCCCACAGCACCCGGCCGAGCGGGTTGCGGGTCAGCGTCGGCAGCAGCTTCAAGCCCATGGCGAGGATCAGGCCGGCGGAGACGGCGCCCATGCCGCGCACGGCGCCCGCCACGGCCGGCACGTCAGCGAGGCCGCGGTAGGCCGCTGCCAGCACCAGCACCAGCAGGGTAGGCATCAGCAACATGCCACCCACTGCGGCCAGGGCACCGCGCAGGCCGAAGAACCGGTCCCCCACCATCAAGGACAGATTCACCACGTTGGGGCCGGGCAGCACCTGGCCGACCGACAAGAGCTCGGCAAACTCCTCACGGCTCAGCCAACGCAGGCGATCAACCAGTTCCCGCTGGGCAATCGGCAGCACGCCGCCGAAGCCCATCAAGGCCAGGCGGGTGAAGGCCTTGAACAGCTCGAAGGTGGAGCGGGGGGCGGGCTTCGTCAGGTCGGCGTTCATGGCTGCTGTTCGTGGGCTGCTGCGCGTTGGCGCCGCACTTGCCGGGACACCCACAAGCTCAGGGCAATCGCCAGCAGCATCCAGCCTAGCGCGGGCCAGTGCAGGCCCGCATAAGGCGACTGCCCCAGCGCCTGGTTGGCGGCCACCATGGCACCGCCGCCGCCGGCCCCCAGGGCCTGGCCAAGGTAGATGGCCGAGGTGTTGAGCGCCATCAGCGCCGGGGCCAGTTCTGGTGCCGTGCTGCCCAGCCGGGCTTGCTGCGCCGAGTTCGAGGCGAAGCCCGCGAAGGCCCAAGGCAGCAGCACCAGCGGCATGATCCAGACGCTGGTGGCCAACGGCCAGAAGAGGATCGACACCGCCATCAAGCCCAGCAGCCAGTTCACCGCACGGCCGGCGCCAAAGCGATCAACATGGTGACTCAGCAGCACATTGCCCAGCAGGCCAAAGCCGCCGAACCAGAAAAACAGCAGGCTGACCTCGACCGGCGTGGCGCCCAGGGCCTGGCGGTAGATCGGCGCGAAATAGGCGAAAAGCGTGAACTGACCCGAGCCCGACAGGGCGGTGACCGCCACCATGGCCATCAGCACCGGGTGGGTCAGCACCTCGCGCCACTGGGCCAGCCGCAAGGGCGGTGGGCGAATGTCGTCGGGCACCGAACGCCAGACGGCCCAGGCACCCGCCAGCGCGAGCGCGCTGACCAGCGCGAAGGCATAGCGCCAGCCCAGCGCTTCACCGATGAAGCTGTGCAGCGGCATGCCGAACACCGACGCCACGGACCAGCCCAGGAAGATGTAGGTGATGGCCTTGCCGCGCGCCGCCGGCGGTGCCAGCCAGGCAATGGCGGCGGCGGCTTGCGGGGTGAACACTGCGGCGGCCAGCATGGTCAGTGCCCGCACCGGCAGCAGCCAGGCGTAATCGGGTGACAGCGCGCTGATGGCATGCCCCACGGCGTACCAGAGCAGGGCGAAGGTCAACAGCCTGCGCCGATCGAACCCGGCCAGCAGGGCTGCCAAGAGCGGGGCGCCGAGCGACATCGCCAGCGCGGCCGCGGTTATCAGCTGGCCGGCCACCGCCACACTGACCTGAAGGGAGCGGGTGAGGTCGTTGAGCGAGCCCGCCACCACCATCACCCCGCAGCCGATGGCGAAATTGCCGAGCAGCAGGGCTCGGGCGGCCCCTGGCGGAGCGCCGGCGGGCGCCTCCGCGATCAGGCTCACCGCAGCACTTTCAGCGCTTCGGGGTTGACGATGTTCGTCGGTGTACCGTTGACGAAATTCACGACGTTGTCGAAGGCCGCGCCGAAGTACATCTCGTAGCTGTCCTGCTCAACGTAGCCGATGTGCGGCGTGCAGACGGCGTTCTCCAGGCGCAGCAGGGGGTGGCCCTGCAGGATCGGCTCGGTCTCGAACACGTCGACCGCGGCCATGCCGGGCCGGCCGCGGTTGAGCGCCGAGACCAGGGCCGCGTCTTCCACCAGCTCGGCCCGCGAGGTGTTCACGAAGAGGGCCGTCGGCTTCATGCTCGACAGATCGCCGTGGGTGACCAGGTGGCGGGTGTGATCGGCCAGTCGCAGGTGCACACTCAGCACATCGCTCTGGGTGAACAGCTCTTCGCGGCTCTCGAACACGCAATAACCATCGGCCAGGGCGCGTGCGCGTGAAGGCGCGCTGGCCCACACCCGCACATCCATGCCGAAGGCCTTGCCGTAGCCGGCGACGATGGCGCCGATCTTGCCGTAGCCCCAGATGCCCAGCACCTTGCCGCGCAGCTGCATGCCAATGCCGAAGTTGGGCGGCATCGACTGTGATTTCAGACCCGACTGCTGCCAGGCCCCGTGCTTGAGGTTGCCGATGTACTGCGGCAGGCGGCGCATGGCGGCCATGATCAGGGCCCAGGTCAGCTCGGCTGGCGCATTGGGTGATCCGACGCCTTCGGCCACGGCGATGCCGAGCCTTGTGCAGGCGTCAATGTCGATGTGGTTGCCGACGCGGCCTGTCTGGGCGATGAGCCGCAGCTTGGGCAGCTTTTCCAGCAGTTGCCGGTTGAAGTGGGTGCGCTCGCGGATGGCGACCAACACCTCGGCGTCTCGAAGACGCACGGACAGTTGTCCGAGTCCCTTGACCGTGTTGGTGAAGACCTTGGCGTTGAGGTCGTTCAGCTTGGACGCGCTGGGCAGTTTGCGGACCGCGTCCTGATAGTCGTCGAGGATGATGATGTTCACACCCGGATTTTGCACCGGGCGGAACGGTTTTCAGCGACGCAGTCGAGCTTGTGGTTGCAGGTATTCCGGCAGCGCCCAGGGTTCGGGCACCGGCGGCATCGAACTCGGGCCTGCGCTCAGGCTGTCCGGGAAGACGCTGTCGAGCTGGCGATAGATCTCGCCGCGCATCTTGCGGGCCGCGAGATCACTGCGCTGATGCAGGGCCACCAGCAGTGCGCCACGCAGCACCCACAGGTCGTTCGGGTCGTTGGCCTGCCGCACCTGGTGCTGCAGCCACAGGCCTTTGGGTCCGGCGAGATCAGCCACTGCACGCATGAACAGCAGCTTCATGTCGACGAAGGCGCGACGTGCGGCCAGGCGCGCTGCGCGATCTTGCGGTTCGCCATGGGGGCTGCTGTCGGCCCAGTCGGCGGTTGGGTCAATCTGGGCGATGTCGGCGTCGACGTCGGACAGGGGGGCGGCGAGGAATGACAGCTTATCCATGGCGTAGGTCCTGCGATGTGGGCGTGTTGCCCGAGGCGCGGCGGGGAAAATGACGGTTGATCGCCTGCAGGCGGCGGTCAGCTTCTGATTGGCTGCGGTGGCGAGCCACCACGTTGTAGAGGTCGGCGCGCAGATGCCACAACTCGCGCAGCGAGCGTGCATGGGCCCCGCGCTGGCGCAGGTCCATGGCGTCGTCGAAGGGCAGTCCTTCGAGGGCGCTGCAGAAGTCGTCGCGGGCGAGATCCAGCGTGCGCAGGGACTTCGGCGAGGACGGCTTGTCGTGGTGCAGCCAGTTCCAGACACTGCGCCAGACCGAGTCGGGGGCGTGCCAGGGGGCTGGGGGCTGCACATCAATGCGGGAAGGCAAGGCACTGCTGTGACCACGGCCTTGCAGGAGGCGGCGGATCAGGCGGGATGAGCTCATGTGAGCTTCATCGGACAGGAGTGCTTGCAACATGAGGCCATTGTTGGCGTCACGTTTGGTTGCGAAGCCCCGAAAAGCAGGGCCGGTGCAGCGCAGTTTTGTGCTGCGATCTGGATGGAGAGTGGGTGGCCTGCCGGCCGGGGCCAGTCTCAGATGGTGCTGGTCTTCGGCTTGAAGTCGCACCAGGCGCTGACCTGGCAGGCCGCGCAACGCGGCTGGCGCGCCTGGCAGATGTAGCGGCCGTGCAGGATCAGCCAGTGATGCGCATCCACCATGTAGGCCTTCGGGATGCGCTTGAGCAGTTGCTGCTCCACCTCGACCACGTTCTTGCCTGGGGCCAGCCCGGTGCGGTTGCCGACCCGGAAAATGTGGGTGTCCACGGCCATGGTGGGCTCACCGAAGGCCACGTTCAGCACCACATTCGCGGTTTTGCGGCCAACGCCGGGCAGGGCTTCCAGCGCCTCGCGGGTATTCGGCACGCGCCCGCCATGCTGCTCGACCAGGATCTGGCAGGTGGCCACCAGGTTCTTGGCCTTGGTGCGGAACAGGCCGATGGTCTTGATGTGCTGCTCCACCTGGCCCACACCCAGCGCCAGCATCTTCTCTGGTGTGGGCGCACGGGCGAACAGGGCGCGGGTGGCCTTGTTGACGCTCACGTCGGTGGCCTGTGCCGACAGCAGCACGGCGGCCAGCAGTTCGAACACATTGGTGAACTGCAGCTCGGTTTCCGGGTGCGGGTTGGCCGCTTGCAAGGTGGCGAAGAAGTGCTCGATGGCCGCGGCTTTCATTGGCCCACCTCGTCGTCAGGCTCGGCGCCAGAGCGCTGGGCGCGGGCGCGCTGCAGGGCGGCTTCGATCACCGCGCGCTTGCGCTCGATGATGGCCGGGTCGGTGTGCAGGGTCTGGTTTTCCAGGTCGGCCAGCTTGTGCGCCGCCTTGGCAGCCAGGCGCTCATCGTTGTCGCGCTTGTCGCGCTCAATGCGCATGCGGTGGAAGGCGTAACGCTCGCGGGCGGCGTCGGCGCGCAGCGGGCTCCAGGCGTTCCAGCCGGTGGCCTCACCGGTGACCGAAACCATGCTGATGCAATCGACCGGGCAGGCGGGCACGCACAGCTCGCAGCCGGTGCAGTCGGCCTCGATCACGGTGTGCATCAGCTTGGACGCGCCGACGATGGTGTCCACCGGGCAGGCCTTGATGCACAAGGTGCAGCCGATGCACCAGCTTTCGTCGATCACGGCCACCGCACGCGGCGCCTCACGGCCATTCACCGGGTTGAGCGGAATGACGGGGCGGCCGGTCAATGCAGACAGCCTGCGAATGCCTTCAGCGCCGCCGGGTGGGCACTGGTTGATCGGGGCAGCGCCGGCCGCCATGGCGCGGGCATAGCCCTGGCAATCAGGGTAGCCGCAGCGGGTGCACTGGGTCTGGGGCAGTGCCGCGTCCAGCCGAGCGGCCAGGGCGGCCGTTTCAGGGGTCAGGGTCAGCTCCGGCAGGGGAGCTTCGGGCGGCAGGGGGAAGGGGGCGGAAACAGTCACGCCCTGATTATCCCGCCGGCGCAGGGGCCGGCGGGCTAGTCCATCAAGACTTGACGGTCTTGCGGGCAGCGGCCTTGCGGGGCGCAGCCTTGCGCGGGGCCGCCTTCACGGCAACGGCAGGCGCCTTGCCACCGAGGTCCATCTTCTGCTCGTCGGTGTTGTAGGTGCGGATGAACTCGCGGATTTCCGGGTACACCTTCTCGCGCCAGCGACGGCCCGAGAAGATGCCGTAGTGGCCGGCGCCGACCACGTCGTAATGGAACTGGCGCTCCTTCGGAATGCCGGTGCACAGGCCGTGCGCCGCGCGTGTCTGGCCGGCGCCAGAGATGTCGTCGAGTTCGCCTTCCACCGTCAGCAGCGCCGTGGTGGTGATGTCTTCCGGCGCCACGATGGTGCCGTTCACGTCCCAGGTGCGGTTGACCAGCGCGAAGTCCTGGAACACCGCCTTGATGGTTTCGAGGTAGTACTCGGACGGCATGTCGAGCACGGCGTTGTACTCGTCGTAGAACTGGCGATGGGAGTCGACGCTGTCGTCGTCACCGCGCACCAGGTCCAGGAAGTAGTCGTAGTGCGACGTCATGTGGCGGTCGGGGTTCATCGCCACGAAGCCGGTGTGCTGCAGGAAGCCCGGATACACGGTGCGGCCAGCGCCCGGGAAGTTCTGCGGAACACGGTAGATGACGTTGTTCTCGAACCACTCGTAGCTCTTGTTCATCGCCAGGTTGTTCACCGCGGTCGGCGACTTGCGGGCGTCGATCGGGCCGCCCATCATCGTCATCGTGCGGGGCGTGAACTCGCCGTGCGTGGCCATCACCGAAATGGCGGCCAGCACCGGCACCGTCGGCTGGCACACCGAGATGACGTTCACTTCCGGGCCGATGTGCCGGATGAATTCCTGCACATAGGTCACGTAGTCGTTCAGGTGGAAGGCACCCACCTCTTCCGGCACCATGCGTGCGTCGGTCCAGTCGGTGATGTAGACCTTGTGGTCCTGCAGCAGCATGCGCACGGTGTCGCGCAGCAGCGTGGAGTGGTGGCCCGACAGCGGGGCGACCAGCAGCACGGTCGGCTGGCTCTTCATGTCGGCCAGGGCTTCGGTTTCATCGGTGAAACGCTTGAAGCGGATCAGGCGGCAGAAGGGCTTCTCGATCGCGACCTGCTCTTGAACAGCCACGTTCACGCCGTTGACCGGCACGGTCTTGATGCCGAACTCCGGTTTTTCGTAGTCCTTCGCCAGACGGTGCATCAGGTCCAGGCCGGCGGAGACGCGCTGGGCCATCGGGGTGTGCGTGAACGGCGACAGCGGGTGGCTGTACAGCTTGGCCGTGGCGCTGGCGAACTCGGAAAACGGCGCCATCAGGGCGCGTTGGGTTTCATAGAGCTGATACAGCATGGCGAAGACTCCGGAAAGGGCTTGACGGGGGTCAAGTCAGTTCGATGATGCACCTGAAAAGCTGATCACGCGCTGACACGATTTCAGCCATTGTGCACTGCAACATGACTTTGTGGTGTACGTGAGACTGCTGACAGCATCAACCCTGAGAACTTCGGCCGGGCGATGGCTGCGACCAGCGCAGCCGCCGCCCGGCTGGGCCATCACATCACCTTGGCGATGGATTCGGTCACGTAACCGATGTTCTTCTCGTTCAAGGCGGCGACGCAGATGCGGCCGGAATCAACCCCGTACACGCCGAACTCGCTGCGCAGACGCTCCATCTGGGGCTTGCTGAGACCCGAATAGCTGAACATGCCGCGCTGGGTGGTGATGAAGCTCACGTCGCTGGTCACGCCAGCTTGCTTCAGGCGCTCGACCAGGGCCGTGCGCATCGCCTTGATGCGGTTGCGCATGCCGGCCAGCTCTTCTTCCCACTGGGCGCGCAGGGCCGGGGTCGTCAGCACGGTGGCCACGACCTGGGCGCCATGCGTCGGCGGGTTGGAGTAGTTGGTGCGGATGACGATCTTCAGCTGGCTCAGCACGCGGGTGGTTTCTTCCTTGCTGGCGCAGACCACGCTTAGGGCGCCGACGCGCTCACCGTAGAGCGAGAAGCTCTTCGAGAACGAGGTCGAGACGAAGAAGTCGATGCCGGCAGCCACGAACTGGCCGATCACGGCGCCGTCTTCGGCGATGCCATCACCGAAGCCCTGGTAGGCCATGTCGAGGAAGGCCACCAGGTTGCGCGACTTGACGGCGGCGATCACCTGTTCCCACTGGGCCGCGGTGATGTCGTAGCCGGTCGGGTTGTGGCAGCAGGCGTGCAGAACGACCACGGTGCCTGCGGCGGCTGCGTTCAGGCAGGCCAGCATGGCGTCGAAGTTCACGCCCTTCTTGTCGGCGTCGTAGTACGGGTAGGTTTCCACCGTGAAGCCGGCGTTGGTGAACAGCGCGCGGTGGTTTTCCCAGCTCGGGTCGCTGATCAGCACCTTGGCGCCCGGGTTGAGCTTCTTCAGGAAGTCCGCGCCGACCTTCAGGCCGCCGGTGCCGCCCAGGGCCTGCACGGTGGCCACGCGGCCTGCCGCCAGCAGCGGGCTGCTTTCGCCGAACACCAGGCCTTGCACGGCCTTGTCATACGCGGCGATGCCGTCGATGGGCAGGTAGCCACGGGCGCGAGCAGCTTCGTTCAGCTGGGCTTCGGCAGCCTTGACGCAGGCCAGCAGCGGCAGCTTGCCGTTCTCGTCGGTGTACACGCCCACGCCCAGGTTGACCTTGGCGGGGTTGGGGTCGGCGTTGAACTGTTCGTTGAGCCCGAGGATCGGGTCACGCGGGGCCATTTCGACGGCGGCGAAGAGCGACATGGGGAAGTCCTGTGTGTGCTTGGTGCGAGTCGGGGAGACAGTCGGCGCGATCCTCTAGGATGCGCTACGCTGTCAGGTTCGCCCGGCGCGCATTGCGGCCGAGCCTGCGGATTTTAAGCATTGCCCACGAGGCGCGAGGGATAACCCCATGTCAGATCTCACAGTGATGGACACGGACGAGGCTGCGGCAGCACCCGCCGAAGGCCAGTTCGTGAGTTTTCCGGATTCACCGTTCCAGCTGTTTCAGCCCTATCCGCCGGCAGGTGATCAGCCCACGGCGATCGACCAGCTGGTCGAGGGCATCGATGACGGCCTGGCCTACCAGACCCTGCTGGGCGTGACGGGCTCGGGCAAGACCTTCACGATGGCCAATGTCATCGCCAGGGCAGGGCGCCCGGCGATCGTGTTTGCGCCAAACAAGACCCTGGCGGCGCAGTTGTATTCGGAGTTCCGCGAGTTCTTTCCGAAGAACGCCGTGGAGTACTTCGTCAGCTACTACGACTACTACCAGCCCGAGGCCTATGTGCCGCAGCGCGACCTGTTCATCGAGAAGGACAGCGCGATCAACGAGCACATCGAACAGATGCGGCTCTCGGCCACCAAGAGCGTGCTGGAGCGGCGCGACACCATCATCGTGGCGTCGGTCAGTGCCATCTACGGCATCGGCAAGCCCGAGGATTACACCCAGATGCGCTTCATGCTGCGGGTGGGCGACAAGATGGGGCAGCGCGATGTGATCGCGCAACTCATCCGCATGCAGTACACCCGCAACGAAACCGACTTTTCGCGCGGCACGTTCCGGGTGCGCGGCGACACCATCGACGTGTTCCCTGCCGAGCACTCCGAGCTGGCCGTGCGCCTGGAGCTGTTTGACGACGAGGTGGAGACACTCTCGCTGCTCGACCCGCTGACCGGCCGCGTGCGCCAGAAAGTGCCGCGCTTCACCATTTACCCGTCGAGCCATTACGTGACGCCGCGTGAACGCGTGCTGACGGCGCTTGAAAGCATCAAGGCCGAGCTGCGCGAGCGGGTCGACCAGTTCGTGAAGGACGGCAAGCTGGTGGAAGCCCAGCGCATCGAGCAGCGCACGCGCTTCGACATCGAGATGCTGCAGGAGGTGGGCCATTGCAAGGGCATCGAGAACTACACGCGCCACATGTCGGGTGCGGCTCCGGGTGATCCGCCGCCCACGATGGTGGACTACATGCCGCGCGACGCGCTGATGTTCCTCGACGAAAGCCATGTGCTGATCGGCCAGTTTGGCGGCATGTACAACGGTGACCGCGCGCGCAAATCGACGCTTGTGGAATACGGTTTCCGCCTGCCGAGCGCGATGGACAACCGGCCGCTGAAGTTCGCCGAGTTCGAGACCAAGATGCGCCAGTGCGTGTTCGTCTCGGCAACGCCCGCCGACTACGAGAAGACGCACGCCGGCCAGGTGGTGGAGCAGCTGGTGCGTCCGACCGGCCTGGTTGACCCGCTGGTGGAAGTGCGCCCGGCCGGTCACCAGGTGGATGACGTGCTGCAGGAAATCCGCTTGACCACCGAGGTGGGTGAGCGCGTGTTGATCACGACGCTGACCAAGCGCATGGCCGAGCAGCTGACCGACTACCTGACCGAGAACGGCGTGAAGGTGCGCTACCTGCACTCCGACATCGACACGGTGGAGCGGGTCGAAATCCTGCGTGACCTGCGGCTGGGCACCTTCGACGTGCTGGTTGGCATCAACCTGCTGCGCGAGGGCCTGGACATTCCCGAGGTGTCCCTCGTGGCGATCCTGGACGCCGACAAGGAAGGCTTTCTGCGGTCCGAGCGCAGCCTGGTGCAGACCATCGGTCGCGCGGCCCGCAATGTGAACGGCCGGGCAATTCTTTATGGTGACCGCATCACCGATTCCATGCGCAAGGCGATTGATGAAACCGCCCGCCGCCGCGCCAAGCAGATCGCCTTCAATGAAGCCAACGGCATCGTGCCGCGCGGCATCCACAAGAAGGTCAAGGAGATGATCGACGGGGTCATCGTCGACAAGTCAGGCAAGGACGACTTGCGCCTGGCTCAGCAGGCCGCCGAGGTCGAGACCTTGTCCGAGAAGGACCTGGGCAAGCGCATCAAGGCGCTCGAAAAGCAGATGCTGGAGCACGCCCGCAGCCTGGAGTTCGAGAAGGCCGCGCGCATTCGCGACCAGCTGGCCTTGCTGCGTGAGCAGGCCTTTGGCTCGGCCGGCCATGACAGCAATGTCGTGCCGCTCACCGGAACGCGGGGCGCTTGATGACCGGGCGGCTCAAGGCGCCGGCCGTGCTGAAGGTGTTGATGGTGTGCACCGGCAACATTTGCCGGTCGCCCACTGCAGAGGGCGTGTTGCAGCGCCTGGCTGAGCAGGCCGGGCTGGCGCACCGTGTGCAAGTCGATTCCGCAGGTTTGAGTGCGTATCACGTCGGCGAAGCCCCTGACCGGCGCAGCCAGTCCCATGCGCTGAAGCGGGGGTACGACTTGTCGAAGCGGCGGGCGCGGCAGGTGTGCGCAGCCGATTTCGAGGAGTTTGACGTGCTGCTGGCCATGGACCGTGGCCATCTGGACGAGCTCAAGCGCCAGTGCCCACCCGACCGGCAGGCCCGCATTCGCCTGCTGATGGACTACGCCTCGCCCGACATGGGACGCGAAGTGCCGGACCCGTATTACGGCGGCGCGGCGGGCTTCGAGGACGTACTCGACCGGGTGGAAGTGGCCTGTCAGGGCTTCCTGGAACGAGAGTTCTAGTGGTGCGTTTCGCGTTGTTTGTCAGCGCCACGGAACCTTCCTGGCGGATACTCGACTAAAAGACTCGGCTTCGCCTATAATTGAGCAATTCACTCGGGAACGCCCGAGGGTTAACCCGGCCAAGTGGCCGGTGCTGAATTCAGCAAGCCCGACACGTAGGCCATGGCCGGTAGGTTCCGGCGGTGGTGTCCACCGAGTTGACTGGAGAGTCCCATGCGTTTGACGACCAAAGGCCGCTTTGCGGTCACCGCGATGATTGATCTGGCCCTGCGCTCGAACAACGGGCCGGTGGCTTTGGCCGCCATCAGCCAGCGTCAGCAGATTTCCTTGTCCTACCTGGAACAACTGTTCGGCAAATTGCGTCGCCACGAGCTGGTGGAGAGCACCCGCGGCCCCGGCGGCGGTTATTCGCTGGGCCGCAAGGCCGATGAGATCAGCGTCGCTGACATCATCGTGGCAGTGGATGAGCCGATTGACGCCACCGGCTGCGGCGGCAAGGAAAACTGCATGGGCGACGACGCCGGCCGCTGCATGACCCACGAACTCTGGGCGAACCTGAACGCCAAGATGATCGAATACCTGGACTCCATCACCCTGCGCAAGCTGGTGGATGACCAACTGGCCAAGGGCGTGTCGATCGAGGAGGCGCCAGTCAAGCGCGCCATCTCCAGCACGCCGGTGGTCAAGCCGATCAAGATCACGGCACCGAACTCGGTGTTCGCGCTCGGCAACGCCTTTTCCAAGTAAACCTGTCGTTTGAGGACACGGCCCGAGGGCGCCGCTGGGCGCAGCTTTGGGCCTCGAGAGCAACACATCATGGACATGACCCCGCACTTCCCGATCTACATGGACTACGGCGCGACCACGCCGTGCGACCCGCGCGTCGTTGACGCCATGGTGCCCTGGCTGCGTGAGCACTTCGGCAATCCGGCATCGCGCAGCCATGCCTGGGGCTGGGAAGCCGAAGAAGCCGTCGAGAAGGCCCGCGTGCAAGTGGCCGATCTGGTGGGCGCTGACCCGCGTGAAATCGTCTGGACCTCCGGCGCCACCGAGTCGATCAACCTGGCCCTCAAGGGCGCTGCGCACTTCTACCAGAGCAAGGGCAAGCACCTCATCACGCTGAAGACCGAGCACAAGGCTGTGCTCGACAGCATGCGTGAGCTGGAGCGCCAGGGCTTCGAGGTGACCTACCTCGACGTGCAAGCCGATGGCCTGCTGGATTTCGAGTCGTTCAAGGCGGCCATCCGTCCCGACACCATCCTGGCGTCGGTGCTGTTCGTCAACAACGAGATCGGCGTCATTCAAGACATCGAAGCGCTGGGCAACCTGTGCCGTGAACGTGGCGTGTTGTTCCATGTGGATGCAGCGCAAGCCACGGGCAAGGTCGCGATCGATCTGTCCAAGCTGCCGGTTGACCTGATGAGCCTGGCCTCGCACAAGACGTACGGTCCGAAGGGCATCGGCGCGCTGTATGTGCGTCGCAAGCCGCGTGTGCGCCTGGAAGCCCAGATGCACGGCGGTGGCCATGAGCGCGGCATGCGTTCGGGCTCGCTGGCCACGCACCAGATCGTCGGCATGGGCGAAGCCTTCCGCATCGCCAAGGCTGAAATGGCCGATGAGCATGTGCGCATCAAGGCACTGCACGATCGTCTGGTCAAGGGCCTGTCGGAGATCGAGCAGACCTTCATCAACGGCGACATCACCCGCCGCGTGCCGCACAACCTCAACATCTCGTTCAACTTCGTCGAAGGTGAATCGCTGATCATGGGCGTCAAGGGCCTGGCGGTGTCTTCCGGCTCCGCCTGCACCTCGGCCAGCCTGGAACCCAGCTATGTGCTGCGCGCCCTGGGCCGCAGCGACGAGCTGGCGCACTCCAGCCTGCGCATGACCATCGGCCGCTTCACGACCGAAGAGGAAATCGACTATGCGATCGCGACCCTGAAGGACCGCGTCGCCAAGCTGCGCGAACTCTCGCCCCTGTGGGACATGTTCAAGGATGGCATCGACATCTCGACCATCCAATGGGCCGCCCACTGATCTCGAAAATTCGGAGTACACACCATGGCATACAGCGACAAGGTCATTGACCACTACGAAAACCCCCGCAACGTCGGCGCCTTCGAAAAGGGCGACGACGACGTCGGTACCGGCATGGTGGGCGCACCGGCCTGCGGCGACGTGATGAAGCTGCAGATCAAGGTCAACCCGGCCACCGGCCTGATCGAGGACGCGCGCTTCAAGACCTACGGCTGCGGCTCGGCGATTGCCTCGTCGTCGCTGGTGACCGAGTGGGTCAAGGGCAAGACCCTGGACCAGGCGCTCGACATCAAGAACACGCACATCGCCGAAGAACTGGCGCTGCCGCCGGTGAAGATCCACTGCTCCATCCTGGCTGAAGACGCCATCAAGGCGGCCGTGGATGACTACAAGTCGCGCCACGGCGCCACCGAGCAGGCGAAGGCAGGCTGACCCATGGCCGTTACCCTGAGTGAGGCGGCTGCCCGCCATGTCACCCGCTACCTGGCTCGCCGGGGCAAGGGGGTGGGCGTGCGTCTGGGGGTCAAGACCACGGGTTGCTCGGGTCTCGCGTACAAGCTGGAATACGCCGACGACGTGACGCCTGACGATGTGGTGTTTGAACACCTGGGCGTGAAGGTCCTGATCGACCCGAAGAGCCTGCCTTACCTCGACGGTACCGAGCTCGATTTCGTGCGGGAAGGCCTGAACGAAGGCTTCAAGTTCCACAACCCGCGCGAGAAAGATCGCTGCGGTTGCGGAGAATCTTTCCGCGTCTGAGCCGAGACGTCACACCCACACCGGCCGCCCGTTGAGGCGGGCCGACAGGGCGCGGGGCACCAGGCTCGCGCCCTTTGCATTTCACAGCTAACCGCCATGTCGTCGCTTCCTGCCGTCCAGATCCGACCCGAACGTGCTGACCACCCTGCGGTGGTGGCCATGCTGGGCGCGCTGGATGCCTACCTTGCCAGCCTCTACGCGCCCGAGGACAACCACATCCTCGATGTCCAGGCGCTGCTGCAGCCGGGCATCGATTTTCTGGTGGCAGAGCAGGGCGGGGTGATCGTGGGCTGTGGCGCGTCGCGCACCATGCCCGGCGAGGTAGACACTGGCGGCGCGGCCTACGGCGAGATCAAGCGCATGTTCGTTCAGCCGGCTGCACGCGGCCAGCGCATCGCCGAGCAGCTGCTGCAGATGCTGGAACACCGCCTGGCTGAGCGCCGCGTGCACCTCGCCACGCTGGAAACCGGCAAGGACCAGCTCGAAGCCGTGCGCCTGTATGAGCGCTGCGGCTATGTGCGCCGTGCGGCCTTTGGCGGCTATCCGGACAACGGCCTCTCCCTGTTCCTTGAGAAGCACTTGTCGGCATGAACCTCCAGGACGACGACTTCACGCTCTTCGGGCTGCCCCAGCAGTTCGCACTCGACCGTGCTGCGCTCGACGCGCGCTGGCGCGAGTTGCAGGGCAAGGTTCACCCCGACCGCTTCGCTGCGGAAGGTGCCGCTGCGCAACGTGTGGCCATGCAGTGGGCGGTGCGGGTGAACGAGGCCTACCGCCGCCTGAAAGAGCCGCTCAGCCGCGGACAATACCTCTGCGAGTTGCGCGGGGCGTCAGTGGATGCCGAAAGCAACACCGCCATGCCGCCCGCCTTCCTGATCCAGCAGATGGAATGGCGCGAAGCGCTGGACGACGCTCGAACACTGCCCGCCGTCGAGGCCCTGGACGACGAGGTGTCTGCCTTCGAGCGCCAGTTGCAGGCCGACCTCGGCCGGATGCTGGACGAACACAACAACGCGGCAGCTGCCGCCCAACAGGTTCGCGCACTGATGTTCGTGAACCGTTTCCGGTCTGACCTCGCACGTCGACTGGATGCCTTCGAGACCTGAATCCGCCATGGCACTGCTTCAAATTTCAGAACCCGGCCAGGCGCCGGACCCGCACCAACGTCGCATCGCGATCGGCATCGACCTGGGTACCACCAACTCCCTGGTGGCCTCGGTGCGGCACGGTGTGGCCGAGTGCCTGCCCGATGCACAAGCCCGCGTGATGCTGCCTTCGGTGGTGCGTTACCTGGCAGGGCAGGGCCGCCAGATCGGCTGGGACGCTGCGGCTGCGCAGGCGGAGGACCCCGAGAACACGCTGGTGTCGGTGAAGCGGTTCATGGGGCGGGCACTGGCTGACGTGCATGGTCATGCCGGCTTGCCCTATCAATTCGTTGATCAGCCAGGCATGGTGGCGATCAACACGGTGCAAGGCGTGAAGTCGCCGGTGGAGGTGTCGGCCGAGATCCTCGCCACGCTGCGCTTCCGGGCTGAAGACACGTTTGATGATGACGTCTTCGGCGCCGTGATCACCGTGCCGGCCTATTTCGACGATGCACAGCGCCAGGCCACCAAGGACGCCGCCCAGCTGGCGGGCCTGAACGTGCTGCGCCTGATCAATGAGCCGACGGCCGCTGCGGTGGCGTACGGCCTCGAGAACGGCAGCGAAGGCCTGTACGCGGTGTATGACCTCGGCGGTGGCACCTTCGACATTTCGCTGTTGCGCCTGGCGCGCGGCGTGTTCGAGGTGGTGGCCACGGGCGGTGATGCTGCACTGGGCGGCGACGACTTCGACCACGCGCTGGCCGATTGGGCTGCGGCCCAGGCCGGTGTGGTGATCAGCAGCCCGCAGGACAAACGCGGCCTGCTGGTGGCCGCCCGCGCTGCCAAGGAAGCCCTGACCGACCAGCCCGAGACGGTGCTGCACGCGCATGTGGGTGGCACTGAATTGCGTGTGCCGGTGACCCGCGCCGGTTTTGATGCACTGACCCGCCCGCTGCTGGACCGCACGCTGTCGGCCGTGCGCAAGGCCCTGCGTGATGCCCGCGTGACCCGCGACGACGTGCAGGGTGTGGTGATGGTGGGCGGCTCGACCCGCATGCCGGCCGTGCGCCTGGCCGTGGGTGAATTTTTTGGCCGCGAACCGCTGACCAATGTGAACCCGGACGAGGTGGTGGCCATCGGCGCCGCCATCCAGGCCAATGCGCTGGCTGGCAATGCCGTGGACGGCGAGCTGCTGCTGCTCGACGTGATCCCGCTGTCACTGGGCCTGGAAACGATGGGCGGACTGGTTGAGCGCGTGATTGAGCGCAACACCACCATCCCGGTCGCCAAGGCGCAAGACTTCACCACCTTCAAGGACGGCCAGACGGCGATGGCCGTGCATGTGCTGCAAGGCGAGCGTGAGCTGGTCAGCGAGTGCCGCTCGCTCGCGCGCTTCGAGTTGCGCGGCATTCCGCCGATGGTGGCGGGTGCCGCTCGCATCCGCGTCACCTTCCAGGTTGATGCCGATGGTTTGCTCGGCGTCACCGCCAAGGAGTTGATCTCCGGCGTCGAGGCTGCGGTGCAGATCAAGCCCAGTTACGGCCTGGCCGATGACGACATCGCCCGCATGTTGAAAGACGGCTTTGCCAGCGCAGAAGCCGACATGGAGGCGCGCAAGCTGCGCGAAGCCCGGGTCGAGGCGCAGCGCATGGACCTGGCCACGCGCGCTGCCCTGCAGGCTGATGCCGACCTGCTGGAGCACGGCGAATTGGCCGCCATCCACACGCAGCTGACGCAGCTGCAACTCACCGCTGCCGGCGAATCCGCCGACGCCATCAACGACGCGGTTGAAGCCCTGGCGAAGGGCACGGAATCATTCGCGGCTGCCCGCATGAACCGAGGCATCCAGGCCGCGCTGACCGGCCGCAGCCTCGACACGCTCTGAACATCTGAAAGTTGACACCCATGCCTGTGATCCGAATCCTGCCTCACGCAGAACTGTGCCCCCAGGGCGATGAAATTGAAGCGCCGGCTGGCACCTCGATCTGCGAGGCGCTGGTGGAAAACGGCATCGCCATCGAGCATGCCTGCGAGATGAGCGCGGCCTGCACCACCTGCCACGTCGTGGTCAAGCAAGGCTTCAATTCGCTGGGTGAACTCGACGAGATCGAGGAAGACCTGCTCGACAAGGCCTGGGGTCTGACGCCAACATCACGCCTGTCGTGTCAGGCGATGCTGAGCAATGAAGACGTGACGATCGAGATCCCGAAGTACACGATCAACCACGCTCGCGAAAACCACTGAAGACACGCCGCCTGGGGCGTGCGGGCTTCAGGCCCGGCGCAGCCAGGTGGGCAGCAGGGCGGGCAGACGCCACCGGCTGATGACCTCGGGGCGCTCGGTCACCTCGAGCAGTTCTTCGGCGGAGAGAAAGTGGATCAGGGCACGCACATCGGCGTTGCTCAAGCCACTGCGCTGGTGCATCTCTGCTTCACAGAGCGCGCGCTGCGACAAATCGCTGAGCAGGCGTCGGTAAACAATGCGGCGGAACACGGCCGGTAGTTCCGGCCATGCCTTCAACCTGTATTCCTTCATGGCCCCAACGCCCCTTATGGAATTCGTATCAACTGCTGGTGTGCTTTTTGGCACATTTGTGGGCCATTCTGCACCGAGAATCCAGAGGCGTCCCGCATTGAAACCCGGGTTGGCAAAATCTTGTCGTGCGTGTACGCAAACGGCCACAGCGCGCGCCAGCGGAGCATCCGTCCATGTTTCCATCGGTATCACGAGGCCACTCTGACAATGAACATCCTCGGCTTTGAATCCTCGTGCGACGAGACCGGCGTAGCGCTTGTTCAGACGCGGGAGGGGGCTCTACCCGTGTTGCGCGCCCATGCGCTGCACAGCCAGATCAGCATGCACCAGGCTTTTGGCGGCGTGGTGCCCGAGCTGGCCTCGCGCGACCACGTGCGCCGCGCCTTGCCGCTGACCCGGGAAACCTTGGACGCGGCTGGTGCCAGGCTTGAAGACGTGGACGTGGTGGCCTTCACCCGCGGCCCCGGCCTGGCTGGCGCCTTGCTGGTGGGCGCAGGCGTGGCGTGTGCACTGGCTGCGGCGCTGGGCAAACCCACGCTGGGTGTGCATCACCTCGAAGGGCACTTGCTGTCGCCGTTCCTGTCGCCCGATCCACCAGAGTTTCCTTTCGTGGCACTGCTTGTATCGGGTGGGCATACGCAGCTGATGCGCGTGGATGCCGTTGGCAGCTATACCCTGCTCGGCGAGACGATCGACGATGCCGCCGGCGAGGCCTTCGACAAATCCGCCAAGCTGCTGGGACTGGGCTACCCGGGCGGGCCTGCGCTGGCGCGCCTGGCTGAGCAGGGCGACCCCACCGCGTTTGATCTGCCGCGGCCGCTGCTGCATCAGCCGAACCTTGATTTTTCGTTCGCCGGTCTGAAGACGGCCGTGGCCACGGCGCTGCGCAAGCTGGGGCCGGAGCCCACCGACCAGCAGAAGGCTGATCTGGCGGCCAGCACCCAGGCTGCTATCGTGGAGGTGGTGCTCAAGAAGTCGCTGCGCGCCATGAAGGCGACCGGCCTCAAGCGTCTGGTGGTGGCCGGTGGCGTGGGTGCCAACCGTGCGCTTCGCGAGCAGCTCAACGTTGCGGTGGCGCGCTTTCACGGTCGCGTGCACTACCCGGAGCTGCACCTGTGCACCGACAACGGCGCCATGATCGCCATGGCGGCCGCGATGCGCATCCAGGCGGGCCTGGCTTCGCCGGCGCTGGACTACACCTTCGAAGTGAAGCCGCGCTGGGATTTGGCCAGCGCCTGAAATCTGATCTGAAAGTGTCTGTGATGAAGTTTCAACTGACCCGCCGTTGGGCGATGGCTGCTGGTTTGGTGGCCGCGCTTCATGCCACGTGCGCAATGGCCGTGACTCCGCCCGCCGGTGCTTCTGCCAGCACTTCAACCAGCACTTCAGCCAATGCCAACGCGCCTGAGCCCATTCGCCTCGCCATGATCGAAGGCCTTTCAGGGCCGTTTGCCAATGCGGGTGAGGCGGTGTTTCGCAACTTGCTGTGGGCGGTGGAGCGCGTGAACGCCCGCGGCGGCGTGAAGTTGCCGGGCGGTGCGCGGCAGCTGCAACTGGTGCGCATGGACAGCAAGGGCAATACCGAAGAAGCGCTGGGCCAGCTCCGCCTGGCAACTGACCAAGGCATCGCCTATGTGCTTCAGGGCAACAGCAGCGCAACCGCCGCCGCGCTGATCGATGCCTTGAACAAGCACAACCAGCGGTCGCCCGCCCAGCGCGCGCTGTTCCTGAATTACTCCGCGGTGGAGCCTGCGCTGACGAACGAAAAATGCAGCTTCTGGCATTTCCGTTTCGACGCCCACGCCGACATGCGCCTGAACGCCCTGACCGAAGTGCTGCAGGCCGACAGTCGCCTGAAGAAGGTCTACCTGATCGGGCAGGATTACAGCTTTGGTCAGCAGGTCGTCAAGCGCAGCCGCGAGATGTTGCAGGCCAAGCGCCCGGATATTGAAGTGGTGGGGGAAGAACTGCACCCGATGGGCCGCGTGAAAGACTTCCTGCCCTACGCCACCAAGATCCGCGCCAGTGGTGCCCAGGCGGTCATAACCGGCAACTGGGGCAATGACCTGACGCTGCTGGTGAAGGCCGTTCGTGACCTCGGCCTGAACGTCAAGTTCTACACCTTCTACGGCAATGCCCTCGGCGTGCCGGCCACGATTGGTGATGCGGGCATCGGTTCGGTGCTGGCGGTGGCCGAATGGCATCCGAATGCGGGTGGTGCCGCGTCTGACCGCTTCGTCGAGAGCTTCCGCACCCGTTTTCCGGATCCGAAGGAGGACTACCTCCATGCCCGGATGCAGGCGATCATCGAGGTGCTGGCCTCATCGATGGAGCGTGCGCGCAGCACCGAGGCAACGGCGGTGGCTCGGGCGATGGAGCAGGCGGTGTTCGACGGCAAGGTGCTGGGTGGCGTGCACAGCGGCCGCATGCGTGCCGAAGACCACCAGTTCCTGCAGCCCCTGTATGTGAGCGTGATGGACCGGGCAGGGCGCGACGGCGTGCGCTTTGATGCCGAAGGCTCGGGCTACGGCTTCCGCAGCGTGCGCCGGTTTGATGCGGCCGAGGTGGCCTTGCCACAGAGCTGCAAGATGCAGCGCCCGGATTGATTCCAAACGCTTCACCATGAAAAAAGGGCCGCCCATGGGCGGCCCTTTCACATGGCTGACCCGAAGAGATCAGGGCAGCACGGGCGAGCGGTACTGCTGGTGCATCTGGTCCATGCGAGCGATCTGCTCTGCCGTGAACTCGTTCATGCACGAATCGTCGGTGTAGTCCATGAAGTTCGTGATCGGGTCGAGGCCGGCCTGGGTGGCGCAGCTGTCGCGGCCCACCGGGCAGCCGAAAGCCGGCGAAGCTTCGAAGGCGGTGTCGCCCACGCCATCGCCAGGGGCGGTGCAGCCGCCCTGGAACGTGTGGTACAGACCCAGCCAGTGGCCCACTTCGTGGGTGCCGGTGTCGCCTTCGTTGTAAGGCGATGCGGTGCCGCCGGGAACGCTCGAGAACAGCACGACGACGCCATCGGCGGTCGGCTTGTTCTTGTAGCTCGACGGGAACGTGGCCCAGCCGAGAAGGCCGCCATTCGGTGCCGCGCTGTACAGGTTCAGGGTCTCAGGGCCGCCCTTGCGCAGTGCGGTCTTGGCTTCGGTTTCCGCAGCCGAGCCCGGCTTCATCTTGAACCAGGCCTTGTTGGTGGTGCGGTCGACGCCAGCCAGCGTGAAGCGGAAGGGCGTTGCGGCATAGGCCGAATTCAGCACGGCGATCTGGTCGGCGATCTGGGTGTCAGGCAGGTTGCCCTTGGCCAGCGTCTTGCCCTTGTTGATCACATGGAACCACACCGGGATCTCGACCGTGCCGGTTTCACGCAGCGTCGCCTGACCACGTGCCTTCTTGGCGCGCAGGAAGGTGGTGAGGTTGTCGTCGATGCGCGTGCGGTCGACCTTCTCGGGGCTGACCGTCTGGCAGCGGTGGCTCAGCACGTCGTCTTTGGCGGCCAGCACGTTGCCGGCGGCGGCCAGCGCGCAGATTGCGAGCGCCAGCGATTTCAGTTTCATCGTCATCAAGTCTCTCCTCGGTTCAACATGTCGAGTTGCACAGCCCGGCGTTTGACCAAGCCGTTGACGGCAACCTTGTGGGGGTGAAATTTGAGTATATGAGTGGAATTTGAGAGCTTTTCCACCTGCTTTCCCTTGAATTAGGGTCCCCGCCTTCGTGCGGCTCGCCAGCAACAAACGCGCTGGATCGGGTGGCAGCTCCTGAAGTTGCCGGACGGGCGGTTCAGCCAAAGTGACGGCCGCTCCAGTTCAGGCTATACTCACCAGGCTTTAGTCGAGCCGCGCAAGTTGCGCGTGCAAGACGACAGCAGGCACGACGCGGGTCGGTTTCACCCGCGATCGCAAGTAAAACCGGAAACCGTTGCGACGCGTCAGCACAGGCTGGGCGCGTGTGGCGGCTTCCAGAACCCAAGGAAATCGCCATCATGGCTGAACTGAACAAAGCTGACATCGTCCAGGCCCACGCACGCGGCGCCGCTGACACGGGCTCGCCCGAAGTCCAGGTGGCTCTGCTGACGGCACGCATCAACTCGCTGACCCCTCACTTCAAGACCCACGCCAAGGACCACCACGGCCGCCGCGGTCTGCTGAAGATGGTCAACGCTCGCAAGCGTCTGCTGTCGTACCTGAAGGCCAAGGACGCTGATCGTTACACCTCCCTGATCCAGAAGCTGGGCCTGCGCAAGTAAGCTGCCAAGCATGATCTGAAGAGCCTGTCTGGAGCGTCAAGCCACCAGTACAGGCTCTTTGTCTTTGGAGTGCACGGGATTCGGGGTACTGTCGTGTCATTCCACCGCTTGGCTGAACGCCAATCGCTGGAATGGCATACCGCCCGAAACTGTTGACTCCCGGTCACAAGGTGCCACCGCGAGTGCATCAAATCAACCGGAGACTCTATCCATGAGCATGTTCAACAAGGTTACCAAGTCGTTCCAATGGGGCGCGCATCAGGTCACGATGGAAACGGGTGAAATCGCCCGCCAATCGACCGGCGCCGTGCTGGTCAACATCGACGACACCGTGGTGCTGGCCACCGTGGTTGCCAAGAACGACCCGAAGCCGGGTCAAGATTTCTTCCCGCTGACCGTCGACTACATCGAGAAGACGTACGCTGCCGGCAAGATCCCGGGCAGCTTCTTCAAGCGCGAAGGCCGTCCGAGCGAACTCGAAACCCTGACCAGCCGCCTGATCGACCGCCCGATCCGTCCGCTGTTCCCGGAAGGCTTCTTCAACGAAGTCCAGGTCGTCGTCCACGTGATGAGCCTGAACCCGGAAGTGCAGGCCGACATCGCCGCGATGATCGCCACCTCCGCAGCGCTGTCCATCTCGGGCATTCCGTTCAACGGCCCGATCGGTGCAGCTCGCGTGGGCTACATCAACGGCGAGTACGTGCTGAACCCGGGCAAGACCCAGCTGGTCGACTCCAAGATGGACCTGGTTGTGGCCGGTACCGAAGCCGCCGTGCTGATGGTCGAGTCCGAAGCTGACCAGCTGTCGGAAGAGCTGATGCTCGGCGCCGTGGTGTTCGGTCACGACCAAGGCAAGATCGCCATCAACGCCATCCATGAGCTGGTGCGCGACGCCGGCAAGCCGGTGTGGTCTTGGCAGGCCCCGGCCAAGGACGAAGCCTTCATCGCCAAGGTCAACGCCCTGGCCGAAGAGCCGCTGCGCGCTGCCTACCAGATCCGCTCGAAGCAAGCCCGTACCCAGGCTTGCCGCGGCGTGACCGCCAACGTGATGGCTGCGCTGTCGGCTGAAGGCCTGTCGTTCGACAAGGTTGAAGTTGAAGGTCTGCTGTTCGAGATCGAAGCCCGCATCGTGCGCGGCCAGATCCTGGCTGGTGAGCCCCGCATCGACGGTCGCGACACCCGCACCGTGCGCCGCATCGAGATCCGCAACGGCGTGCTGCCGCGCGCCCACGGCTCGTCGCTGTTCACCCGTGGTGAAACCCAGGCGCTGGTGGCTTCGACCCTCGGCACAGAGCGCGATGCACAGACCATCGACGCACTGGCTGGCGAGTTCAGCGAGCGTTTCATGCTGCACTACAACATGCCTCCGTTCGCCACCGGCGAAACCGGCCGCGTGGGCAGTCCGAAGCGTCGTGAAATCGGCCACGGCCGTCTGGCCAAGCGTGCTCTGGCTGCCGTGCTGCCGAGCAAGGAAGATTTCCCGTACACCATCCGCGTGGTCTCGGAAATCACCGAGTCGAACGGCTCCTCGTCGATGGCTTCGGTCTGCGGCGGCTGCCTGTCGATGATGGACGCTGGCGTGCCCCTGAAGGCCCACGTGGCCGGCATCGCCATGGGCCTGATCAAGGACGGCAACCGTTTCGCCGTGCTGACCGACATCCTGGGTGACGAAGATCACCTGGGCGACATGGACTTCAAGGTGGCCGGCACGACCGGTGGCATCACCGCCCTGCAGATGGACATCAAGATCCAGGGCATCACCAAGGAAATCATGCAGGTGGCACTGGCGCAGGCCAAGGAAGCCCGCATGCACATCCTGGGTGAAATGGTGGGCGCCCTGGGCGAAGCCAAGACCGAGGTGTCGCAGTTCGCTCCGCGTCTGTACACCATGAAGATCAATCCGGAAAAGATCCGTGACGTGATCGGCAAGGGCGGCGCCACCATCCGTGCGCTGACCGAAGAGACCGGCACCCAGATCAACATCGCGGAAGACGGCACGATCACCATCGCCTCGACCGACGCTGGTCAGGCTGAAGCCGCCAAGAAGCGCATCGAAGAGATCACCGCCGAAGCTGAAATCGGCAAGGTCTACGAAGGCGCAGTCACCAAGGTGCTGGACTTCGGCGCCCTGATCAACATCCTGCCTGGCAAGGACGGCCTGCTGCACATCAGCCAGATCGCCCACCAGCGCGTGGAGAAGGTCACTGACTTCCTGACCGAAGGCCAAGTGGTCAAGGTCAAGGTCCTGGAAACCGACGAAAAGGGCCGCATCAAGCTGTCCATGAAGGCGCTGCAGGAACGTCCGGAAGGCATGGAAGAAGAGCGTTATGAACGCGCTCCTCGCCGTGAGTTCGGCGACCGTGGTGACCGTGGCGGTGACCGCGGGGGCCGTGGCGACCGTGGCGATCGTCCCCGTCGTGAACGTGCTGAACAGCGCAACGACGCACCGGCTGAAGCTGGTGAGGGCGTTGAGCAACAGCAGCAACAGCAGCAGCAATAAGGCCTAGCCCGCGATGCGTGCCATCACCCTGACGGCCTTTGGCGGCCCGGAAGTCCTGGTCGAGGCCACGTGCCCCGATCCGGTTCCCGGCGCCGGTGAAGTGCTGTTGCGCGTCAGTGCCTCCGGCGTCAACCGCCCGGATGTGCTTCAGCGCAAGGGGGCATATGCACCTCCTCCCGGCGCTTCCGAGCTGCCGGGGCTGGAGGTGGCTGGCACCATCATTGCGGGCGACGCTGAGGCGCTGGCTGCAGCCGGTTTTGTGCTTGGCCAGCGCGTTTGTGCGCTGGTGGCTGGCGGTGGTTACGCAGAGTTGTGCGTGGCCCCGCTGGCGCAGTGCATGCCGGTGCCTGACGGCCTGTCGGATATCGAGGCGGCCTGCCTGCCCGAAACCTTCTTCACGGTCTGGTCGAACGTGTTCGACCGTGCCGGGCTGAAGCCTGGTGAAACCCTGCTGGTGCAGGGCGGTGCCAGTGGCATCGGCGTCACCGCGATCCAGCTGGCCAAGGCCTTTGGTGCCACCGTCATCGTGACGGCCGGCAGCGACGACAAGTGCGCCGCCTGCGTCAAGCTCGGTGCTGATCATGCGATCAACTACCGCACCGCTGACTTTGCCGCTGAGGTGAAGCGCCTGACCGAAGGGCGGGGCGCTGACGTGGTGCTCGACATGGTGGCCGGCGATTACGTGGCGCGCGAAATCAGCTGCCTGGCCGATGATGGTCGCCTCGTGATCATCGCGGTGCAGGGCGGTGTTCGAGCCGAGTTCAATGCCGGCGAGGTCTTGCGTCGCCGCCTGACGATTTCCGGCTCGACGCTGCGTCCGCGCTCGGTCGAGTTCAAGGCGGCCATTGCCAAGGCATTGGTGCAGCGTGTCTGGCCCCTGATTGCCAGCGGCCAGATCAAGCCGGTGATCGAGCGTGTCTTTGATGCGCCCGAAGCAGCAGCGGCCCATGCGCTGATGGAATCCAGCCAGCACGTGGGCAAGATCGTCCTGCGCTGGTCGTGAATCAATTCAAGGAATTTTGAACATGCGACGCAAGCTCGTGGTGGGCAACTGGAAGATGCACGGCAGTCACAAGGCGAACGCCGAGTTGCTGTCCGGCATTTGCGAGGCCCGTCCGTTTGGCGCAGATGTGGCCGTGTGTGTGCCATTCCCCTATCTGTCCGAGTCGGCCGTGGCGCTGGCGGGCAGCGACATCCGCTGGGGTGCCCAGGATTGCTCGGCCCATGAGCAGGGCGCCTACACGGGTGAAGTGTCGGTGTCGATGCTGGCCGAGTTTGGCTGCCGCTATGTGATCGTTGGTCACTCGGAGCGCCGTGCCTATCACGGCGAGAGCGATCAGCTGGTGGCCGACAAGGCCAAGGCGGCGCTGGCGCGCGGCATCACGCCCATCGTGTGCGTGGGCGAGACGCTGGCGCAGCGCGAGGCTGGCGAGACCGAAACCGTGGTCAAGCGTCAGCTGTCGGCGGTCATCCATGCGCTCACGCACTGCGTGGGTGAAATGGTGGTGGCCTATGAGCCGGTCTGGGCGATCGGCACGGGCCTGACGGCCACGCCGGAGCAAGCCCAGGCCGTGCATGCCGTGCTGCGCGCGCAGCTGAAGGCCGCGACGCCCAAGGCCGACGGCATGACGATTCTTTATGGCGGCAGCGTCAAGCCTGACAACGCCGTCACGCTGTTCGGTCAGCCAGACATCGACGGTGGACTCATCGGTGGCGCCGCCTTGAAGGCCGCTGACTTCGTCGCCATTTGCCGTGCTGCCGGTTGAGCAGTTCGGCCCTAGATTTTCAGTTTCCGGAGTAAATAGAACATGCAAGTTTGGATGAATCTTCTGGTGGTGGTGCAGATGCTGTCCGCCATCGCCATGATCGGTCTCGTGCTGGTTCAACACGGCAAGGGCGCTGACATGGGCGCGTCGTTCGGCAGCGGCGCCTCGGGCAGCTTGTTCGGTGCCACCGGCAGCGCCAGTTTCCTGTCGCGCGCCACCGCCGTCTGCGCCACCGTGTTTTTCCTGGCCACGCTGACGCTGTCGTTCATGTCCAACAGCGTGAGCGGCAAGGTCAGCGCCGGCACCAGCGTGCTCGACCGCGCACCGGGCGCTTCGGCACCGGCACCTGCCGCGATCGAGCCTCAGATCCCGTCGGCAGCCGCTTCTGTGGCCATTCCGTCGAAGTAAAGTAATTTCCCCGGCACTTACCCTAGGATTCACTCATTTTTGAGGCTAGAATTCGAGGCTGTTCAGTAAGCAAGACCTCACGCAAACTGAACAGCATGGAAGAGTGAAGCTAGGGCTTCAATGTGGCTTGCGCCGCAGAGAAGCCGGGTAAAACGGGTCCATCAGCCGTCGTGGTGAAATTGGTAGACACGCTATCTTGAGGGGGTAGTGGCGAAAGCTGTGCGAGTTCGAGTCTCGCCGACGGCACCAGACAAATCGAAACAGGCCCTCATCCGGCGCCTGTTTCGGGCGCCCTGACATCAGGGGGAACTGGGCGCGCTAGATTGAGGCTTGTGCCGTGATCAGCGCGCTTTTTTCATGGCCGGATGAAACGCAAGAATCACCGCTGGAAGATCACGACATGGACCTGCAAGCCTACCTGCCCGTCATCCTTTTTATCCTGGTCGGTGTCGCGGTGGGCATAGCGCCACAAGTCCTTGGATTCCTGCTCGGCCCTCAGCGGCCTGACGCGGCCAAAAACTCCCCCTATGAATGCGGCTTCGAGGCTTTCGAAGACGCCCGCATGAAGTTCGACGTTCGCTACTACCTGGTGGCGATCCTGTTCATCCTTTTCGACCTTGAAATCGCGTTTCTGTTCCCTTGGGCTGTGTCCCTGAAGGAAATCGGGCCGTCAGGTTTCTGGGCGATGATGGTGTTTCTGACCATTCTGGTGGTCGGTTTTGCCTACGAATGGAAGAAGGGTGCCCTCGACTGGGAGTGATCCTGGCGAGTACTTTGCACGTCAAGACGGCTACAGCGGTGGCCGTGAATTCACGCCCCAGCAGCGAGAGGCATACATCCCATGGGAATTGAAGGCGTTCTGAAGGAAGGCTTCGTCACCACCTCGGTCGACAAGCTGATCAACTGGTCCAAGACCGGTTCGTTGTGGCCGATGACGTTCGGCCTGGCCTGCTGTGCAGTCGAAATGATGCATGCGGGCGCTGCGCGTTACGACATCGACCGCTTCGGCATGTTGTTCCGCCCGAGCCCGCGTCAGTCTGACCTGATGATCGTGGCCGGCACGCTGTGCAACAAAATGGCACCGGCCCTGCGCAAGGTCTACGACCAGATGGCCGAGCCACGCTGGGTGCTCTCGATGGGCTCCTGTGCCAACGGCGGCGGCTACTACCACTACAGCTATTCGGTGGTGCGCGGCTGCGACCGCATCGTGCCTGTGGACGTCTATGTGCCGGGCTGCCCGCCCACGGCCGAGGCGCTGCTGTACGGGATCCTGCAACTGCAGACGAAGATCCGCCGCGAAAACACCATTGCGCGCTGACCTCACAGGAAGCGACCATCCATGACGCAGAAACTAGACAAGCTGCAGGCGGCCCTGGAGGCCGTGCTGGGCGAGCGCATTCGCCAGTTCAAGCGCGAGCGTGGCGAGATCACCATCACGGTGTCGGCCACTGATTACCTCGCCGTGGCGACCACCTTGCGTGACCACGCCGAGCTGAAGTTCGAGCAGTTGATCGACCTGTGCGGCCTCGACATGTCGAGCTACAAGGACCAGCCGTGGGACGGCCTGCGGTACTGCATCGTGTCGCACCTGCTGTCCGTGACGCACAACTGGCGCGTCCGTCTGAAGGTGTATGCGCCTGACGACGAGCTGCCGGTGGTGGCCTCGGTCAACCCGGTCTGGAACTCGGCCAACTGGTTCGAGCGTGAGTCGTTTGACCTCTACGGCATCATTTATGAAGGCCACGAGGACCTGCGCCGCATCCTGACCGACTACGGTTTCATCGGTCATCCGATGCGCAAGGACTTCCCGGTGTCCGGTCACGTGGAAATGCGCTACGACGCACAAACCCGTCGCGTCATTTACCAGCCAGTCACGATCGAGCCTCGTGAAATCACGCCACGCGTGATCCGCGAAGACAACTACGGCGGCCTGCACTGAGACCCGCGCCATGGCAGAAATCAAGAATTACACCCTGAACTTCGGTCCGCAGCATCCGGCCGCACACGGCGTGCTGCGCCTCGTGCTTGAGCTGGACGGTGAAGTCATCCAGCGCGCTGACCCGCACATCGGCCTGCTGCACCGCGGCACCGAGAAGCTGGCTGAGCAGAAGACCTACATCCAGTCGCTGCCCTACATGGACCGCCTCGACTACGTGTCGATGATGTCCAACGAGCATGCGTACTGCCTGGCGATCGAGAAGCTGCTGGGCATCGAGGTGCCTGAGCGCGCGCAGTACATCCGCGTGATGTTCTCGGAGATCACCCGCCTGCTGAACCACCTGCTCTGGCTGGGTTGCCACGGGCTGGACTGCGGCGCGATGAACATCCTGATCTACTGCTTCCGCGAGCGGGAAGATCTGTTCGACATGTACGAAGCCGTGTCCGGCGCGCGCATGCACGCGGCCTACTTCCGTCCGGGCGGCGTGTACCGCGACCTGCCGGATGTGATGCCGCAGTACCAGGTCAGCAAGATCAAGAACCAGCGCGCGATTGACCAGCTCAACCGCAATCGCCAGGGCTCGCTGCTCGACTTCATCGACGACTTCACCCAGCGCTTCCCGGCGCTGGTGGATGACTACGAAACCCTGCTGACCGACAACCGGATCTGGAAGCAGCGCACGGTCGGCATCGGCGTGGTGACCCCGGAGCGTGCGCTCCAGATGGGCTTCACCGGCGCCATGCTGCGTGGCTCGGGCATCCCCTGGGATCTGCGCAAGAGCCAGCCCTACGACGTCTACGCCAAGATGGACTTCGATGTGCCAGTGGGCGTCAATGGCGACACCTACGACCGCTATCTGGTGCGCGTCGAGGAAATGCGTCAGTCCAACCGCATCATCAAGCAGTGCGTCGACTGGCTGCGTGCCAACCCGGGCCCGGTCATCACCGACAACCACAAGGTGGCTCCGCCTTCACGCGTCGACATGAAGTCGAGCATGGAAGAGCTGATCCACCACTTCAAGCTCTTCACCGAAGGCTTCCACGTGCCGGAAGGCGAGGCCTACGCGGCCGTGGAGCATCCGAAGGGCGAGTTCGGCATCTACCTGGTGAGCGACGGCGCGAACAAGCCGTACCGCCTGAAGATCCGTGCCCCGGGCTTCGCCCACTTGGCTGCGCTCGATGAAATGGCGCGCGGCCACATGATCGCTGACGCCGTGGCGGTGATTGGCACCATGGACATCGTGTTTGGTGAGATCGATCGATGACACTCTCTGACGTCACCAAGGCGCGCTTCGACAAGGAAGTCGCCAAGTATCCGAAGGAGCAGGCCCAGTCCGCCGTGATGGCCTGCCTGTCCATCGTCCAGCAGGAACAGGGTTGGGTTTCGCCCGAATCCGAGGCCGTCATCGCCGAGTACCTCGGCATGCCCGCCATCGCTGTGCACGAAGTGACCACCTTCTACAACATGTACAACCAGCAACCGGTGGGCAAGTACAAGCTCAACGTGTGCACGAACCTGCCTTGCCAGTTGCGCAACGGCCAGGTCGCGCTGGAACATCTGTGCAAGACGCTGAACGTGGAAGACGGCGGCACGACCGCTGACGGCCTGTTCACGGTGGCCAAGTGCGAGTGCCTCGGTGCCTGCGCCGACGCCCCGGTGATGCTGGTGAATGACCGCCAGATGCTCAGCTACATGAGCCAACAGAAGCTTGACGAGATGATCGCGCTGATCCGCTCGGAAGAAGCCAACGCTGGAAAGGCCGCCTGACCATGGCACTTGATCTTTCCCGCTTCCAGACGGCCGGCACGGAAACCTGTTTCCACGACCGTCACATCGGTGCCCAGATCTACGCCGGCCTGGACGGCAAGAACTGGTCGCTGGCCGATTACCAGGCGCGTGGTGGCTACCAGGCCCTGCGCAAGATCCTGGGCGTTGACGGCGCCGAGCCGATGACGCAGGACCAGGTGATCGCCGAGGTCAAGGCCTCGGGCCTGCGCGGCCGTGGCGGCGCCGGTTTCCCGACGGGCCTGAAGTGGAGCTTCATGCCCCGCGCGTTCCCGGGCCAGAAGTACCTCGTCTGCAACAGCGACGAAGGCGAGCCGGGTACCTGCAAGGACCGCGACATCCTGCAATACAACCCGCACATCGTCATCGAAGGCATGGCCATCGCTGCCTTCGCGATGGGCATCTCGGTGGGCTACAACTACATCCACGGCGAAATCTTCGGCACCTACGAGCGCTTCGAAGCTGCCCTGGAAGAAGCCCGCGCGGCCGGCCTGCTGGGCAACAACATCCTGGGCAGCAACTTCAGCTTCCAGCTGCATGCGTTCCACGGTTTTGGCGCCTACATCTGCGGCGAAGAAACCGCGCTGCTGGAATCGCTTGAAGGCAAGAAGGGTCAGCCCCGCTTCAAGCCACCGTTCCCGGCCAGCTTCGGCCTGTACGGCAAGCCGACCACCATCAACAACACCGAGACCTTCGCTGCGGTGCCCTGGATCATCCGCAACGGCGGCCAGGCCTACCTCGAGTGCGGCAAGCCGAACAACGGCGGCACCAAGATCTTCTCGATGGTGGGTGACGTCGAGCGTCCGGGCAACTATGAAGTCCCGATGGGTACGCCGTTCGCCAAGCTCCTCGAGCTGGCCGGTGGCGTCAAGGGCGGCAAGAAGCTCAAGGCCGTGATCCCCGGCGGCTCGTCCGCACCGGTGCTGCCTGCGCACATCATGATGGAATGCACGATGGACTATGACTCCATCAGCAAGGCCGGATCGATGCTGGGCTCCGGCGCCGTGATCGTGATGGACGAGACCCGCTGCATGGTGAAGAGCCTGGAGCGCCTGTCGTACTTCTACGCCCACGAATCCTGCGGTCAGTGCACGCCGTGCCGTGAAGGCACGGGCTGGCTGTACCGCCTGGTGCATCGTCTGGAACATGGCGAAGGCCGTGCCGATGACATCGCACTGCTGGACAACGTGGCAGAAAACATCATGGGCCGCACGATCTGTGCGCTCGGCGACGCGGCAGCGATGCCGGTGCGCGGCATGTTGAAGCATTTCCGTGATGAGTTTGTGCATCACCTCGAACACAAGACCTGCGTGGTCGGGCCTTACGTCTGAAGCAGGGCGCATACAACATGGTTGAAATCGAACTCGACGGCAAGAAGGTCTCGGTCCCGGTCGGCAGCATGGTGATGCATGCCGCTGATGCTGCTGGCACCTACATCCCTCACTTCTGCTATCACAAGAAGCTGTCCATTGCGGCGAACTGCCGCATGTGTCTGGTGGATGTGGAAAAGGCACCTAAGCCCATGCCCGCCTGCGCCACGCCCGTGACGCAAGGCATGGTGGTGCGCACCAAGAGCGACCGCGCCGTTAAGGCCCAGGCCTCGGTGATGGAGTTTCTGCTCATCAATCACCCGCTGGATTGCCCGATCTGTGACCAGGGCGGCGAATGCCAGCTGCAAGACCTGGCTGTGGGTTACGGTGGCTCCAGCTCGCGCTACCAGGAAGAAAAGCGCGTCGTCTTCCACAAGGACGTCGGCCCGCTGATCTCCATGGAAGAAATGAGCCGCTGCATCCATTGCACGCGCTGCGTCCGTTTTGGCCAGGAAGTGGCCGGCGTGATGGAGCTCGGCATGATTCACCGCGGTGAGCATTCCGAAATCACCACGGTGGTGGGTGACACGATCGACTCCGAGCTCTCGGGCAACATGATCGACATCTGCCCGGTCGGTGCCTTGACCAGCAAGCCGTTCCGCTACCAGGCCCGCACCTGGGAGCTGTCGCGCCGCAAGACGGTCAGCCCGCACGATTCCACCGGTGCCAACCTGGTCGTCCAGGTCAAGAACAACCAGGTGCTGCGCATCGTTCCGCTCGAAAACGAGGACGTGAACGAATGCTGGATCGCTGACCGGGACCGCTTCAGCTATGAAGCCGTCAACAGCGCCGCTCGCCTCACCGAGCCGATGATCAAGCAGGGCGGTGAGTGGATCACCGTCGACTGGAACACGGCCCTGGGCTATGTGGCCGACGGCCTGAAGCGCGTCAAGGGTGAGTTCGGTGCTGCCGGCATCGGCGCGCTGGGCTCGGAGCACAGCACGGTGGAAGAACTGCACCTGCTGGCCAAGCTGGTCCGCGGCATTGGCAGCGACAACGTCGACACCCGTCTGCGTCACGCCGAGTTCACCACGGGTGAGGGCGCACGCTGGCTGGGCACCTCCATCGCCACGCTGTCGACGCTCGACCGAGCGCTGGTGGTGGGTTCGTTCCTGCGCAAGGACCATCCGCTGTTCGCACAACGCCTGCGCCAGGCCGCACGTCGTGGCGCGCAGGTGATGAGCCTGAACGCCGCTCGTGAAGACTGGGCGATGAACGTCGGCGCCAGCCTCGTGGCTGCGCCTGACGCATGGGCCCAATCGCTGGCCGACATCGCTGGCTACATCGCCACCGCGGTGGGTGTGGCTGCACCGGCCCCGGCCATGGTGAATGCCTCTGCGGAAGCCATCGCACAGTCGCTGCTGTCGGGTGAGCGCAAGGCCATCCTGCTGGGCAACGCTGCCGCGCAGCACCCGCAAGCGTCGCAGCTGCTGGCTCTGGCCAACTGGATCGGCGGCCAGGTGGAAGCCAAGGTCGGCTACCTGGGTGAATCTGCCAACACGGTGGGCGCACAGCTGGTGGGCGCACAGCCCCGCAATGGCGGCCTGAACGCCGGCCAGATGCTGAGCCAGCCGATGAAGGCGCTGCTGTTGCTGAACGTCGAGCCCGCACTGGACGCAGCCAACGCTGCGGCTGCCACGGCGGCCCTGCAGGGCTCCGGCCTGGTGGTGGCGCTGACGTCGTTCCGCGACGCCGCTGTCGACAACGCCGACGTGCTGCTGCCGATCACGCCGTTCACCGAAACCGCAGGTGCCTACGTCAATGCCGAAGGCCGTGTGCAGAGCTTCCACGGCGTCGTCAAGGCGATGGGCAACAGCCGCCCGGCCTGGAAGGTGCTGCGTGTGCTGGGCAACCTGATGGGCCTGGACGGCTTCTCGCAGGAATCTGCCGAAGAAGTGCGCGCCGAAGCGCTGGGCGATGTGAGCACCGTGCCCGCACGCCTGAGCAACGCGTCGGTGGCGGTGCAGGCTGCGCTGGTGCCGCAAGGCGGCGTGCAGCGCATTGCCGACGTGCCGATCTACAGCGCCGACAGCCTGGTGCGTCGCGCTGGCGCCTTGCAACGCACGGCAGACGCTGCTGCACCGGTCGTGGGCGTGCCTTCGAACCTGTGGGCCCAGCTGGGTCTGGCGTCGGGCGACAAGGTCAAGGTCAGCCAGGGTGCGAACAGCGCCGTGCTGCCGGCCCGTGAAGACAGCAGCCTCGCTGCCAATGCAGTGCGTGTGCCGGCAGGCCATGCAGACACCCTGGGCCTTGGCGCGATGTTCGGCGCCCTGGTGCTTGAGAAGGCCTGAGGACGGGAAAACCCATGATCGACTCCATCTATCAATCCGGGTTGGCATTGCTGGGCGCACCGCTGTGGGCGGTGGTCTGGTCGCTGATCAAGATCGTCTGTGTCGTGCTGCCCCTGCTGGGTTGCGTGGCTTACCTGACGCTCTGGGAGCGCAAGGCCATCGGCTGGTCGCAGATCCGTCCGGGTCCGAACCGTGTCGGCCCGTTCGGCCTGCTCACCCCGATCGCTGACGCCGTCAAGCTGATCTTCAAGGAAATCATCCGCCCGACGGCGGCCAACAAGGGCCTGTTCTTCCTGGCACCTGTCATGACCATCATGCCGGCCTTGGCCGCATGGGCCGTGGTGCCGTTCGGCCCGGACGTGGCGCTGGCCAACGTCAACGCCGGCCTGCTGTTCCTGATGGCCATCACCTCGCTCGAGGTGTACGGCGTGATCATCGCCGGCTGGGCATCCAATTCGAAGTACGCCTTCCTGGGTGCGCTGCGCGCATCGGCCCAGATGGTGAGCTACGAAATCGCGATGGGCTTTGCGCTGGTCATCGTGCTGATGACCTCGGGCAGCCTGAACCTCAGCGACATCGTGATGAGCCAGGGCCGTGGCACCTTCGCCAACATGGGTCTGAACATCCTGTCGTGGAACTGGCTGCCACTGCTGCCGGTGTTCATCGTGTACTTCATCTCCGGCCTCGCCGAAACCAACCGCCACCCGTTCGACGTGGTGGAAGGTGAATCGGAAATCGTGGCCGGTCACATGATCGAGTACTCGGGCATGTCGTTCGCCATGTTCTTCCTGGCCGAATACGCCAACATGATCCTGGTGTCGATGTTGACCGTGCTGTTCTTCCTCGGTGGCTGGTTGCCCCCGATCGACTCCGCACTGTTCAACTGGATCCCCGGCTGGATCTGGCTGGCGATCAAGACCTTCGTGGTCGTCACGATGTTCCTGTGGGTCCGCGCCACGTTCCCCCGTTTCCGCTACGACCAGATCATGCGTCTGGGCTGGAAGATCTTCATCCCCGTCACCCTGGTGTGGCTGGTGGTGGTCGGTCTGTGGATCCAGTCGCCGTTCAACATCTGGAAGTAACGAGGTCACCATCCCATGTCATCTGTTGCTTCCCTCAAGCACCTGTTTTCCAGCTTCCTGCTCCTTGAGCTGTGGAAGGGTCTGGCACTGACGGGTCGTCATTTCCTGTCGCCGAACATCACGGTCCAGTTCCCGGAAGAAAAGACGCCGCAGTCGCCGCGTTTCCGGGGCCTGCATGCGCTGCGTCGCTACGAGAACGGCGAAGAGCGCTGCATCGCCTGCAAGCTGTGCGAAGCGGTTTGCCCGGCCATGGCCATCACGATCGAATCGGATGTGCGTGATGACGGCTCGCGCCGCACCACCCGCTACGACATCGACCTGACCAAGTGCATCTTCTGCGGCTTCTGCGAAGAGAGCTGCCCTGTCGATTCGATCGTCGAGACGCACATCTTCGAATACCACGGCGAAAAGCGGGGCGACCTGTACTTCACCAAGGACATGCTGCTCGCGGTCGGTGACCGTTACGAAAAAGACATCGCTGCCAACAAGGAGGCCGACGCCAAGTACCGCTGAGGGCGGCCAGGGCAGGGCAGCAGTGCTGCCTTTCCGGCTCCCGAGCGACACACCCAGGTGCGTTAGAACATGACTACAACGTCCGCTCTCTTTTATCTGTTCGCGGCTGTGCTGCTGGTGTCCGCCTTCAAGGTGATCACCGCCCGCAGCACCGTGCACGCTGCGCTTTACCTCGTCCTGGCCTTCTTCAACGCGTCGTGCGTGTGGATGTTGCTGCAGGCCGAGTTCCTGGCCATCACCCTCGTGCTCGTGTACGTCGGCGCGGTCATGGTGCTGTTCCTCTTTGTCGTGATGATGCTTGACATCAATACCGACAGTCTGCGTGAGGGTTTCTGGACCCACTTCCCGCTGGCTGCCTTTGTCGGTGTGCTGATCGCCCTCGAGATGTATTTCGTCATGAAGGGCGGCTTCAACCTCGGCGCGGTCAAGGCGCTGCCGCCTGAAGTCGTGAAGATGGGCAATACCAAGGCCCTGGGCATCGAGATCTACACCCAGTACCTGTACCCGCTGCAGATCGCTGCCGTGGTGCTGCTGGTGGCGATGGTTGCCGCGATTGCCTTGACGCTGCGCAAGCGCAAGGACAGCCGTTCGCAGAACCCGTCCGAGCAGGTCAAGGCCAAGAAGGCTGATCGTGTGCGCCTGGTGAAGGTCGCTCCGACGATCGAAGCTGCATCGCTCCCCAAGGAAGGAGGCCAGGCATGAACGCCGGCATCACGCTTTATCACTACCTGACCCTGGGCGGCGCGCTGTTCGCGCTGTCGGTGGTGGGCATCTTCCTGAACCGCCGCAACCTGATCGTGTTGCTGATGGCCATCGAATTGATGCTGCTGGCGGTGAACATGAACTTCGTGGCCTTCTCCCATTACCTGGGTGACATGGCCGGTCAGGTGTTCGTGTTCTTCATCCTGACGGTCGCGGCGGCCGAGTCCGCCATCGGCCTGGCCATCCTGGTCGTGCTGTTCCGCAATCGCGCCAGCATCGCCGTGGACGAACTCGACACCCTGAAGGGCTGATCACGCAGCCACGAAAGCCCTGAAGAACATGTCTGCACAACTCTCCCAAAACCTGCTGCTGACGGTGCCGCTCGCACCGTTGGTGGGCTCCGTCATCGCGGGCCTGTTCGGCAAGTCGGTGGGCCGTCGAGGCTCCCACTTCCTGACCATCCTCGGTGTGCTCGTTTCCTTCATCGTCTCGGCGATGGTGCTGAAGGCCGTCGCCGTCGACGGCGCACGCTTCAATGCCACCGTGTACGAGTGGATGGTGCTCGGCCCGTTGAAGATGGAAGTCGGCTTCCTGATCGACGGCCTGACCGCCATGATGATGTGCGTGGTGACCTTCGTGTCGCTGATGGTGCACATCTACACCATCGGCTACATGGAAGAGGATCCTGGCTACCAGCGCTTCTTCTCGTACATCTCTCTGTTCACCTTCTCGATGCTCATGCTGGTCATGAGCAACAACTTCCTGCAGCTGTTCTTCGGCTGGGAAGCGGTGGGCCTGGTGTCGTACCTGCTGATCGGTTTCTGGTTCAAGAAGCCCACGGCGATCTTCGCGAACATGAAGGCCTTCCTGGTCAACCGTGTCGGTGACTTCGGCTTCATCCTGGGCATCGGCCTGGTGCTGGCCTACACCGGTTCGCTGAACTACACGGAAGTGTTCGCCAAGTCGGGTGAGTTGTCGAAGCTCATCTTCCCGGGCACCGACTGGGCACTGCTGACCGTGGCCTGCATCTGCCTGTTCATCGGTGCGATGGGCAAGTCGGCGCAGTTTCCGCTGCACGTCTGGCTGCCTGACTCGATGGAAGGCCCGACCCCGATCTCCGCGCTGATCCACGCCGCCACCATGGTGACGGCCGGCATCTTCATGGTCACCCGCATGTCGCCGCTGTTCGAGCTGAGCGACACCGCGCTGAACTTCATCCTGGTGATCGGCTCGATCACGGCGCTGTTCATGGGCTTCCTGGGCATCATCCAGAACGACATCAAGCGTGTCGTGGCCTATTCGACGCTGTCGCAGCTGGGTTACATGACGGTCGCGCTCGGTGTGTCGGCCTACAACGTGGCCGTGTTCCACCTGATGACCCACGCCTTCTTCAAGGCACTGCTGTTCCTTGCGGCAGGCTCGGTCATCATCGGCATGCACCACGACCAGGACATCCGCAACATGGGCGGCCTGCGCAAGCACATGCCCATCACCTGGATCACCTCGCTGCTGGGGTCGCTGGCCCTGATCGGTACCCCGTTCTTCGCCGGTTTCTACTCGAAGGACTCGATCATCGAAGCCGTGGGTGCCAGCCACTTGCCGGCCGCCGGGTTCGCCCAGTTCGCCGTGATCGCCGGTGTGTTCGTCACTGCGTTCTATTCGTTCCGGATGTATTTCCTGGTCTTCCACGGCAAGGAACACTTCCACCACAAGCCGTTCCCGGGTGAGCACGATCACCATGACGACGATCACCATGAGCCACACGTGCCGCATGAATCGCCGTGGGTCGTGACGGCACCGCTGGTCCTGCTGGCGATTCCGTCGGTGGTGATCGGTTTCCTGACCATCCAGCCGATGCTCTACGGCGACCTGCTGAAGGACGCCATCTTCGTGAACCACGAAGTGCACCACGCTATGGAAGAGCTGGCGCATGAGTTCCACGGCGCCACCGCCATGGGCCTGCACGCGCTGAGCACGCTGCCGTTCTGGCTGGCACTGGCGGGTGTGGCTGTCTCGTACTTTTTCTACATGGTCAAGCCGGAGATTCCGGCCGCCATCGGCCGCGCACTGTCGCCGCTGGTCCGTGTCATGGAGAACAAGTACTACCTCGACTGGATCAACGAGAACATCCTGGCCGCCGGCGCCCGCAAGCTGGGCCTGGGCCTCTGGAAGGTGGGTGATGTTGCGCTGATTGACGGTGCCGTGGTGAACGGTTCCGCCAACGCAGTGGGTGTATTCGCGCGCATCGTGCGCACCGTGCAGACCGGCTACCTGTCGTTCTATGCACTGGTGATGGTGTTGGGCATCTTTGGTCTGATGACCTGGCAACTGTGGCCCTACCTGATGAGCCAGATCGTTGGCCATTAAATAGGGCGGAGAACAAGAATGGGTCTTTTGAGCGTTGCCATCTGGTTGCCGATTGCTTTCGGCACCCTCCTGCTGGCCCTTGGCAGTGACAAGCAGGCGGGCGCTGCCCGCTGGATTGCACTTGCCGGAGCGGTACTGGCGTTTGTTGTCACCTTGCCGCTGATCAGTGGGTTCGACCCCGGTTCCGCGGCCTTGCAGTTCCAGGAAAACCTGGTCTGGATCGAGCGCTTCAATGTGCGCTATCACCTGGGTGTCGACGGCATCTCGGTGTGGTTCGTGCTGCTCACCGCGTTCATCACGGTCATCGTGGTGATCGCCGGCTGGGAGGTCATCACCGACCGTGCGCACCAGTACCTGGGCGCCTTCCTGATCCTGTCGGGCTTGATGGTGGGCGTGTTCTCGGCAGCCGACGGCCTGCTGTTCTACGTCTTCTTCGAAGCCACGCTGATTCCGATGTACATCATCATCGGCATCTGGGGCGGCCCGCGTCGCGTCTACGCAGCGTTCAAGTTCTTCCTGTACACGCTGCTCGGCTCGCTGCTGATGCTGATCGCGCTGATCTTCCTGTACTACAAGTCGGGTGGCAGCTTTGACATCGCCACCTGGCACAAGCTGCCGCTGGGCATGCCCGCGCAGACGCTGCTGTTCTTCGCGTTCTTCGCCGCCTTCTCGGTGAAGGTGCCGATGTGGCCGGTGCACACCTGGCTGCCGGACGCCCACGTGGAAGCACCGACGGGCGGCTCCGTGGTGCTGGCTGCCATCATGCTGAAGCTGGGTGCCTACGGTTTCCTGCGCTTCTCGATGCCGATCGCACCGGACGCCAGCCATGAATACGCCTGGCTGATCATCACCCTGAGCCTAGTGGCCGTGATCTACATCGGCCTGGTGGCGATGGTGCAGCAGGACATGAAGAAGCTCGTCGCTTATTCGTCGATTGCGCACATGGGTTTTGTCACCCTGGGCTTCTTCATCTTCAACGAACTCGGCGTGGCCGGCGGCATCGTGCAGATGATCTCGCACGGCTTCGTGTCGGGCGCGATGTTCCTGTCGATCGGCGTGCTCTATGACCGCGTCCACTCGCGTGAGATTGCCGACTACGGCGGCGTGGTCAACACCATGCCCAAGTTCGCCGCGTTCGCGCTGCTGTTCTCGATGGCCAACTGCGGCCTGCCGGGCACCGCAGGCTTCATCGGTGAATGGATGGTGATCCTGGGCGCCGTGCAGTTCAATTTCTGGATCGGTGCCTTGTCGGCCACCGCCCTGATCTTCGGTGCTGCCTACACCCTGTGGATGTACAAGCGCGTGTACTTCGGTGACATCACCAATGACCACGTCCGTACGCTGGAAGACATCAACGCACGTGAATTCCTGATGCTCGCCGTGCTGGCCGTGGCGGTGCTGTGGATGGGCTTGTATCCGAAGCCCTTCACCGATGTGATGCACGTGTCGGTCACCGAGCTGCTCAAGCACGTGGCCACGTCGAAGTTGAACTGACGTTGCCGGGATGCACACCATGAATCAAATGAACTGGCTCGTTGTTTCTCCTGAAATCCTGTTGCTGGTGGCGGCTTGCGCCATCGCACTGATTGATCTTTTCCTGACCGACCCGAAGCGCCGCATCACCTTCTGGCTGACGCAGCTGACGCTGGCCGCCTTTGCGCTCATGCATGGCAGCATGCTGAGCCAGGGCCTGGGCGCCAACGGCGCTGCAGCCTCGGTGTATGGCATGCAAGGCCTGGTGGTCTCTGACCCGATGGGCCACTTGCTGGCCCTGTGCGCCGGCATCGCCATGATGATGACCCTGGCCTACGCGCAGCCGTACGCCGGCAGTCGTGATCTGCTGAAGGGCGAGTTGTTCGTGCTGGCGATGTTCGCCTTGCTCGGCATCTCCGTGATGATCTCGGCCAACAACTTCCTGGTCATCTACGTGGGCCTGGAGCTGATGAGCCTGTCGCTGTACGCCCTGGTGGCGCTGCGACGCGATCACGGCGTGTCCACCGAAGCGGCGATGAAGTACTTCGTGCTCGGCGCGCTGGCCAGCGGTTTCCTGCTGTACGGCATGTCGATGATGTACGGCGCCACGCACTCGCTCGACCTGCCGGAGGTGTTCAACGCCATCCAGACCGGCCAGATCAACGCGATCGTGCTGACCTTCGGCATCGTCTTCATCGTGGCCGGCCTGGCCTTCAAGCTGGGTGTCGTGCCGTTCCACATGTGGGTGCCTGACGTGTACCAAGGAGCACCGACGGCCGTCACACTGATGATCGGCGGCGCACCGAAGCTGGCTGCCTTCGCCATCACCATCCGCGTGCTGGTGGAAGGCCTCAGTGGCCTGGCGCACGACTGGCAGCAGATGTTGATCGTGCTGTCGGTGCTGTCGATGGCGCTGGGCAACCTGGCCGCCATCGCCCAGACCAACCTCAAGCGCATGCTGGCCTACTCGGGCATCGCACAGCTGGGCTTCATGTTGCTGGGCCTGACCCCGACCGTCATCGGCGCCAACACGCTGTCGGCAGCCAACGGCTACAGCTCGGCCATGTTCTACGTGATCAGCTATGTGCTGACCACGCTGGGCACCTTCGGTCTGATCATGTTCCTGAGCCGCACCGGTTTCGAGAGCGAAGAGATCAGCGACCTGGCAGGTCTGGCTCGTCGCAGCCCGTGGCTGGCTGGCGTGATGACCGTGTTCATGTTCTCGCTGGCCGGCGTGCCGCCGATGGTGGGCTTCTACGCCAAGTTCGCCATCCTGCAGGCGCTGGTGACGACGGCTGATCCGGCCTACATCACCCTGGCCGTGGTGGCCGTGCTGCTGTCGCTGATCGGCGCGTTCTACTACCTGCGCATCGTCAAGGTCATGTACTTTGACGAGCCCACCAATGACGCACCTGCGCCTCAGCACGGTGGTCTGGGCATCCTGCTGGCCTTCAACGGTGCTGCTGCGCTGGTGCTGGGTCTGCTGCCCGACGGCCTGATGGCCCTGTGCCGTGACGTCATCGTCGCTGCACTGGCTGGTTGAGCGTACGCATGAACCAGACGATCTCGGTGTGGACGGTGCTGGTGGTGGCCATCGTGGCCGCCAACCTGCCGTTCCTCACTGAACGCATCTTGCTGGTCGGCCCGCAGCGCGCTCCGCGCAAGGCGTTTGGCTGGCGATTGGTGGAACTGGTGGTGCTCGGTGCCGCCACGCTGGGCATCGGCTTCGTGCTCGAAGGCTCGATCGGCCAGCGTGCGCCGCAGGGCTGGGAGTTCTACTGGGCTTTCGGTTTCCTGTTCACGACCCTGGCCTTCCCCGGCTTCGTGTGGCGGTACCTGCGCCGCCAGTGAGAGCCATGGCCGACGAGCATCTGATTGAGCCCCTGGTTGAAGCCCACCAGGTGTTCAAGGGCAGCTTTCTGGATGTGCGCCGCGACACGGTGCAACTGCCGAAGCAGCAGGGCCTGGCCACCCGCGAATACGTCCGTCACTCCGGTGCGGTGATGATCGTGCCCATCCTGGACGACGGCCGGCTGGTGCTGGAGCGCCAGTACCGCCACCCGATCGGCCAGGTGCTGCTGGAATTCCCCGCCGGCAAGATCGACCCGAATGAAAGCCAGCTGCACTGCGCCCAGCGCGAGTTGCTGGAAGAGACGGGCTACACCGCTCGTGAATGGGCCTGCGCAGGCGTGATGCACAACGCGCCGGCTTACTCCACCGAAGGCATCGGTATCTGGTTTGCGCGGGGTTTGCAGGCTGGTCCGCAGCAACTCGACCACGGCGAGCACATTGAAGTGGTGCTGATGGAAGAGGCTGAACTCGACGCGCTGGCCGGTCGGGGCGAAATGACCGACGCGAAGTCGCTCATCGCCTTGATGTGGCTGCAGAAGTGGCGAGCCGGGCAATGGCCGCTGCACTGGCAAAGCGCCTGAGCAGCCGGTTCAGGACATTCCCATGAAGGTCTGGAACCTGCGCTGTGGCCAGGGCCACGGTTTTGAGGGCTGGTTTGGCTCTGAGGCTGATTACCAGTCGCAAATCGAGCGTGGTTTGCTTTCATGCCCGCTGTGCGGCGACTTGCAGGTGCAGCGCCTGCCCAGCGCGCCGCGCCTGAACCTGTCTGGTTCGCGCGATCGCCAGGAGGCCTCATCCGGCCCGCAGCAGCCCGCAAGATCTGGCGCTGCGGTTGTTGCACCTGGTCGCGACCGCCCAACAGGCCCGCCCGACGCACAGCACAACACACCGCCAGGCAGGTCCGGCACACCGCAACCCGGCGCCATCACGCCGCCCAACTTCGACGCGATGTCGGAGGCGCTGCAGACGCGTCTGCTGGAAGCCGTGCGCGAGGTGCTCGCGAAAACCGAGGACGTGGGTGAGCAGTTCGCCGACGAGGCCCGGCGCATCCACTACGGCGACGCCGAGGAGCGCGGCATCCGTGGCCAGGCCACGGCAGACCAACGCGCCGAGTTGGCCGATGAAGGCATTGATGTGTTCACGCTGCCGGTGCCAGACTTGCTCAAAGGCCCCACCCACTGAGGTGAGTGGCGCCGCACTGCGGCTCAATCCGGCAGCAGTCGGCCCGGGTTCATCAAGCCCTGCGGATCGAGCGCCTGCTTGATGGCCCGCATCATCTGCAACGCCACCGGTGATTTCCGCCGCGCCAGTTCCTCGCGCTTGAGCACGCCGATGCCGTGCTCCGCGGAGATCGACCCACCCAGCGCACTCACCCGGTCGTGCACCAGCGCGTTCACGAGCGCCTCCTGCTCACGCAGGAAAGTGGCGGGCTCCACGCCTTCGGGGGCCTGCACGTTGTAGTGCAGGTTGCCGTCACCCAGATGCCCGAAAGTCACCGGTCGGCAGCCCGGCAAGGCGGCTTGCAGTGCGGCATGGGTTTCAGACACGAAGGCGGGAATGGCCGACACGGGCAGGGCGATGTCGTGCTTGATGTTCAAGCCGCTCAGCGCCTGTGCCCGGGGTATGGCTTCACGCAGCGCCCAGAACTGCGCCGCCTGCGACAAACTGGTGGCCACCGCGGCATCGGTGATGTCGCCACAGGCCAGGGCATCGCCCAGCAGTTCTTCAAGCTGCCGCTGGCCTTGCGCTTCGGTGGCTGCTGCCAATTCGATCAAGGCCGTCCAGGGTGTGGCCGGCAAGGGCGAACGCATCGGCGGGCACCACTGCTGCACCAGGCCCAAGGCATGCGCCGACATCAGCTCGAAGCCCGTCAAGCCGGCGTCCAGCGCACGGCGGCTGCGGTCGATCAGGCGCAGCGCCGCGTTCAGATCGCTGAAACCGGCCAGCGCGGTCATCACGGCCCCGGGGCGCGGGTGCAGCTTCAAGGTGGCCGCAGTGATCACGCCCAAGGTGCCTTCGCTGCCGATGAAGAGGTCGCGCAGGTCGTAGCCAGTGTTGTCCTTGCGGAGGCCGCTCAGGCCGTGCCAGATCTCGCCTTGCGGCGTGACCACCTCCAGGCCCAGGCACAGCTCACGGGCATTGCCGTAGCGCAGCACCTGCGTGCCGCCGGCATTGGTGGCCAGGTTGCCGCCGATGGTGCAATTGCCTTCGGCCGCCAGGCTCAAGGGGTAGAGCAGGCCGTTCTCTTCGGCTGCTGCCTGTACCTGGGTCAGCAGGCAACCGGCGTCAACGGTGAGGGTGAGGTTGGCTACGTCCACCGCGCGGATGGTGTTCATCCGGCGCAGGCTCAGCACCAGTTGCCGGCCAGTGGCGTCAGGCACGCCGCCACCCACCAGGCCCGTGTTGCCGCCCTGCGGCACGATGGCCACGCCCGCTGCCGCGCAGGCGCGCACCACGGCGGCCACCTCCTCGGTGCTGGCAGGCAGTGCGACGGCCAGGGCTGATCCGGGCCAGCGGCCACGCCAGTCCTTTTCCCAGGGGCTCAGGTCGCCGTCTTCGCGAAACCCGGCAGCGCCGAGCAGCTGCCGCAGATGCGCCAGCAGCCCATCGATGGTCACACCGCGGCCCCGTCCGGGCTGGCGGAAGACGCGGCCAACGCGGCAGCGCGCTTCAGGCGCCAGCGCACCTGCCAGGCACAGGCCGTGAACAGCACGACACACAGCAGCACTTCGATCCAGGCCAGGACCTGGCTGATGCCGGTTTCACTGGTGCCGCGCACCAGGCCTTCGGTGCAGTAGATCCAGACCAGCAGGCTGACCCAGCGGTAGGTGTACATCCGGTGCTTCAGCAAGCCGGCCAGGGGCAGCGTGAGCGGCAGCACTTTCAGGCTCAGGCTGCGGTTGCCGGTGGGGGCCAGCCAGAGCTCCCAGGCCAGGCCCAGAACGATCAGGCCCACGAGGGCGGCCACGGCCGCAATGCGGGTGCCGCGCACGACCGCATCGGCCTTCAAAACTACGGGTTCAGACATGGCTGGCATCATAGCCGCCATGATTTCCCGTTCCGATTTGAAAGGCCACTGGCGCGAGGGCGTGGCAAGCACCCTGCAGACCCTGCGCAACTGGCCCTGGTATGACACCGCACGCATGCTGCGTGAGCGGTTCCGCGAAGACCGCTTGGGCCTGACAGCCGGCAGCTTGACCTTCACCACCCTGATCGCGCTGGTCCCGCTGCTGACGGTGATGCTGGCCTTGTTCACAGCGTTTCCCATCTTCGCCAAGTTTCAGGATTCGCTGCAGAAGTACTTCCTGCAAAGCCTGGTGCCCGACAACATCGCCAAGCCCGTGCTGAGCTCGCTGACGATGTTCGCGAGCAAGGCTAACCGCCTGGGCACCGCGGGCTTGGCCGTGCTGCTGGTCAGCGCCTTGTCCCTGATGTTGACGATCGACCGCAGCCTGAACGCCATCTGGCGGGTGCGCAAGCCGCGTCCCATCGCCCAGCGGGTGCTGGTGTACTGGGCAGCGCTCACCCTCGGGCCCCTGCTGCTCGGCGGCAGCCTGACGATGACTTCGTACGCGGTGTCAGCCTCCAAGGGGCTGGTGGGGGCCATGCCGGGCGGCATCAGCGTGTTTTTCGACGTGGTCGAGTTCGTGCTGCTGGGCGCGGCGGTGGCGGGGCTATTCCATTACGTGCCCAACACCCATGTGCGTTGGCGCCATGCCATCTCCGGCGGGCTGTTCGTGGCCATCGCCTTCGAGGTGGCCAAGCGCGTGCTGGCCTGGTATGTCGGCTCGGTGTCCACCTACTCGACGATCTACGGCGCGTTTGCGACCGCCCCGATCTTCCTGCTCTGGCTCTACCTGAGCTGGGCGATCGTGCTGATGGGCGCGGTGATTGCTGCCTATGCGCCGAGCCTGCAGATGCGGGTCGTGCGGCAGCCGAACATGCCGGGTCAGCGCTTTGCGCTGGCCTTGCAGGTGCTGGGTGTGCTGGCCGATGTGCGAGGCGTGGGCCCGCAGGGCTTGCCGCTGGCCACCGTGGCCGAGCGCCTGCGCCTCGACCCCTTGCAGATCGAACCCGTCGTCGAGATGCTGATGCGCCAGGACTGGGTGGGCCGGCTGGAAGAGGAGGGCGTGCAGCGCATCGTGCTGCTGTGTGATCCGGTTCGCACCCCGGCGACCGAGCTCATCGACAAGCTGCTGCTGAACCCGGATGAGCGCGTGCGCAACTTCCGGGAAAAGGCAGGCTTCGAGCGCCTGATGCTGGCCGATCTGCTCGGCCGCTGAAGCTTGAGCCTCAGGCCGGGTGCAGCACCACCAGCAGCGCCCGCGCCACGGTCTTGGCCGGGTTGTGGATGGCGTGCGGCAGGTCCACCGCGTAGCGCGCGGTTTCTCCGGGCGCCAGCGGGCTTTTTTCAGTGCCGGCGCTGACCTGCAACTGCCCTTCAAGCACACTCAGGTGCTCCATCGAGCCGGGCTCGTGCGCTTGTGAATCCAGCGTACCGCCGGGCTGCACCGTCAGCTCGTACCACTCGAACTTGCCGGCCAGCTCGATCGGCCCGAGGATGCGCAGGTGGCACTTGCCGTCCGGGCTGGTGAGGCCCGGCGTGGCGTGTGCGGCCACGGTGCTGATCGTCGGGCCGGTCGGGCGTTCACCACCCAGCAACTCACCCAGCGGCACGCCAAGGGCATTCGACAAACGCCAGACCACGGCCACCGTCGGGTTGGCCTGGTTGCGCTCGATCTGCGACAGCATCGACTTGGACACGCCGGCTTGCCGCGACAGCTCATCCAGCGAGAGCCCGCGCTCCTGCCGCAAGGCAGCCAATGTTTCTCCAACACGGGGCGGCTCAGCGGGTGGGGCAGAGCGGGAGGCGCGAGAGACGCTGGGCATGTTCGGCGTGGGGGCTTGACGAGGCGGTGGTGTTTTTGGATACTGCACGAATCGTTCGATATATCGAACACGGTGCAATCCATCGAACAACGATGGTAACTGACAAACCTGCCCACACAGCGCCACCACCACACCGCAGCCATGACCACCACTCAAGAGCATCCGTTTTACCGCCACCTGCAACAGGAACTCGACGGCATCCGCGAAGCCGGGCTGTTCAAGGCTGAGCGCATCATCACCGGCCCCCAGGGCGCCGTGGTGCGCACAGCCGATGGCCGCGAGGTCATCAACCTGTGCGCCAACAACTACTTGGGTTTGTCCTCGCACCCGGAAGTGATCGAGGCGGCGCATGAGGCACTGCGTACGCATGGATACGGTCTCAGCTCGGTGCGCTTCATCTGCGGCACGCAAGATCTGCACAAGACGCTGGAGCAGCGCATTGCCCGCTTCATGGGCACCGAAGACACCATCCTCTACGCCGCTGCGTTTGACGCCAACGGCGGCCTGTTCGAGCCGCTGCTGGGTGAGGAAGACGCCATCATCAGCGACGCCCTGAACCACGCGTCCATCATCGACGGCATCCGCCTGTGCAAGGCCAAGCGCTACCGCTATGCCCACAACGACATGGCCGATCTGGAGCGCTGCCTGAACCAGGCCAAGGCCGATGGCGCGCGACACACGCTGGTGTTCACCGACGGCGTGTTCTCGATGGACGGCACCGTAGCGCAGCTCGACAAAATCCGCGCCCTGTGTGATGCACATGGCGCGCTGCTGGGCATCGACGAATGCCATGCCAGCGGCTTCATGGGCGCCACCGGCCGCGGCACGCACGAACACCGAGGCGTGTACGGCCAGGTCGACATCATCACCGGCACGCTGGGCAAGGCCCTGGGCGGCGCCTCGGGCGGCTTCACCACCGGCCGGCGCGAGGTGATCGAGCTGCTGCGCCAGCGCTCGCGGCCCTACCTCTTCTCGAACACGGTGGCGCCGTCCATCGTCGGTGCATCCATCAAGGTGCTCGACCTGCTCGAAGCCAGCACGGCGCTGCGCGACAAGCTGGCGGAAAACACCGCCTGGTTCCGCACGGCCATCCAGGCCGCCGGATTCGACATCAAGCCCGGCGACCACGCCATCGTGCCGATCATGGTGCATGACGCCGTGAAGGCCCAGCAACTCAGCCAGCGTCTGCTGGAACTGGGCGTCTACGCAGTCGGCTTCTTCTATCCGGTGGTGCCCAAGGGCCAGGCCCGCATCCGCACCCAGATGAGCGCGGTGCACGACCGCCACCATCTTGAGCTAGCCGTGGCGGCCTTCACCCAGGCGGGCCGTGAACTGGGGCTGGTGAAATGAGCACGCCCAAGACCCTGATCATTGGCGCCAACGGGCAGATCGGCACCGAGCTGGCCGAACAACTCGCGGCGCGGCATGGCCGTGAATCGGTGGTGACGAGCGATCTGTCGCCCAAGGGCCGCGTGGCCGGCCTGGCGCACGAGGCGCTGGACGTGACCGATGCCTCCGCCCTGACCGCGGTGGTGGAGCGCCACGGCATCACCCGCATCTATCACCTGGCTGCCGCCTTGTCGGCGCGGGGCGAAAAGCACCCGATGTGGGCCTGGGACCTGAACATGAAGGGCCTGCTCAACGTGCTGGAACTGGCCCGCACCCACAAGCTCGACCGCGTGTTCTGGCCGAGCTCGATCGCCGCCTTCGGCCCCACCACCCCGCGTGACGCCACGCCGCAGAAGACGGTGATGGAGCCGACGACGGTGTACGGCATCTCGAAGCTGGCAGGCGAGGGCTGGTGCGACTGGTACCACCGCAACCACGGCGTGGACGTGCGCTGCCTGCGCTACCCCGGTCTGATCAGCTGGAAGACGCCCCCGGGCGGCGGCACCACCGACTACGCTGTGGAAATCTTCCACGAGGCCCTCAAGACGGGCCGCTACACCAGCTTCCTCGGCGCGGACACCGCCCTGCCGATGATGTACATGGACGACGCCATCCGGGCCACGCTGAGCCTGATGGACGCACCGGCCGAGCAGGTGAAGGACCGCCACGGCTACAACCTGGCCGGCGTGAGCTTCACCCCGGCCGAGATTGCCGCGGCGATTGCCCGCGAGCTGCCCGGGTTCGAGATCGACTATGCGCCGGACTTCCGGCAGGCGATTGCCGACAGCTGGCCGCGCTCCATCGACGACACGGCAGCACAGGCCGACTGGGGCTGGCGCCCCGAGTTCGACCTGCAGGCCATGGTGCGCGAGATGCTGACCCAGCTGCGGCCTTTGCTCGTGGCTTGACCTTGCAAAGCCCGAAGCCACGCGCACCGTGGCTTCGGGGGGCTTCAAGCGCCGAGCGCTGCCCGGATGGCCGCCAGCGTGGCCTCCGGTTGCTCCTGCATCTGCGAGTGGCCGCCCGGCACCCGGTGCACACGCGCCCGCAGCGCCGCCGCCAGGGCCTTGGTGGCTTTGGGCGGGGTCATCTGGTCGACGTCGCCCAGCACCAGGTGGGCCGGGCAGGTGACGGCTGCTGCGGCTTCCATGCCGCCCGCATACGCGCCGCACACCTTGAAGTCGTGCTCGAACACATTGGCAGCCGTGTTGGACGCCTGCACGCGCGCCATCAATTGCAGCCCGCCGCCATGCAGCCAGCTGCCGGGGCCAGGGAATCCCGGCTTGGTGGCCGTGCTGGAAATGGCCAGGTTGTTCACCATGGCCATGCCCTGGGCCGGCGTGTCACGCGCGGCTTGCAGCAGGGCATCTGACACCACCATCGGATACGCCGTGCCCACCATCACCAAGGCGGTGGCGCGCTGTGGGGCCTGGCCAGCGGCCGCCAGGGCAATCAACGAACCCATGCTGTGCCCGACCAGGCTGGCTTGCTGAACGCCGAGGGCGTCGAGCGCCGCCCAGGTCCAGTCGGCCAAGGCTTCCACATTCGGCAGCAGCGGGCCGGCTGAGCGGCAGTGGCCGGGTTGGTCCAGCGCCAGCACGCTGTGGCCGTGGTGGGCAAACCACCGGGCCAGCAGCGTCCACACGCTGTGGTCATTCAACGCGCCGTGCAGGAACACCACGCAGGGCTTGCTGGCATCGAACGTTTGCCCGCCGGTGTAGGCGTAAACGGCTTGGCCTCGAACATTGAATTGCATGTCAGGCTCCCGGGGCTTGGTTGGCGGTGCCGGCGCGCTGGGCCGCCTTGAGGGCGCGGCCGAGGTCGTCCAGCAAATCAGCCGGGTCTTCCAGGCCGATCGACAGGCGGATGGTGCCCGGGCCGATGCCGGCGGCCTGCAGGGCCTGATCGTCCATGCGCGAGTGCGTGGTCGACGCCGGGTGAATGACGAGGGAGCGGCAATCGCCGACGTTGGCCAGGTGCGAGAAGATCTTCAGCGCGTCCACGAAAGCCACGCCTTGTGCACGGGTGCCGGCCAGGTCGAAGGTGAACACGGCACCGGCGCCGCGCGGCAGCAGCTGCCGGGCCAGCGCATGGTCAGGGTGGCTGGGCAGCTCAGGGTAGGCCACGCGTGCCACCAGCGGATGCGCTGCCAGGAAGTTCACCACGGCGCGGGTGTTCTCGATGTGGCGAGCCATGCGCAACGGCAGCGTTTCCAGGCCCTGCAGGATCAGCCAGGCGCTGTGCGGGCTGAGGCAGGCGCCAAAGTCACGCAGGCCTTCGCGGCGGGCGCGCAGCAGGAAGGCGCCCACGGTGCTTTCCTCGGTGAACACCATGTCGTGAAAGCCCGCGTAGGGCTCGCACAGGGTGGCGAACTTGCCGTGCTGGTTGTGGGCCGCCTGCCAGTCAAACCGGCCGGAGTCGACCAGCACGCCGCCAATCACCGTGCCATGGCCGGAGAGGAACTTGGTGGCTGAATGCACCACCAGATCTGCGCCGTGCTCAAACGCACGCATCAACCAGGGCGGGGTGAAGGTGGCATCCACCAGCAGCGGCAGGCCCGCCTCGTGGGCCACGGCGCTCACCGCAGGCAGGTCCAGCACGTTCAGGCCGGGGTTGCCCAGGGTTTCACCAAACAGCAGCTTGGTCTCCGGGCGGATGGCGGCGCGCCAGGCAGCCAGGTCGCCTGGTGCCACGAAGGTGGTTTCAATGCCGAAGCGGCGCAGCGTGTAGTGCAGCAGGTTGTGCGAGCCGCCATACAGTGCCGAGCTGGCCACGATGTGGTCACCCGCGCTGCACAAGGTGGTGATGGCCAGGTGCAGGGCGGCCTGGCCGCTGGCGGTGACGATCGCCCCCACGCCACCTTCCAGCGCCGCCATGCGTTCTTCGAGCACGGCGTTGGTGGGGTTGGAGATGCGGCTGTAGACGTGCCCCGAGCGCTCGAGATTGAACAGCGAGGCGGCATGGTCGCTGGACTCGAACACGAAGGACGTGCTCATGTGCAGCGGCGTGGCGCGCGCGCCGGTGGCCGGGTCGGGTTGCGCGCCGGCGTGCAGCGCAAGGGTGTCAAAACCTGGGTTCGAAGCGCCGGGCATAAGGCTTTCCGAGATGTGTCTGGGGCGCCGATTGTGTGCTATGTTGCCCCCCACAACGAAACGACAGAACACCCACGTTCGCAAGGAGATCCGTCATGAAAGTCAGCGACATCCTGCGTGTCAAGGGCAACACCCTCTACACCGTCACCCCCGAGCAGCCCCTGGCGGATGCCGTCAGCATCATGGCTGATCACGACATCGGCTCGCTGGTGGTCATCGGCCACGGTGATCTGGTCGGCATGCTGACCTTCCGCGAGGTCATTTCGGCCATCGTGGCCAATGGCGGCCAGGTCGGCACCACGCAGGTCCGCAGCGTGATGGACGACCATCCGCTGACCTGCACGCCGGAAACCGAGATCGACGAAGTGCGCCGGATGATGCTCGGCCGCCACGCCCGCTACATGCCCGTGCTGAACGGCCGCACCCTGATGGGCGTGATCTCGTTCTACGATGTGGCCAAGAGCGTGGTGGACGCCCAGGACTTCGAGAACCGCATGCTCAAGGCCTACATCCGCGACTGGCCGGTGGAAGAGGGTGCCGAGGGCACCAGCCCGGCCGTCTGAGCCTCAGGCGCAGTTCAGCGCCGTTTGGGTGGATGTGCCGGCCAGCGCCGCTGCGCGCTGGGTCAGCCATTGCTGCAGTTCCGCCGGCGGCAGGGGCTTGCAGTAGTGGTAGCCCTGCACCATGTCGCAGCCCTGGCGCCTTAAGAACTCCGCCTGATCTGACGTTTCCACGCCTTCGGCGATGGTGCCCAGCTTGAGCGCCCGGGCCAGTTGCACGATGGCCTGCACGATGGCGCGGTCGTCAGCGTCGGTGCTGATGTCCCGCACGAAGCTCTGGTCGATCTTCAGCGTGTGGATCGGGAAGCGCTTGAGGTAGTTCAGTGATGAATACCCGGTGCCGAAGTCGTCGATCGACAGGCGCACCCCCAGCGCATGCAGGCGGCCCATCATCGCGATGGCCGCTGCCGGGTTGCCGGTGGCCACGCTCTCGGTGAGCTCCAGTTCCAGGTACTGCGGCGGCAGGCCCACCTCGGTGAGGATGGCCTGCACCTGCTCCGGCAGGCTGGTGTCGCGGAACTGGATGGCCGACAGGTTCACGGCCACCACGGCCGGCGTCAGCCCCTGCGAGATCCAGGCCTGCATCTGCCGCGCCGCCTCACGCATCACCCACTGGCCGATTTCAATGATCTGGCCATTGCTTTCGGCCATCGGAATGAACTCGCCTGGCGAGATCATGCCCAGCTCCGGGTGCTTCCAGCGCACCAGCGCCTCCACGCCCTGCACCTCGCCGCTGCGCATGTCCAGCTGCGGCTGGTAGTGCAGCAGCAGCTCGCCGCGCTCGGTGGCCCGGCGCAGTGCGGCTTCCAGCTGCAGGTGGCGCACCGATTGCTGCTGCATGTCGGCGGTGAAGAACTGCCAATTGCCGCGGCCACCTTGCTTGGCCATGTACATGGCCGATTCGGCACAGCGGCCGAGGGCTTCTGCGTCTTCGCCGTCGGTCGGGTACATCGCAATGCCGATGCTCAGCGTCAGGCTGAGCTCCTGGTCGCGCACCATGCACGGCCGTGACACCCTGCTGAGCAGCTTGGCCGCCACCTGGGCGGCGCCGTCGGCATCGGTGCCCGGCAACAGCACGGCGAATTCGTCGCCGCCCAGCCGTGCCACGGTGTCCACCTCCCGCAGGTGGTCGCGCAGGCGTTGCGCCATTTCCATCAACACCAGGTCACCGGCTGAGCGGTCGAAATTGTCGTTGATCACCCGGAACTGATTCAGGTCCATGTAGAGCAGGGCCAGCGGCTCGTCGTGGCGGCGCGCCGCACTCAGGGCCAGCGACAGACGGTCTGCCAGCAAGTGCTGGTTGGGCAGGTCGGTCAGCGTGTCGAAGTGAGCCTGCTTGAGCAGCTTGAGCTCCGCCTCGCGGGCCTGCGTCACGTCGTTGACGATGGCGATCAGGTGCGTCATCTCGCCGTTGGGGTCGTGCCGTCGGCTCAAGGTGACGCGGGCCACATAGGGCGTGCCGTCCTTGCGCAGGCTGCGCATCTCGCCCTGCCATTGGCCACGAACCTTCAAGGCGCGGCGCATTTCTTCCTGTGTCCGGCCCCCTTGCAGGTTGCTCGCCAGCCGGTGGTAAGCCTCGCCGATCACATCCTCGGCCTGGAAGCCGGTGATGTTCGTGAACGCCTGGTTGACCGACACCACCCGGCCATCGGGATCGGTGATCAGGATGCCTTCGCTGGCTTGCTCGAACACGGCCGCGGCCAGGCGCAGCTTGTCTTCGGCCTGCCTGCGCATCGTCACGTCGCGCGCTTCCAGCAACAGATAGCGAACCTCCTGGCCGTTGGTCGGCGTGACCGGGCGCAGGCTCAATTCGGCATGCCGCATCCCCTGGGCTTGGGGCCCCGCCCGCAGCAGTTGCAGGTCGGCACGGGTGCTCAATCCATCCCGGCATTGCTCCACCGCCGTGCGCAGCCGCGCGGCCTGCTGGGCGTCATGGCAAATGCCCGACAAGGCCCAGACAGCCTGCCCGCGCAGGCTTTCCGGCAATTCACCGAGCCAGACATGGGCGGTTTCATTGAGGCGCACCACCAGGCCGTTGCGGTCCAGCAGCCCGATGAGCTGGTGGCTGTGGTCGAGCATGGCGCGGCTGAGCCGGTCGGTGTCGCTCTGCCGGCGGGTTCGGCTGCGCAGCGCGTGCAGTGCGCCAAGCAGGGCGCAAAGGGCCAGCAGCAGCGTGCCCAGGCCCAGCTTCATCCAGTGGTCGTCACCCACGGGCGTGGTGTTGGTGCCACCGCCGCCACCGGCGGCATGGGCTTGCATGGCCAGCAGGCAGGCGGCCAGCAGCAGCCAGATGGCAGGACGCTGGCGGTGGGAAGTCGGCAGGGCGGACGGTGGTGTGGCGTTGTTCATTCAGCAGCCTTGCCAGTGGCACTGCCTTGCAGGGCCACCATGGACGATGTGATCACTGTCACAGGTTTGTCGCCAATGCAAAGCCGGAAGGCGAGGGGCGTTCACGGCACAGTTGTGCGGAATGCACGGGCCAGCCGCCTAAAATGGGCAGCTTGATCAACCGACTTCGCAACCCGGCTTCCGGCCGGTCGCGCACATTCCATGTCCGGCAGCACCCTCGGCGACTTGTTTCGCGTCACCAATTTCGGCGAAAGCCACGGCCCGGCCATCGGTTGCGTGATTGACGGGTGCCCACCCGGCCTGGCGCTGAGCGAGGCTGACATCCAGCCCGAGCTGGACCGCCGCCGCCCGGGCACGTCGCGCCACGTCACCCAGCGCAATGAGCCGGACGCCGTGGAAATCCTGTCGGGTGTTTATGAGGGCAAGACCACCGGCACGCCGATCTGCCTGCTGATCCGCAACACCGACCAGCGCAGCAAGGACTACGGCAACATCGCCCAGACCTTCCGCCCCGGCCACGCTGATTACACCTACTTGCAGAAGTACGGCATTCGCGATCCGCGTGGCGGCGGCCGCAGCTCGGCCCGCATGACGGCGCCGATGGTGGGCGCCGGCGCGGTTGCCCGGAAGTGGCTGGCGGCGCAGTTCGGCATCGAGATCCGCGGCTGCATGACGGCCATCGGCGAGATCGACATCCCGTGTGACGACTGGTCGCAGGTCAGCCAGAACCCGTTCTTCGCGGCATCTGCCAGCAAGACCGACGAGCTGGAAGCCTACATGGACGCGCTGCGCAAGGCGGGCGATTCGGTGGGGGCCCGGCTGTATGTCGAGGCCAAGGGCGTGCCGGTGGGCCTGGGCGCGCCGCTGTTCGACAAGCTGGACGCCGACATTGCCTACGCGATGATGGGCATCAACGCAGTCAAGGGCGTGGAAATCGGCGCCGGTTTCGAGTCCGTGCGCCAGAAAGGCACCGAGCACGGCGATGAACTCACGCCGCAGGGCTTCCTGTCGAACAACGCCGGTGGCGTGCTGGGTGGCATTTCCACCGGCCAGGACATCACGGTGAACATCGCCATCAAGCCGACCAGCTCGATCCGCAGCCCCAAGCAGTCGATCGACCTGGCGGGTCAGCCGGCCACCGTTGAAACTTTCGGACGCCATGACCCGTGCGTCGGCATCCGTGCCACCCCGATCGCCGAGGCCATGCTGGCCCTGGTGCTGATTGACCACGTGCTGCGTCACCGTGCCCAGTGCGGCGATGTGCAGGTGGATACGCCGCGCATCCCTGGCGCCGTGGCTTGAACAAGCGGCTGGAGCGTGCTTGCTGACGGGCTGGCGGCCTGCGCCGCCGTTGGTCGCTGCTGACGGCAACTCATCGGCGATTCCGTGCAATTCGTCGCGCTGCTGGTGAATTCTGCCTATCCACCCATAAACTGCCCCTCGCTTCAAGAGAGCGACAAACAAGGATGAGCAGGCACAGCATGCAGCAGAAGCGTAAATGGATGGTGGGTGGAGCGGTCGTGGCGGTGGCCCTGGGGGCTGCCGTGGCGATGGGGGTGGGCAAGAAGGGGGCGGACAAGGCCGCTGACGGCAAGCCGCCTGAGCCGGTGATGTCCTTCGCAGCCAACGAAGTGGCGAAGCCTCAGCTGCTGGCCTTGGTCAACAGCATCGATTTTTCAGGGCCGCTGGTGGCGCCCGACACAGCCATCGTCCGTGCCAAGGCCGCCGGCACCCTGCTGAAGCTTCAGGTGTCCGAAGGTAGTCGTGTGCGTGCCGGGCAGGCCCTGGGCACCCTGGACCTGGCTGATCTGACGGCGCGCCTCAACGAGCGCCTGGCCACGGCCGAATCGGCGCGCGCCCAGTTGGCGCAGGCCGATCGCACCCACCAGAACAACCTGCGCCTGGCCGATCAGCAGTTCATCTCGCCCAGCGCGGTGGATGCCTCCAAGGCCGCGCTCGACAGCGCACGGGCCCAGCATGCGGCAGCGCTGTCGCAGGTCGAAACGGTGCGCATCGGCCTGCGTGATGCGGCCCTGGTGGCGCCGATTTCCGGCATCGTGGCCAAGCGCCATGTGGTGCCCGGCGAAAAGGTCTCGGCCGAGCAGCAGGTGCTGACCATCGTTGATCTGGCCTCGCTGGAAATGGCCGGCACGGTGGGCACGCATGAGGTGCCGCAGCTCAGCGTGGGCATGCCGGTCACCATGAAGGTGGAAGGCATGTCTGAGCCGATCCGCGGTGTGCTGTCGCGCATCGCCCCGGCGGCCGACGTCGGCACGCGCTCCATCGGCGTGGCGGTGAAGGTGCCGAACCCGGGCGAGAAGCTGCGGGCCGGCCAGTACGCCACCGCCCGTGTGGCCCTGGCCAACGGCGCGGCGCAGCTGACGGTGCCCACGGCGGCGATCGGCTCGGCATCCGGTCAGCAATTCGTATGGACGGTGGAGGGCGGCAAGCTGCTGCGCCGCACCGTGACCACCGGCCGGCGTGACGCCAGCCTGGGCCTGACCGAAGTGCTGGAGGGCTTGAAGCCCGACGTGATGGTGCTGGCCATGCGCTTCGAGAACCTGCGTGAAGGTGGCGAGGCGAAGTTGACTGGTGCAGCCGCACCTGCGGCATCGGTATCAGCACCTGCATCGAGCGCAGCGGCTTCGGCCTCCGCGCCGGCCGCCTCCTCGGCGTCCTGATTCATCCCCGTCACTGCCAGCCAGAAAGGCCATGTCATGTGGATGACTCGTGTCGCCATCAACAACCCCGTCTTCGCCACCATGGTCATGGTTGCGTTGTGCGTGCTGGGTTTGTTCTCCTACAACCGGCTGGGCGTCGAGCAGATGCCCAACGTCAATGCGCCGGTGGTGTTTGTCTCCATCGCCTATCCCGGTGCTTCGCCGGCCGCGGTGGAAACCGAAATCACCAAGCCAGTGGAATCGGCGCTGAACGGCATTGCCGGCGTCAAGATGATCCGCTCCAACAGCCTGGAAGGCCGGAGCGAAACCACGCTTGAATTCAGCCTGGATGCCGATGTGGCCATCGCCACGCAGGACGTTCGCGACAAGATGGCCGGCGTTCAGGCCGGTCTGCCCAAGGACGCCAAGCAGCCGTTCATCGGCCACTGGGACAACGACAACGCGCAGCCCACCGTCTCGCTGGCCTTGATCGCCACCGATCGCAGCGCGCGTGAGCTTTCGCTGATCGCCGACCAGCTGGTGGTCAAGCGCCTGGAGCGCGCCGAAGGCGTGGCCCGTGTGCAGTCTGGTGGCTTGAACGTGCGCCAGGTGCGGTTTGACCTGAACCCGCAGCGCCTGCGCGCCGCCGGGCTGACGCCTGCCGATGTGGCCGTGGCCCTGCAACGCTCGAACGCCGACCAGCCCGTGGGCCTGGTCAGTGGTGGCAGCACCGACGCCATCGTGCGTGTGGAAGGCCGCGTGCGTGACCCGAAGGAGTTCAGCAACATCGTGGTCTCACGCAACGGCAACGGCGTGATCACGCTGGGTGACCTGGGTGAGCTGGTGGAAGCGGACCGCGAGGCGGATTCCATCTCGCGCATCAACGGCAAGCCGGCCATCAACATCCAGGTGTTCAAGCAGCAGGACGCCAACATCGTCAAGACGGGCGACGCCATCAAGGAAGCCGCAGAAAGCCTCAAGGCCAACCTGCCGCCGGGCGTCGAGCTGCGCATCGTCTGGGCCAGCAGCGACTGGGTGAAGTCGTCGCTCGACGGCGTCAAGCGCACCTTGTTTGAAGGCGCCTTGCTGACCGTGGCAATCGTCTTCCTGTTCCTGCACAGCTGGCGCTCGACTGTCATCACCGGCCTGACTTTGCCAATCTCGGTGATCGCCAGTTTCATCGCCGTGCAGATGTTCGGCTTCACGCTGAACTTCATGACGATGATGGCGCTGTCGCTGTGCATCGGCTTGCTGATCGACGACGCCATCGTGGTGCGCGAGAACATCGTGCGGCACGTGGCCATGGGCAAAGACCACCACACCGCGGCGCGGGTGGGTACCGACGAAATCGGCCTGGCCGTGATGGCCACGACCTTCGCCATCTGCGCCGTGTTCGTGCCGGTGGCCTTCATGAAGGGCATCGTCGGCAAGTTCTTCTTCCCGTTCGGCATCACCGTCACGGTGGCGGTGCTGGTCAGCTTGTTCGTGTCGTTCACGCTCGACCCGATGCTGTCGTCGATCTGGAAGGACCCGGAGAACGACCCGGTGCGCCGCTGGCCCGTCATCCGCCATCTGATTGCGCTGGTCGACCACGGCATGGACGTGCTGCACGATGTGTATGAGCGGGTCATCAAGTGGGCCTTCAGCGGCCGCCGCTACCGCCTGTTCGCCCTGCCGGTGCCGCTGTATGCCCGCCCGCTGGGTGAGAACGGCAAGCGCGACAAGAGCCAGGCCCGCGGCTGGCGCCTGGGCACCATCTCGCCCCGCGGCATCGTGATTGCAATGGCGGCCCTGAGCTTTGTCGTGGCCATCGGGCTGGCCCCGATCATCGGCGCGGAAACCATGCCGCAGACCGACCAGGGCTACACGCAGATCAACATCAAGCTGCCCGTGGGCTCCAGCCTGGAGCGCTCGGACGCCAAGATCCGCCAGGTCGAGGCCATCGTCTCCGGCTTCCCGGAAGTCGAAACCATGACCACCACGGTGGGCGGTGAAAACGGCCGCAACTCGGCCGAGATCGGCCTGAGCCTGAAGCCGCGCAAGGAACGCAAGCGCAGCCAGAAGGAGATTGAAGACGGCATCCGCCAGGCGCTGTCGGCCGTGCCGGGCATCGACATTGCACTGGGCTGGAACCGCCCGATCAACGTCGCCATCCTGGGCCCTGATCCGACCGTGCTCGACCAGATCACGAACGACCTGAGCGCCAAGATCGCCAAGGTGCCGGGCATCACCGACATGGAAACCTCGGTCAAGCCAGGCGTGCCGGCCTTCGCGGTGCGGGTGAAGCCGGATGCGGCACGCGAGTTGGGCCTGAACACCCAGTCGCTGGCCTCGGCCCTGCGCACCTACGTGAACGGTGATGTGGCGACCTACTGGACCACGCCCGACGGCCAGCAGGTGGAGGTGCAGCTGCGCCTGGCCAAATCGGCCCGCCAGACGGTGGAGCAACTGCGTGATCTGCCGGTGGCGTATGCCAAGGACGGCACGCCGATTGCGCTCTCGAGCGTGGCCACCATCGAGCCGGTCGAGAACCCGGTGGTCATCAAGCGCCAGAACCTGGAGCGTCGCCAGGCCATCTATGCGGGCGTCAGCGCCAGCTCGGGCCGGGCTGTGGGTGACGTGAGCGGCGATGTGCAGAAGATCGTCAAGGCGACGGTGCTGCCGCAGGGCTACCGCTTCGACGTGGGCGGCCAGGCGAAAGAGCAGGGCGAGATCTTCGGCGCCATCTTCGCGGCGCTGGGTCTGGCGGTGATCTTCATCTACATCGTGCTGGCCAGCCAGTTCGGCAGCTTCCTGCAGCCGATTGCGATCATGGCTTCGCTGCCGCTGTCGCTGATCGGCGTGATGCTGGCCTTGCTGATCTTCGGCTCGACCATCAACCTGTTCTCGATGATCGGCCTGATCATGCTGATGGGCCTGGTCACCAAGAACGCGATTCTGCTGGTCGACTTCGCCAACCACGCGGTGAAGGCTGGCAAGACGGTGGCCGAGGCGGTGCTGGAGGCCGGCATGATCCGGATGCGTCCGATCATCATGACAACGTCCGCCATGGTCTTCGGCATGTTGCCGCTGGCCCTGGCGCTCGACGAAGGTGGTGAACTGCAGGCACCGATGGGCCGCGCCATCATCGGCGGGGTCATCACCTCGACGCTGCTGACGCTGGTCGTGGTGCCGGTGCTCTACAGCTACCTGGTGCGGCCCGCAGCGATGCGCGCTGCGGCCTTGCGGGCCTCAGAGTCGGGCGAGGGCGCGGCTGCCGCCGAGGCCTGAGGAGCCTGAGTGGCGCGGGGCCGAGGGCCCTGTCGCCGCCAGCTTGGCAGGGCCGGTGCGGCTCGCCGCCGGGTCGGCCTGGCGGTAGATGCCGCAGCCCAGCAGCAGGCGCTCATCCAGGGCCTGCACGAAGCTGGCCTTGGGTTGCACCGCGCCGGTTTCGGGGTTGACGATGTCGTACTCCACCCACTGCGAGCCTTGCGTGGCCGCCCAGGCCTCGCGGGTGAAGCGGTCGCCGTCGATACCCGGTACCTCATGCACGCGCTTGCCTTCCATGGCCGGTTTGGCGGCATGGGTGTGATAGCGGCCCTCGCGGTCGACGATGAAGACATACAGGTCGCGGTCGACAAAACCGGCCTCGGCCTTGTGGAATTCGTTGCAGGCCGCCGCCAGGCCCATGCTGCGCACCAGACCCACGGCCCGGTCCACCAGCGCGCGGGCTTCGTCCGCGCTGCCCTGGCGCAGGCGAATGGCCGCCACGGCATCGCTCAGCACGGTGGCGCGGGCCACCAGATCGCTGGAGGCGTGTGATGATTCCTCGACCATCTGGGCGTTCTGGCGTGTGATGTCGTCCAGGCTGGCCACGCTTTGGCTGACCTGGTGCAGGCCTGCACTCTGCTCGGCGCTGGCGGCCGCGATGCCGCGCAGGCGCTCGGACACATTGCGCACGCCGGCCACCACGGTGGCCAAGGTCTGGCCAACCTGCTGGATGCGGGTGACCGACTGCCCGACCTGCTCGGTGGATTGGCCGATCAGCTGACGGATTTCCGCCGCCGCCGACGCGCTGCGCTGGGCCAGTTGCCGAACCTCGGACGCCACGACGGCAAAGCCGCGGCCGGCCTCGCCAGCGCGGGCCGCTTCGACGGCTGCGTTCAACGCGAGGATGTTGGTCTGGAACGCAATGCCGTCGATCACGCCGATGATTTCGGCTACGCGGCGTGAGCTGTCCTCCAGCGTGCCCATGGCCTTCACCGTGGTGTCCATGGCGGCACCACCGGCTTCCGCTTCCTTGCGCAGCTTCAGGGTCAGGGCGTCCAGCTCTTGAGCTGCGCTGGCGTTGGTGGCCACGGCTTCACTCAGGTGCGCCACCGTGGTGATGGTCTGCTTCACGCTGGTCGCCTGGGCCTCGGTGCGCTGTGACAGGGCTTCGCCGCTGCCCGCCACCTGCTGGCCCGCCAGGCCCACCCGCACCGCGCTGCTGCGGATTTCGGCCACCATGGCCGAGAGGCGTGAGCTCATCGCCTCTACCTGCCCGCCGATGCTGGCCAGCTCGTCGCGGCCATGGATATCGATCTTGCGGGACATGTCGCCCTGGGCCACGGCTTCGACACAGCTGGCCAGGGCACGCAGCGCACCCATGAAGCTCAGGTAGAAGGCCAGGCCCAGGTAGAGCAGGGCAATCACGCCGCCCGTGGAGACCAGCAGCTCGATGGCCAGCGTCTTCAGCAGCCGCGCTTCCCGTAGCTGCAGGCGCTGGTTTAGGTCCTTCAAGACCGCGCTGTGCAGTTCCACCACACTCGCCAGCGCGCTGTCACCGGCACTGAACAGCTCGGCGGGTTCGCCCTGCAGGCTTTCAGCGGTGAAGGTGTCGCGCACCTTGCGGGCGAACGCGCTGCTCTTGTCGCGCGCCGTGGTCCAGGCGGCAGGGGCTTCCACACCAGCGCGCGACAGCGCAGCGAGGCGAAGCTCAATGTCGTGCAGCTTCACGGCCAGTTGTTCGGTGCGGCCCAGCACGCTGGCACGCTCGGCGCTGCTGGCATCGCCACGGGCCAGCAAGGCGCTGCCGTAACCCACGGTCTGGCCCAGGGCTTCCGACCACGGCGTCATGCGCTCCACGGCCAGGTCCATCAGAAAGTAGGTGTCGGCGTCCGGGTCCAGCAGCAAGCCGCTGCGTTCGGCCACCAGCAAGATGATCTCGCGCAGCCGCTCGATCTGCGCCGTTTGCTCCTCGAAGGCCTGGTCGCGCCGCTGGGCGTGCTTGCCGTCGGCCAGTGCCAGGCTGGCTGAAGCAGCTGCCGCCCAGTCGTCGCCCAGCAGGGGGCCCGGCGCCATCGTCTCGGTGTGTGTTTTCAGCGCGGCCCGGGTTTCGGCCAACGCGGCTGCGGCGGTAGCGTCGCCGTTCAGCTGCCTGTGCAGCAGTGTGCGGTGGCGTTGTGTCTCGTTGATCAGCTGCCCGATTTGTTCGATGACGGCGGTACCGTCCAGCTCTTCACGCACCAGCTTCAGCTCGTCGGTGGCGCGGCTGGAGTTGTGGATGATCAGCAGCAGCAAGGGCAGCAGCAGCAACAGGCCCAGCAGGCTCAGCTTCGCCGGCATGCGCATCTGGCGCATCAATCTTGTGCCGGGGCGCATCAGCGCACGTGTCCATCTGGCCATGTCTGTTCCTTGAGCGGAGATCTTGTGGGCAGCCCTTGTCCTCGGGCCCATGTCTGCACTCCTATCGTGGCAGCGAGTGGCGCTGCCAACTGGCTGGAAAAGCCATGGCTTTTGACGGCATTTAAGGCGGCCGTCAGCGCCGTCAGCGCCGTCAGTGCTTCAGCTGCTGCCGCGCACCATCAGCTCGAAGCCCACATCCACCTGCCGGCGGGGCACAGGCTCGCCGTGCATCAGGCGCAGCAGCATCTGCGCGGCCTGCTCGCCGATCGCCGCCCGGGGCGTGCGCACGGTGGTGAGCGGCGGCACCCATTGCGCGCTGCCCGCCAGGTCATTGAAGCCTGCCACGCTGAGCCGCTGCGGCACCGGAATGCCCAGCCGCAGCGCCGCCAGCAAGCCGCCTTGCGCCAGGTCGTCGTTGCAGAAGAACAGCGCGTCCACGTCGGGGTGGGCCTGCAGCACCTGCTGCATCAACTGGTCGCCGAGCGCCAATGACGAGGGCAGGGGGCTCAGGCATTCAAGGGCCGGATCATGCAGACCGGCTTCCGCCAAAGCCTGCCGATAGCCGTCGAGCCGTTGCAGCACACGCGGGTCGAGCTGCGCACCGACAAACGCCACCCGGCGGCGGCCCTGGGCCAGCAGGTGCTGGGTCAATGCATAGCCGGCTTCGCGCTGTGACAGGCCCACCGAGTACGGTGCTTCATCGTTCAGGTCGGGCGCGCCCAGCTCCATCAGGTGAATGCAGGGCACGCCGCTGGTTTCAATCAAGCGATGCGCTTCGGGCGTGCGGTCGAAGCCGGTGACCATCAGGCCGGCAGGCCGGTGCGCCAGGTAGCTGCGCAGCAGAGCTTCTTCTTCGGCCGGTTGGTAGTGCGTCACGCCAATCAGCATCTGGAAGCCGGCGGGTTGCAGGCAGCGTTGGGCGGCTTCCAGCAAATCAACAAACAGGTTGTTCGACAGCAGCGGGATCAGCACGGCCACATGGTGGCTGCGGGCTGAGGCCAGCGCGCGCGCCGCCGGGTCAGGCACGTAACCAAGCTGTCGGGCGGCGTCATGCACGCGTTGCGCCATGGCCTCGTCGACGCTGCGGGTGCCACGCAGCGCGCGCGAGGCCGTGATGGGGCTGACGCCGGCGGCCTGGGCCACATCGGCCAGGGTGACACGGCCGGTGGCCCGGGAGCGTTGCGAACTGGGCATCTCGGGTTAACCCCGTTTACGCGTAAAAGTCATGGCCTGTAGGATAGCGCTATCCCGTTGAGTTTCTCATCGGTGTTTGCCTGAACGCGACGAGCTTTTGCTCTTCGGGAGGCACGGTACGGGTCAACAGACAAAGCGTCGATGACCCGTTTCATTTACCAAGCAAAGATAGCGCTATCCCAAATGAAAGCCCTCGTGGTGATGGGTGTCTCCGGCTGCGGCAAGTCCAGCCTGGGCGCCGAATTGGCACAGCGCCTGGCCTGGACGCTGGTGGAAGGCGATGACTTCCATCCGCCCAGCAACATGGCCAAGATGCAGGCCGGCCAGGCCCTGAACGACGCAGACCGTGCGAGCTGGCTGGCTACCTTGGGCGGCCAGCTGGCGGCCCACCCGAACGGCGTGGTGTTGACGTGTTCGTCGCTGAAGCGGGCTTACCGCGAACAACTGCGCTCGGCCTGTGCCGGTCTCGGCTTCGTGCACCTTCAACTCACGCCCGACGAGGCTCGCCAGCGCGTGGCGGCCCGCCCGGGCCATCCGTTCCCGCCCAGCCTCGTTGACAGCCAGTTCGCCGCGCTCGAAGACCCGGCGGGTGAACCTCGGGTGCTGTCACTCTCGGCCACGCGCCCCTTGATCGATCTGGCAGCCGATACCCAGGCCTGGATCCAACAGGAGACCTCCCTTGTCTGATTCCACCAACCCCGGCTCGTCCGGTTTCCAGCGCTGGTCTGAACGCGCCATGGCCCTGTGCCTGGCCGTGATGGCCGCCGCGGTGTTCCTCAATGTCGTGCTGCGGTACGGCTTTGGCAGCGGCGTGGCGGCCAGCGAAGAGCTGTCGCGCCTGCTGTTCGTCTGGATGGTGTTCATCGGCGCCACCGCCGCTTACCCCATGGGCCAGCACATGGCCTTCACGGCGCTGCTGACGCCGCTCGCGAAGCGCCCGGTCGCCCTGAAAGCCATGTCGCGCCTCGTGCATGCGCTGGTGCTGCTGAGCTGCGGCTTGCTGGGCTGGGGCGCCTGGCAGCAGGTGGTGATCGGCATGGACAGCCGCAGCGTGGTGATGGCCTACCCGACGGCGCTGCTGCCGTTGCCGGCCTTTCTGTGCGCCGTAGCCATTGGCGCGATGTCTTTCTGGAATCTGCTGCGTGGCGAGGTGATCGACCTCGGCCATGAGAGCGAGGTGGAGTGATGAATCAAGGTCTCGTCTCGATCATCTTCATCGTGGCCATGCTCGGCCTGATGGGGTTGGGCATGCCGATGGCGTTTTCGCTGGTGCTCACCGGTGCCGCCATGGCCTTCGCGCTCGACTTCTGGGACACCCAGTTGCTGGCGCAGAACCTGGTGGCCGGCGTCGACAGCTTCCCGCTGCTGGCCGTGCCCTTCTTCATCCTGGCCGGCGAGCTGATGAACGCCGGCGGCATCAGTCGCCGCATCATCGACATGGCCCGCGCCTGGGTCGGCCACATCCGTGGCGGCCTCGGCTTCGTGACCATCGGTGCGGCCATCCTGATGGCCAGCATGAGCGGCTCGGCGCTGGCCGATACCGCCGCGCTGGCCACCATCCTGCTGCCGATGATGCGCAGCCAGGGCTACCCGATGCACACCTCGGCCGGCCTGATGGCGGCGGGCGGCATCATCGCCCCGATCATTCCGCCGTCGATGCCCTTCGTGATCTATGGCGTCACCACCAACACCTCCATCTCGGCGCTGTTCCTCTCGGGCATCGTGCCGGGCCTGCTGATGGGCGTGGGCCTGATCGTGGCCTGGCGTTTGCAGCTCAACAAGTTCACCGTGGTGGCGGATGAGCGCCTGAGCATCGGGCAGCGGCTGGTGGCCACCGGCAAGGCTTTCTGGGCCATGCTGATGCCGCTGATCATCATCGGTGGCATGAAGTCGGGCGTGTTCACGCCGACCGAGGCGGCCGTGGTGGCCGCGTTCTATGCGCTGGTGATTTCGTTCTTCGTGCACCGCGAGCTGACGCTCTCGGGCTTCCATGACGTGCTGGTGCGCGCTGCCAAGACCACCGCCATCGTGATGTTCCTGTGCGCCGGTGCGCAGGTGGCCAGCTACATGGTCACGCTGGCCGACCTGCCGTCGACCCTGGCCGCCTGGCTGGGCCCGTTGATCGACAACCCGCGTGTGTTGATGGCGGTGATGATGATCACGCTCGTGCTCATCGGCACGGCCCTCGACCTGACGCCGACCATCCTGATCTTCGCCCCCGTGATGCTGCCCATCGCGGTGAAGGCGGGCATCGACCCGGTGTACTTCGGCCTGATGTTCGTGCTCAATGGCGCCATCGGCCTGATCACGCCGCCGGTGGGCACGGTGCTCAATGTGGTGGCCGGCGTCGGCAAGCTGCGGCTCGACGAGGTCATCAAGGGCGTCAATCCGTTCCTGATGGTCTACCTGTTCATCCTGACCCTGTTCGTCATCTTTCCCCAGATCGTCATCGCGCCCGTGGCGTGGATGCGCTGATCTCTTCCTTCCCTGAGATTGCACACACCCTGTAGGAGACAAACATGCAATTGAGTCGTTCCGTGATCGCCGCACTGGCCCTGGCCGTGCTGTCGCCCTTGGCCGCCCAGGCCCAGGACATCAAGCCCCGCCTGATCCGTTTTGGCTACGGCCTGAACGAGCAGAGCAACCAGGGCCGTGCAGCCAAGGTGTTCTCCGAGGAAGTGGAGAAGGCGTCTGGCGGCAAGATGAAGGTGCGCGCCATCGGCGCCGCGGCCCTCGGCCCGGACACCCAGATGCAGCAGGCCCTGATCGGCGGCGCCCAGGAAATGATGGTGGGCTCCACCGCCACGCTGGTCGGCATCGTCAAGGAAATGGCGCTGTGGGACACGCCGTTCCTGGTCAACAACGTGAAGGAAGCCGACGCCCTGCTGGACGGCCCGGTGGGCGAGAAGGTCAAGGCCAAGCTGAACGAGAAGGGCCTGGTGGGCCTGGTGTATTGGGAAAACGGCTTCCGCAACCTCACCAACAACAAGCGCGCGGTCACCAAGCTGGAAGACCTGGATGGCGTGAAGCTGCGCGTGATGCAGAACAACGTGTTCCTCGACAGCTTCAAGACGCTGGGCGCCAACGCCGTGCCGCTGCCGTTCTCCGAGCTGTTCAGCGCGCTGGAAACCAAGGCCGTGGACGGCCAGGAAAACCCGTTCAACACCATCCTGTCGAGCAAGTTCTACGAGGTGCAGAAGTACCTGACGGTCACCAACCACGTCTACAGCCCGTGGATCGTGCTGGTGAGCAAGAAGTGGTGGGACGGCCTGAGCAAGGACGAGCAGAAGGTGCTGATGGACGCTGCCGTGAAGAGCCGCGACTTCGAGCGCGCCGATACCCGCGCCGAAGCCGCCAAGGCCCTGGGTGATCTGAAGGCCAAGGGCATGCAGATCAATGAGCTGAACCCGACCGAAGCCGCCCGCATGCGCGACAAGCTGACCCGTGTGAACGCCGGCATTGCCGCCAACGTGGGCATGGACCTGTGGAATGAAACCCGCAGCGAGCTGGAGAAGCTGCGCGCACGCAAGTGATGGCTTGAGCCTCAGGCGGCGTTCAACAGCGCCGCTTTTTGAGTTTTCTTGACCCTGCCGGCAACGGCAAAACGCCCCGGGCTGCAAGCCGCCACGGGGCGTTTTTCATGGTGCTGATCGAACCAGAATCAGCCGATGCGCTTGTCGGTGGCAGCGTCAAAGACGTGCATGGCGTGGCGTGGCCAGGTCAGCGAGAGTGCAGTGCCGATGGACGTGTCGACCTTGCCTGGCACACGGGCCGTCCAGGTGCCCAGTGGCGTGTCGACCATCGCATAGGTTTCCGGGCCGGTGGGCTCCAGCATCGCCAGCGTGCCGGGCAGGCCACCGGCGGTGTCTGCGGCGGCCAGTTGCAGGTCTTCCGGGCGCACGCCGACCAGCACCGAGCTGGCTTGCGAACGGCTCAAGGCCGCGCTGGTGTCTTCAGCCAGCGGCAGGCTCAGGCCATGCGCCATCGGCACGCCGGCCTGCACCTGGCAGGGCACCAGGTTCATGGCGGGTGAGCCGATGAACTCGGCGACGAAGCGGGTGGCCGGGCGGGCATAGATGTCGTCAGGCGTGCCGAACTGCTGCACCACGCCGTCCTTCATCACGGCGATGCGGTCGCCCAGCGTCATGGCTTCGACCTGGTCGTGGGTGACGTAGACGGTGGTGGTGCGGGTGCGCTGGTGCAGCCGCTTGATCTCGGCGCGCATTTCCACGCGCAGCTTGGCGTCGAGGTTGGACAGCGGCTCGTCGAACAGGAACAGCTTGGGGTCACGGGCCAGGGCGCGGCCCATGGCCACACGCTGACGCTGGCCGCCCGATAGCTGGCCCGGCTTGCGGTCGAGCAGATGATCGATCTGCAGCATGGCGGAGACGCGGGTCACGGCGGCTTCGCGCTGGGCCTTGGGCACCTTGCGCATTTCCAGGCCGAAGGCGATGTTCTGCGCCACGTTCATGTTCGGATAGAGCGCGTAGCTCTGGAACACCATCGCGATGTCGCGGTCCTTGCTGGGCAGGTGGGTGATGTCGCGCTCACCGATGAAGATGTTGCCGGTGGTCGGCACATCCAGGCCGGCAATCATCGACAGCAGCGTCGACTTGCCGCAGCCCGACGGGCCCACGAGGATCAGGAATTCGCCCGCATCGATCTCGATGTCGATGCCCTTGAGGATGTCCACCGACCCGAAGGTCTTGCGGACGTTTTTGATGGAAAGTGCACCCATGATGTTCAACCCTTGACGGCGCCGGCGGTCAGCCCGCGCACAAAGTACTTGCCTGCCACCACATAGACGAAGAGGGTGGGCAGGGCGGCGATCATGGCCGCGGCCATGTCAACGTTGTATTCCTTGACCGAACTGGAGGTGTTGGCCAGGTTGTTCAGGCCCACCGTGATGGGCTTGCTGTCGGCGCCGGAAAAAACCACGCCGTAGAGGAAGTCGTTCCAGATGTTCGTGAACTGCCAGATCAGCGTCACCACCAGGATCGGCGTGGACAGCGGCAGCACGATGCGCCAGAAGATCTGCCAGAAGTTGGCACCGTCCAGCATCGCGGCCTTGATGAGCTCGTCCGGCAGGCCCACGTAGTAGTTGCGGAAGAACAGCGTGGTGGAGGGAATGCCGGCCAGCACGTGCACGAAGATCAGGCCCCAGACCGAGCTGGCGATGCCCAGCCAGCCCAGCACCTGGCTCATCGGCAGCAGCACCACCTGCATCGGCATGAACACGCCGAACAGCAGCAGCGCGAACAGGAATTCACTGCCCGGAAACTTCCACTTGCTCAGCACGTAGCCGTTGAGCGAGCCCAGCAGCGTGGAGATGGCCACGGCCGGCAGCACCATCAGCACCGAGTTCATGAAGAAGGGCTTGAGGCCGCCGCAGTCGGTGCCCGTGCAGGCACTTGACCAGGCCGTGGCCCAGGCCGCGAGGCTCGGGCTCAGCGGCAGCGACAACAGGGTGCCGGTGCGGATCTCGTCCATGCCCTTCAGCGAGGTCGCGACCATCACGTAGAGCGGGGTCAGGAAGAACACCGCGAACAGCAGCAGCACCGACAGCAGGGCCAGTCGGCCGAGGGTCAGGCGAGGGGTGAGGGAGGCTGGCGCGCTCATCAGTTCTTGCTCCGCAGTTCGGAGTAAAGGTAGGGCACGACGATGGCGGCCACCGTGGCCAGCATGACCGTGGCGCTGGCGGCGCCCAGGCCAATCTGGCCGCGCGAGAACGCCATCGTGTACATGAAGGTGGCAGGCAGGTCGGTGGCGTAACCGGGGCCGCCGGCCGTCAGGGCCATGACCAGGTCGAAGCTCTTGATGGCCAGGTGGCTGACCACCATCAGCGTCGAGAAAAACACCGGACGCAGCGTCGGGATGATGATGCGCCAGTAGATCAGCGGCAGGCTCGCACCATCGACCTGGGCGGCCTTGATGATGGAGTCGTCAATGCCGCGCAGGCCGGCGAGGAACAGCGCCATCACGAAGCCGGCGGATTGCCACACGCCGGCAATCGCCACGCAGTAAATCGCCTTGTCGGGATCAACGAGCCAGCCGAATTCGAAGTTCTCGAAACCCCACTGGTGCATCAGGTGTTCCAGGCCCAGGCCCGGGTTCAGCATCCACTTCCAGGCCGTGCCGGTGACGATGAACGACAGCGCCATCGGGTAGAGGTAGATGGTGCGCAGGGCGCCTTCAACGCGGATCTTCTGATCCAGCAGGATGGCGAGCAGCAGGCCCACCACCATGGCGCCGCCGATGAACAGCAGGCCGAAGATGCCGAGGTTGGTCAGCGCCACCCACCAGCGTTCGTTGTCGAACAAGGTCTGGTATTGCTCGAGGCCGACCCATTCATAGTTCGGCAGCAGGCGTGACGCCGAGAACGACAGCACGCCGTTCCAGGCCATCAGGCCGTAGATGAAGAGGAACGACAGCAGGAAAGAGGGCGCGACGACCAGCCTGGGCAGCCAGGGGGTGCGCGCCGATGCGCTGCGAGACATAGAGGAACCTTGCAAATAGAAAAGCCGGGCCGCGCGCTGGTGGCACGCGCAGCCCGTCAATCTGGCCACCGAGACATGGCGGCCAGGGCGCTTGCGCGCAGGGATCAGCGCGTCTTGGCGGCGGTGGCGATCTTCGCCATCGCGTCCTTGGCGCTCATCTTGTCGCTGTTCCAGAACTGGCTGACGGCGTCCTTGATGGCGCCTTCAGCAGCCGAAGGCACAGCCATGCCGTGGGCGATCGACGGCACCAGCGCGCCCGACTTGGCGGTGGCCACGAAGTCAGCCGACGAGGTCTTGGCGCAGTCGTCGAACTTGTCCATCTTCATGTTCAGGCGAACCGGGATCGAGCCCTTGTTCAGGTTGAACAGTTCCTGGAATTCCGGCGACATGATGGCCACGGCCAGGTCCTTCTGCGCCTTCACATTGGCTTCGTTCTTCAGCTTGAACAGCGCGAACGAATCGATGTTGAAGGTGAAGGCCTTCGAGGTGCCAGGGGCAGCGGCGCAGACGAAGTCCTTGCCCGGGGTCTTGCCTGCAGCCAGGAACTCACCCTTGGCCCAGTCACCCATGATCTGCATGCCGGCTTCGCCCTTGATGACCATGGCGGTGGCCAGGTTCCAGTCGCGGCCCGGGGCGTTCTTGTCGGTGTAGTCCTTGACCTTCTTGAAGGTGGTCAGCACCTTCTCCATGGTCGGGCTGCTCAGGCTGGCGGGGTCGAGTTGCACCAGGGCCTTCTTGTAGAAGTCGGTGCCGCCCACGCCCAGCGCCACGGCTTCGAAGGTGGTGAAGTCTTGCCAGTTCTGGCCACCGTGGGCGATGGGCACCACGCCGGCCTTCTTCAGGGCTTCAGCGGCCACGAAGAATTCGTCCCAGGTCGTCGGCACCTTGGCGCCGGCCTTCTTGAAGACTTCCGGGTTGGCCCACAGCCAGTTCACGCGGTGCACGTTCACCGGTGCGGCAATGTAGTTGCCCTTGTACTTCATGATGTCGCTGACGACCTTCGGCAGCGATTCATCCCACTTCTCGGCCTTGGCGACATCGTCCATGTTCGCCAGCACGCCTTCCTTGGCCCACTCCTGCAGCGACGGGCCCTTGATCTGGGCAGCGGCCGGGGCATTGCCCGACACCACGCGCGACTTCAGCACCGTCATGGCGGAATCACCACCGCCGCCGGCCACCGCGAAGTCCTTCCAGGTGTGGCCCTTCTGCTGCATCGTGGCCTTCAGGGCCGACGCGGCCTTGGCCTCGCCGCCGCTGGTCCACCAGTGCAGCACTTCAACTTCACCGGCACGAGCTGCCTGGCCGGCCATCATGGCCACGCACACCAGGGCGCCCAGCGCGACAGGGGAACGCATCAAGGTCTTGGTCATTTCTCTTGTCTCCATCAATGGAAAAACGGGGCCGGCAACATTGTGCGGCCGGCCCTTGGCACTCACACGATCAGAACCACCATTCGACCTGGGCGCCGTAGCTGGTGCCCGAGGTCTTGCCGTCAAACGCCGTCTTGCCGGTCACGTTGCCAGCAGCCTTGTTCCAGTTCGCGAACGTGGCGTACAGGCGGAATTCCGGACGGCTGAAGAAGTCCTGGCCAACCGACAGGGTCGGGGCCAGCGTCAGCTTGGTCAGGCGGGCAGTTTCGCCGCCTTCCGGCTTGTACTGCGACACGCCCAGCTCGGTCAGGAACTTGAAGTTGCGGGTGAAGGCGTACGACACGCGGCCGCCGAGGGTCGCCGAGTCGGTCTTCAGACCGGCGCTGTCCTTCTCGCTGGCCACCAGGGCGATGACCTGGCCGCCGAACGGACCCTTTTGCCAGGTGGCGGTTTCCACCAGACGCCAGCTCTTGGCGGCCGAGCCGGCGCTCAAGTCACCGAAGTTGGCGTTCAGCGAGGCGGAGCCCTGGGCGTACTGCACCCAGAAGGTGTTGCTCAGGCCCGTGCCGAAGATGTTGTCCTGGTCGTGACGCAGGCTCACGGTGGCGCCGCTGGTGCCGCCGTCGAAGTCACCCTTGGTGGCTGCAGCGAAGAAGTTCAACTTGCCGCCTTCGTTCACCGGCAGGTTCACGTATTCGAAGTTCAGGCGGTTGCCCGGCTTCGTCACGTCCTTGTCGGTCTTGTAGAACGCCATGCCGAACTGACCCGAGCCTGCCTTCAGGCCCTTCATGCCGGCGCCCACGCCCAGTGCTTCGATGAACTGGGTGTCGACGATGTGCACGTCACCACGACGGCCACGTTCCTTGCCGATCCAGAAGGTGGCTTCAGGCGCGACGTCGAAGCCCTTGGCTTCGGCGAACATCTGTTCGATGGCCATGCCGGCGCCGTCGTTGTCGGTGGCGCCCTTGTAGTAGTTCGTCATCAGGGTGGCGCGGTACTCGATGCCATCCTTCTGGAAACCCTGGCTGAGCTGGAACTCGCCGTAGAAGTCGCACTCGTTGCCGAGGCGGTAGGTCATGCCTTTGCTGCCGGCGCCCAGGCCATAGCAGGCGCGGTTGGCGTTGCCGCTGGTGAGGCCGGGGCCGGCGCGGAAGTAACCGGTCCAGTCAACGGCCAGGGCCGATTGGCTGGCCAGCAGCAGGGTCAGGGCGATCGGCGTTGCGCCGATGAGGGTGCTTTTCTTCATGTGAGCGTCTCCTTGGTGCGGGCTGGGGGGCCCGGAGTTTGGTGTGTCCGCACATGGCCTGAACGACAGCGTTAACTCATTTGTTAACGAAACGTTCATGTTCATGTTTGGTGGCGCAATTATTAATGAAGCATTAATACAACCAACATCGGGGATTACACGAATGCGGCAGCGCGCCTGCAACACGGCGGGCGCACGGCTCAAGGTTGGGGATGACGGGGGAGAAGCGGGAGAACGCCGGTCGAAATTCGGGCGAACGCCGGCTGAACGCCGGTAGGGGCGGGCCGCCCGGCCCGGGGTGGCCTCAGACTAGCGGCAGGTCGATGCGCACCATCAAGCCGTGCGGTTGCAGGCTGTGCAGCGTGACGCTGCCCTGGTGACGCTCGACGATTTCACGCACGATGGCCAGCCCCAGGCCGCAGCCGGTGCCCAGGTGCGTGGCGCGCACGAAGCGCTCGAACACGGCCTCATGCTGCTCTGGCGGAATGCCGGGGCCGTTGTCGAGCACCTCCAGCCAGGCGCGGTGCGGTTGCCGACGCAGCCGCACGGTGACTTCGGCACCGCGCTCGCAGTAGCGCAGCGCGTTGTCGATCACGTTCATCAAGGCTTCGCGCAGCAGCAGGCCGATGCCGGCCACCTCGCAGGGCAGCAGCACATCCCCATCGGCTGCATCGTCGAAACCCAGGTCGATGCCGGCCTGCCGGGCACGAGGCACTAGCTCGGCGGTGAGCTCACGCGCAAGGCGGGTCAAATCAACCCGGCTGCGGTCCTGGCGGCCGGCGGATTCCGGTTCGGCGCGCGCCAGCGTCAACAGCTGGTTCACCAGGTGGGCGCTGCGCGTGGCGCTTTCATGCACCCGTTGCAGGCGGGCCTGCAAGGCGGGGTCGGTGGCATCTTTCAGGGCCAGCTCGGTCTGGCTTTTCAAGCCGGCCAGCGGGGTTCGCAGCTGGTGCGCGGCATCACTGATGAATCGTTTCTGCGCGCCCACGTTGTGCTGCACCGCACCCAGCAGGTCATTGATGGCCTGGGCCAGCGCGCGCACCTCACCCGGCGCAGCTTCCAGCTCGATCGGCGTCAGGTCATTCGGGGCGCGGCCTTCGACCAGGCTGCGCAGCCGGGCCAGCGGCGCCAGGCCGGCCCGGATGCCGGCCCAGACGATCATCGTCATCAGCAGCATCAGGCCCGAGAGCGGCAACACCGTATCAACCAGGATGCGGCGGGTGAGTTCTTCCCGGTTGGCGCTGGAGCGGGCCACCTGTACCAGCATGGTCTGCATCGGGCCGTTTTCGTCGCCGTAGCTCAGGTACAGCGCCGATACGCGCACCCGCTGCGGGGGCTCGTCGGCGTGGTTCTGCGGGGCCACCTGGCCGTCGTAGAACACGGTCTCGCCGGGCTGATGGGCCTTGTTGCTGTCAGGCGGTGGCGGCAGGTTGCGGTTGCCGAGGATGAACTCGCCGGGTGGGGCGCTGACGGTGTAGAGCAGCCGATCCGAGGGGTCTGCTTCCAGCACGTCCTGAGCCGCCCGCGGGAAGTCGATGAACAGGCCGTTGCCCATCGGCTTGACCTGCCGCGCCAGTGCGCGCGAAGCCTGCGACAAGCTGGCGTCGATCACCTCATTGGCATAGCGGGCGGCCAGCTTGTAGGTGAACAGCGCCCCCGCCAGCCACAGCACCAGCTGGGGCAGCAGCACCCACAGCAGCAGCTGGCGCCGCAATGAGCGGCCACCGGGCAGGGCTTCCACCCAGCGGTAAAGCCAGGCTGCATGAGGGCGGTGAAGCACGGGCAGGTCGCGGCTCAGGCCGTCTGGGTGTCGAGTTCGAGCAGATAGCCCAAGCCCCGCACCGTGCGGATGGCCACACCGGAGTTGTCGATCTTGCGACGCAGGCGGTGGATGTACACCTCGACCGCGTTGTTGCCGCTCACGGCTTCACTGCCGTCTGCACTCCAGCAAAGGTGGATCTGCTCCTTCGTGACCACACGGTCGCGGTGGGTCAGCAGCAGGTCCAGCAGCAGCCATTCTCGCGGGCTGAGCTCCAGCACCTCGCCCATCACGCTGACGCGGCGGGCTTCGCGGTCGTAGATCATGCGGCCGAGGTCGGTCGCGCCGGTGGCTGATTTGCTCCGCCGCAGCAGGGCGCGCAGTCGGGCTTCGAGCTCCGGAAAATCAAAGGGCTTGGTGAGGTAGTCATCGGCCCCGGCATTCAGGCCCGCCACGCGGTTGTCGAGGCCGTCGAGCGCCGTCAGCACCAGCACTGGCAGGTTGGGGCGCGCCGCGCGCACATGCTTGAGCACGGTCAGGCCGTCCACCATCGGCAAGCCGAGGTCCAGCACGGCCAGGTCCCAGGTCTGCTTCAGCAGCAGGTATTCGGCCACCGCGCCATTGGGGGCGTGCTCGACCTGGAAGCCGGCTTCCATCAGCTGGGCCGACAGCGCGTCAGCCAGGATCACATCGTCTTCTGCGAGCAACAAGTTCATGAATGAGAGCTTAACGCGGCCGCCGCCGCCTCGCCATCCGGAGATAGCCCGAGCCGCGTCAGCCGGATTTGTCACAATCGCGCCCATTCCGCTGACCACGCCCTCCCGGCACCTTCCCGTGACTCTGCCATCCAGCCTTGCGTTTCGCCCGCGACAGCTCGCCGTTTGGTGTGGCTTGTGGCTGGCCGCTGGGTTGTTCACGGGGGCGACATGGGCCCAGGGCGGCGGGGCGTCGAGCGCGGTGGCCCGCAGCGCGCCGACTGAATCGCCCACCTTGCGCAAGATCCGCGACACCGGCCTGATCACGCTCGGTTATCGCACCAACTCCCCGCCGTTTTCCTTCCTTGACGCGCGCCGGGTGCCGGTGGGTTATTCGCTTGATCTGTGCGAGCGCGTGGTGGACGCCGTGAAGCGGCGCCTGGCGCTGCCTGATCTGGAAGTGCGCACCGTGCCTGTGGGTTCGGCCACGCGCATGCCGCTGGTGGCCAACGGCAGCGTGGACCTGGAGTGCGGCATCACCACCAACACCGCCGAGCGGCAGAAGCTGGTGGCGTTTTCGGTGACCACCTTCGTGGCGGGCAGCAAGTTGCTCTCAAGGCGCAGCAGCGGTATCCGCACCGTGGACGACCTGCAGGGGCGCACCGTGGTGTCCACACTCGCCACCACCAGCATCCAGTACCTGCATGCGCTGAACCAGGCGCGTGATCTGGACATGCGCATCCTCGCCGGTCAGGACGACGTCGAGGCTTTCCGCATGGTCAGCACCGGCCGTGCCGTGGCCTACGCCATGGACGATGTGCTGCTGCTCAGCCTGCTGAGCACCGCGCCCGATGCGGCCGACTTCGTCATTGCCGAAGAGCCGTTGACGCGTGAGCCCTACGGCATCCCGATGCGGCGCGGTGACCCGGTGTTCAAGAAGCTGGTCGACGACGTGTTGACCGACCTCTATCGCCGCGGCGAGATCATGCAGATCTACCGCCGGTGGTTCCAGTCCCCGGTCGGGCCGCGGGGCGTCAATTTGCAGTTGCCGATGAGTGAATCGCTGCAGCGCGTCATCCGCCACCCCACCGATTCACCGGACCCGGCGACTTACCGCTGAAACGTCGGCTGAAGCCTCAACGGAAGCGCTCAGGGTCAATGCCGTGCCGGTGCAGCTTGTCGTAGAGCGTCTTCTTGGCGATGCCCAGTTGCTGCATGACTTCCTGCATGCGGCCCTGGCAGCGCTGCAGCGCCTGCTCGATCAGCGCCTTCTCGACCAGCTCGATCTGCTGCGCCAGTGAGGTGGGCGCATCCGCGCTGGTGCTGGTCAGGTCGGTCGCGCCGTTTTCCAGCACATAGCGGTCAGCTGCGTTGCGGATCTCGCGCACATTGCCCGGCCAGTCGTGGGCCATCATCTCTCGCAGCAGGGCAGGGGTCAGCTCCGGCGGCGGCAACTCGTAGCGCGCACTGGCCTGGGTCAGGAAATACTGGAACAGCAGCGGAATGTCTTCGCGGCGTTCACGCAGCGGCGGCAGGTTGATCACCGCCACATTGAGCCGGTAGTACAGGTCGCTGCGGAACTTGTGCTGCTCGCCCATCTCCTTGAGGTCGGCCTTGGTGGCGGCCACGATGCGCACGTTCAGCGGCACCTCCTCGTTCGAGCCCAGCCGCTCGATCTTGCGTTCCTGGATGATTCGCAGCAACTTGATCTGCATGCTGATCGGCATGGTCTCGATCTCGTCGAGCAGCAGCGTGCCGCCGTTCGCATGTTCGAGCTTGCCGATGCGGCGTTTGGCGGCCGAGGTGAAGGCGCCCGGCTCATGGCCGAACAACTCGCTCTCGAACAGCGTTTCGGGCAGGCCGCCGCAGTTGATGGCCACGAAGTTGCGGTCGCGCCGGTTGCTGTGGTCGTGCAGGCAGCGGGCCACCAGTTCCTTGCCTGAGCCGGTTTCTCCCAGGATCATCACGTCGGCCGACGTGCTGGCCAGGCGCAGCACCTTGCGCCGCACTTCCTGCATCGCCGGTGAATCGCCCAGCAGCACCGACTCGATGCCGATGCGCTGCTGCAACTGCGCCCGCAGGTCATCGAGCGCCACGCGCAGCACGCGCTTGTCGAGCGCCCGCATGGCTGTGTCGACAAAGCGCTCCGGGTCAAACGGCTTCTCGATGAAGTCGTAGGCGCCGGCACGCATGGCGTTCACGGCCATCGCGATGTCGCCGTGGGCCGTCACCACCACCACGGGAATGTCGGGGTCGATGGCGCGCACGCGGTCCATCAAGGTCAGGCCGTCCATGCCGGGCAGGCGAATGTCGGTGATGACGATGACCTGGGCGCCGGCACTCACGTGGGTCAGCGCATCTTCGGCGCGGCCGAAAGCCTGCACCGCCAGGCCGGACAACTCCAGCGTCTGGCTGACGCTCGACCGCACCGGCGGATCGTCCTCGACGTACAAGACCTTGAAACCATCAAACATCGGGATCCTCGACGGGGGCCAGATCAAATTCGAATCGCATGCCTTCTTCAAGGCGATGCGCGCGCAAGGTGCCCCCAAACTCGCGCACGATCTTCGTGGAAATCACCAACCCCAATCCCAGCCCTTGACCGGCGGGTTTGGTGGTGAAGAAGGGCTCGAACAGGCGCTGCAGCTGCTCGTCCGTGATGCCCGGGCCGCTGTCATCGACCCGCACCATGACGCGGTGCTGTGTCATCTGTGCCGACAGGCGCAACACGCGCCGCTCACTGTGGGCCATGGCGTCCACCGCGTTGCCCGCCAGGTTGAGCAGCACCTGCTCCAGCCGCGTCGGGTCACCCAGCGCCTGCAGCGTGTCGGCGATGTCCACCATCACGCCCACCTGATTTTCACGCAGGCGGTGCTCCAGCATCAGCAGCACGTTGCGGGCGGCTTCGGCGAGTGAGACCGGCCGGTTGTGCGGGCTGTCCTTGCGCGCAAAGTTCTTGAGCTGGGTGACGATGCGCCCCATGCGCTCGGTCATCTCGTCGATCGACTGCAGGTTGCGGATGGCGTCCTGGATGCGCCCGGTGTCCAGCAGGCGGATGCCATTGCGCGACAGCGCCCGCAGGGCGGTGAGCGGCTGGTTGATCTCGTGCGAGATGCCGGTCGACATCTGGCCCAGCACGGCCAGCTTGCTGGCCTGCAGCAGCTCGTCCTCGGCCAGCATGCGCTGGGCGATCTGGCGCTTGAGCTCGTCGTTGGTACTGCGCAGCTGGGCGGTGCGCAGGTCCACCTGCCGCTCCAGCTGATCGTGCGCCTGCTGCAAGGCATTGCGGGCCTGCAGCAACTGGCGCAGCACGCGGCGCCGGTACAGCACATACAGCAGCAGCAGGCCGGCCAAAGCGCCTGCCGCCGCGCCGCCCAGTGCGGCCATGCGCGATTGGCGCCAGACCTCGGAGGGGTCGGACAACGTCAGCATGCGTCCGCCCACGGCCGTCAGCGTGCGTTCCTGCAGCAGGTAGCGGCTGGTGGTGCCGGCGCCCAGCAGCGGCGCACGAACCAGCGTGGCGCCCGGCGCCAGCACGGTTTCCGTCTGCAGGGCCAGCACGGTGGGCGGCGGTGTACTGGTGCTGCGAGGCACGGCCGGCTCCAGGTTCTGCAGGTGCCGGTACTTCCAGCTGGGCACCGACGACATCACCACGCTCTCGCGCTCATCCACCACCAGCAGCCGTTCGCTCTGGGTGCGCAGGCCCAGGTCAATCCAGGTGGCCTCGAGCGGCGACAGGTTCACCGTGACCACGACATTGGCCCGTGTCTTTCCTTGTCTCTGAACCGGCAGCACGAACTGGTAATCGGTGCTGCCATCCAGCGGGTTGCGGCTGAAGTGGTCACCACTGGCCATCAGCTGCACCCAGGATGAGGTGCTGCGCTGGGCATCGGCGCCAGCCATCAGACTGCCCAGGTCACTGCGGGCCAGCACGCTGCCTTCCGGGTCCAGCACCAGCACCTGCGCGGCACCGGCGCGCACGCCGATGCGGGCCAGGGTGCGGCCGGCGCGTTCGGCCAGGGCCGGGTTGTCGGGGTTGTCCAGCAAGGCCCGCACGTCGTTGTCGGCGGCAATCAGGCTGGGCAGGTAGGCAAAGCGCGCGAGCTCGGCCTCCAGCGTGGCGGCATACAGCTCCAGCCGCTCATTGGCCACCGCAGCCAGGTTGATCAGGCCGGCGCGCTCATTCCAGCGGAATCCGACGATGCCGCCCAGCGCCACCAAGCCCACCATCAGGGCCGCCAGGAGGCCGGAGCGCCACCAGCGAGGGGGCGGCGCCACAGGCGGGCGCGGCGTGGGGAAAGCAGGCGGAAGCGACATCAGGGTGCGTAGTGTGCCCAATGGGAGCGGGTGCAAGGCGCTGCGCCAGCGGACTTTTTTCGAGTGTCGGGCCGCTCAGCCCCCGCCTTGGTGTGAAACACCGCACGAACCGCAGTTTGGTGAGTGCGGATTTCCACACTCCTGCTGCACGCTCACCGTGCACCGGGGGCACCTGCAGGGGGCGGAAGGGGCTCAACAGGCTCTGAACCGTCGGGGCTTACCCTGAACCAAGCTGGTGCATGGGCAATGTGGCATGGGCTGTGCAATATGACCGCTGTCTCAGCAGCTTTGGCGGTCCGCCGCGTAAAGGTCAAACCCATGGATATCTTCGTACAACAGATCATCAACGGCCTGGTGCTCGGGAGCATGTATGCGCTCGTGGCCCTGGGCTACACGATGGTCTACGGCATCATCAGCTTGATCAACTTCGCGCACGGCGAGGTGTTGATGGTGGGGGCGATGGTCAGCTGGACGGTGGTCACGGCGCTGGCGGACTCGGGTCTGCCGGGCTGGGCGCTGCTGCTGATCTCGCTGGTGGCGGCCATCATCGCGTGCTCGGCGCTGAACTTCGCGATCGAGAAGATCGCGTACCG
>NZ_JBBUTI010000013.1:0-131407 GCF_038066635.1 Ideonella margarita | reverse complement strand
GGGGGGTGGAGGGAGCCTATAAGCCACATGAGGCTTCAGCGAACAAAGACACTAAGTCCTAGAAGGTATGCGCTACCCCGCTGTGTGGTCGCGCCACTTCCAGTGCATCCTACGCAACCCAATCCTTATACTATCGACGCTAGGCAGATAGGCGCAAAAAACCCACAAAAACTCCTTTTCGGGGTGCTGAAACTCTGATCAACACGGCGCCTATCTAGCGACAGCTTTGTAAATTTACCGGGCGTAGCGTGCTCTTTTTATGCTCCACCCAAGCTCATGAGCACCTGGAAATCTTATGGCCCGCCAATAGTCGTGGCAAAGTCACCGTTGAGCGCTGATCGGATATCGTAGACAAATCAAGGCGTGAAAACCCGTGCGTGGAGGCTCGCGCAGGAAATTTGAGCATAAGCGGGCGGGCGCACCCAATTGACTGTGCTCAAGCCTCGAATGGACTGGCGCCCTTCCGAAAGTGACAAACGGCGAATAATATAAACCGCTCAGGAAAACCGCCCCAGCAGTGGATATGTTTCACCTTTGAGCACATCAATCAGCGCGATATACCTTAAGTGCCTCAGCCTGCCCAGCAGCCAGAGGTCACGCACAACTGGACGCCTTACGGAGATACCTGCAAGCCTATACCGTCCACATCAATATAGGTATTCCCATCGATAAACGACTCGCGATTCAATCGCAAATAACTCTCGATAGGCAGTCTGCGCTCCAACTCCCTCGGTAATAATATACTCACAACCGGCAGCCGAGACTGCAAATCGCCTGGCTCCAATGGGAATGAATAGTACATATCACCCCCCACCGCCACCAATTGCCCTTCCCCACCAAGCGAGGCTTGCTGAAACAACTCCTCGTAGTAGCGATAGGCAAGAAGTGAATTTAGTCGCTCATTGAACGGTGTATCGGGCACTATTGGATCGTGAAACTTGCACTTCACCGAACCATGGAAGTTGTATGCCACGGATGCGAAAGCAAAACCAACGGGGATGGGGCCAGATTGCGCCTGAAGCTTACGTTGAGCCATTGCTGCAGCGCTGATGCTGGCGCGCGAGTACCCCTTAGCCTCAAGAGCAAACTGCTCAGTATTGGTGACGCAGTAAAGGTCTGGTCTTCCGCCAACGAGCGGAAATCCCATCATCGTCATCGCCGCTTCGTAGCTAAAGCTCAACTTAGCATCAAGTAGGCTCTTGGCCAAGAAGTCTCCGATGGCCCGGCCAGCTATTGTTGAGAAGTCACCGGCGTCTGTCGGTTCGGTAAGGTGTGGGGGAAGCGGGCGAAAGCCGCTCCATCCCGAGGAGAAGTCGAAGTACTCGTGAAAATACATCAAGGCTCCGATACCACGGGCCAACTTCGCTGGGAAACTTAGATAGTTCCCCTTCCCTGCTGTGGCGGCGTGTTTGAGAAACGCCAGGAGACTCAGTTCCACGAAAATCGTTGATGTTAGGCCAGTACGGTCAAGATACTCAACTTCGACTTTCATCATGCCTCCTGAAGTTATACGGCTCACCTGCAGTCTTGTGCTGCGATCTGACTAGGGTAATTTCCTCAATCCGAGCTAGCGATTCGTTGGCATCTGCAGATCAAAGCGCCAACATCCCCGCACGCATCTGCGCGTAGTCCTGCTTGGTAAAGGCCGGCGGTGCGAGCAGATTTCGAGCCAAGTCTCGCTTGCGTTGCATTAGCAATTGGAGTTGGACATCGAAGCTTTGCTCAGGGGTGTCTGGGAGCACGGCCATCGGGTAGTAGACATGCACGTCTTTGGTCTGGCCGATGCGATAGACACGGTCCGAACATTGATCCTCAACTGCGGGGTTCCACCATCTGGAGAGGTGAATGACATGGTTCGCTGCAGTGAGCGTAAGCCCCACTCCGCCCGCCTTGGGTGACAACATCATCACGTCGAATCCCGATTCACTCTGGAAGCGATCTACGCGGTCTTGACGCTGAGACGTGCCCACTTCGCCGTTGATGATCATGGGCAAGCGCTTCAGGCCATATCGGCGCTGCAGGATCGTCGGCAATTGGCCCGCGTCCTGAAGATCGAGTGACTCCAGGAACACAAGTGCCTTTTCGTTGCGGCGAGCAACGTCGTCAAGCACCTCCAGCATCACGGACATGCGTGCTGAATCTCGCGGATCCAGAACTTCACCCCGGTCCAGCCCCCCATCGATCAAGATGGGGTGAAGGGAGGCACGCCGCATGCTGTGAATGAGTTCCAGCATCGAACCTTCGCCGGCCATGCCTTGCTGCTGGACAGCGCGCAGGTACGCGTCCAATTGCCTTGGCGGCATAGGCCGTTGAATCGGATGCTCAATCTTCTTCGGCAAGCCTTGGAGTTTTTCTGACTTCAAGCGACGCAACAGCAGCTTGGGTTGAGCCTCCAGTTGCTCTTCCTCCTGCCACACCTGCTCACGCAGGGCCAATACGTTTGCCCCTTCAGTTTCGTAACGGCCACTGAAGGTTTTGAGGTCCCCCAATGCGCTGGGCTGCACTGCATCCGCGATGCACCAAAGGTCCGCCAAGCGGTTTTCAACCGGCGTGCCTGTCATGGCTACGAAAAAGCCAACGTTCAGGGCCTTGACCGCTGTCGTCACCCGTATGCCCGGGGACTTGATCTTTTGCGCCTCGTCCAAGACCACTGCGGCGAACCGGATCGCGCCAAAACTGAGCTGGTAGTCAGAAACTGCTTCGTAGTTCGCAAGCACCACATCAGCTTGACTCAATCTTGTGGTGTCGAGGGTCGCGGTACCGTTACCGTGCCGACCGCGCTTGATGGCCTTCACGTGATCGCCATAAACGCGAGCGATGTCGCCTAAACCGGGTGACCAGAGGTGCTCGTCGTGCTCCTTTTCCCAGTTCCGCAACAGCCCCACCGGCGCGATCAACAGAATCGGTTGCCGTGGGATCTCGCCGGCATTCATCAACTCGCGCAACCACGCACAGAAGGCAAGCGCCTGAAACGTCTTGCCCAAACCCATGTCGTCGCAGAGCATGGCGCCGCTGCTTCCAGAAATCCAATGTTGCTGAAGCCATCGAACACCGGTTTCCTGGTGCGATTTCGGAGGCGTTCTGACCATGGCTGGCCACACCGTCTGGCCAGGCCGCTTGTGTTCGGTCGCTCGGCTGAATGCAACCTCTTCGAAGTTGGTCTCGATAACCAGAACCTTCGGACCGCTCAGCTTCTCTTCGTCATCCGCATCACAGGCCTCTGGCTTTCCACCCAGCCTAGCCTCAACCTTCTCCTTGAGGGACTGCAAAGCCTGTAAATTGGCTTCAGACACCGGCACCTGGGTGCCTGCGATTTCAACCACCGGCAGACGCTGGCCAAGGGCGTTGGCCATTGCCTCGCATGCCCCCTCCAGCTGGTTTGCCTCAAGCGGAATGTCCACGCCCTGCAGCCGAATGCCGAACTGCGAGGGCGGGGCCCAGGACTGAGTCGGAATCTTGATCCAAGGAAGGACAGGAGCAACCCACTCAGCCACATCCACGACACGGTCAGCATACCGCTCAGTTTCAATGAACACCGAAGGGGCGTCCTCCGGCTCATCCAGCAATTCGCGAATGACGGCTTCAGGGTGCAGGGCTGCTCGCTTTCGCTGCTCAACCGGCGCACGCCGTAGCTGACGAACCGCAGTGAGCGCCTTGCGAACCGGCTCCTCAGCGACCACATAAAGGCCTTGGTTCAACGGGAAGGCAGACACGCCCTCGCGCAGCTGATCAAGACGCTGCACAAACGTGGATTCATCGACTGGAAGCAGCGCAGGAACATGCTCGGTGCGTTGGCCATCGTCCGAGAGCTTCTCGGTCAACAGACTCGGTGCAAGCTGAGGTTGGCCGTTTCCATCGAGCTGGATTTGCCACGTCAACGCAGAGGCGGTCACAACACGAAGGCTCCGCAAGAAGCCATCGCTCAGCCGTTCGGCAGCGTCATCGCCAAGGCATTCGCGAATGCTGGCCCAAGCCTTGAACTGCCCGTCCATGTCGGCCGAGTCAACCCGGTTGAACGCGTTCGCCAGCTCCACGACTTCCCACAGCGGAGCCTGCAGTCGATACGTGTTACCTCCCCACTCAAGCCAACAGCCGCGCAGGCTCGCATCTCTGGCGGCGATGGATCTGCCGGGTTGTAGCCATCTTGAGAGGAGTTTTGAGTCTGACTTCCCCAAGGTGCCTTGGAGACGAATGTCCAAGCCCAACGGCACATTCGGCGGTAAGCCAAGCTCCTGCGCAACAGCCTCAGGCCACCGGCTCAACGCCAGAGCTGGAGCGTACAGAACACCATCTTCAAATCTGGCACCGGCCTCAAGCGCCTCATAGACAGCGGTGGCGGCAGCAATGGACAGCTCGGCAACCCAGGCGTCCAAGCCCAAACCGACAGCCCATTCAGCACCGTGGTCAACCAATGATGGCTTGGTCATTCAGCCTTACTCCTGTGTGCTTTGCAATGAAGTCTCGCGCGCGACGTTGCCACGTGCCCCCGGCCGAGTTGGCGTGCGTCAACTGCGGCAGCTGGGTACCACCTTCATGGAAGTCCATGGAGTTGAGAGAACGAAGGTCATGCCCGCTGTACTCGCGCAGGTACATGCGCGGCGTCTGCGGATCGCCGGCCCGAGTCGCTCGCAAGCTGCCGGAGTGACTCCACTCTGTGAAGACGATGTCCCCGATGCGAAGGAACAAAACGGACTGGTCAGAGGTAGCCCCAGCGGTCAGCGCACCGAACTGGTTCCAATCGCCCTTAGCGAACTCGCGCCTCGCCATCCACGCGGCTTGCGAGCCAAGAGCGACCCAGGCCTCTTCAATGACCCCCTTGTCGTAGTACGCCGTCCAGAAGCGCTCGCGGTACATCCAGATGTCGTCAGCCGTCAGCTGCAAGATGCGCATGAAGCCGCGCAAGGTGTCACCAACCAGCCAGGCCTTCAACGTAGCAATGACCTGCGGGGAGACTCCCTGCCAGTTGTGGCCCTTGTTCACGTTGCCAATGTGGCGCGGGTCGCCGTAGTGCCGCATGAAGTAGCTGAGCAGGCGCGTCTTGAGCGCCTCCGGCGGCCTACGCTGGAACCACGGCCTGACCAACGCCTCGGCCAAGAGAACCCGATGTTCTGGGTAGCGTGCAACGCCAGCTCCGTTCTCACCGCCAACGTCATTCCTGGACCAAATCAAAACCTTGGCGATCTGTGCCTCATCGGTCAGATCCACCATCGACGACCCTAGAGCGCCCTCGAACGCATCAGACGCGATGGGCTCATCCAGGAATCCGGACCACAAATGCAGGCTGCTCAAGACATCCGGAATTGGTTTTGTCGACTTGACGATCACGGCACCCAGCCGTGAGCCGACCACTCGTGGGTCAAACCAGGCATAGCGGCTGTTCAAGTCAATCAACAGGTCAGCCATCGACCCCTTTGCCACGGACAGGGCCTTGTTGAGGCTCTGCGCAAACAACAGGAAACCGGGCTGCAAGCGCTTGAACCAGTGGCAGTAGACGTAAAAGAGTGGGTTGAGCCAACGCTTGGATGAGCGAGGTTGAGACAGCGCCTCCGGCAGTACTTTGTCCCAGTAAAGCTGCATGAGCTGCGGCTCGATCTTGTCGAGTGAAGGCTGTCCGTCCACCCAGATGGCGTACGGAAGCCGGCGCAACGCGCCCTTGCTCAAATGCTTGTAGCCCGTCTCACGCGCACGCTCGTAGACCTTCCGCATTCGAAGACCGATCTCTTCCATCTGCTTGGGGGCCACCAACTCGACAGCCCCCAGCCGTTCGGCCGCGTGCTGCAAAAACTGGAACCCCGTGGGAAGCGGTGCAAACACCTCAGCGCCCCCCGGTGGCCTTGCCAATCTGGTTCAGGGTTTCCTGAATAGATTGGTAGCGAAGCACGATACGCATGTCTACGCGTCTGTTGCTGGCGTCGTGGCCAGCAACGTTGGCCAGCAAGCGCGTATCACCGTATGCGCTGTAAGAGTAGATCGGCTGATTGAAAGAGTTCTTGTACTCGATGAGTGGAGAGCCGGCGCCGAGGAACTCATCTTGAATCGCACGTGCTCGGTCGAACGAAAGCGTCAAGTTGCCGCCTGGTGCGGGGTTTACTCGGTTGTCCGTGTGCCCCTCGAAGAAGATCGTGTCGACCTCATGTCGACCCAAATTGTTTGGGCAGTCTTTATCGGTCAGCTTGTTCCGAGTGCTGTGTACATAGCACGGCAACACCACTGCCAGCCTGTCGCGAGCGAGGCTGAGAGATTGCTTTGCTGTGGCGCTAAGCGTAGACGAGCCGACGTTGAACAAGACATCCGACGGCAGCGAAATGATCCCGGTCGATGGGTCAACTCGAACGTCGAGCTTGGCCTGCTTGAGCGCCTCGCCAATTGAAACCGTGACACCAGCTCGTGGATCACTTGCATTCGTCAAACCGATCAGCACCTGCTGCTGCTTGTGCTGCTCCAATGCCAACACCACCACCAGGATGATGAAGACAAACAGCAGGCCAATCATCAAGTCACTGGCCGAGGCCAGGTAGCTGCCCTCGCCTTCAGCTGACGTTGACGCCCTCTGTCCACCACGTTGCTTCAACAACAGCATGATTTACTTCTTGGAATCGAGATCGCCAAGGGCATCGGTAAGCTCACCCACCGAGTCATCCAAGTTCTGAATCACGCCACCAAGTTTGCCAACCGCCTTGGCCATCTCGTTATCCATGGCTCGATGCAGCTCTGCAACCTGCTGGGTGTATTCGCCCACACCGGTCGTGATCGACGTAACCACACCGGTTAGATCGCGACTGGTCCTGTCCATGGCGGACTGGACCATGCCCATCGATTCAGCCACCTGCCCGGTGGACGACTCAAGAATGTCTTTCATGCGCGAAACAGCATGAACCACCTCGGGCCCGGCTTCTCGAACGGAGCGAACGACCGCCTTCTGCTCCTGGGTGATTTCATCCACGCCGTCCGCCACCTCTGCCAGGCTACCGGTAACGCCCTCCATCTTCTCAGTTACGGCCTGCCAGCGCTGAGCAGAATCCGACACGCGGGCAACCACGTGATCTGCGTTCTCCAACGCATGCGTCAGGCTCTCGACACCGCGTCCTCCCAACTCGGCAGCCCGAGACACCGCCATATCGACATCCTGAACCGCGTTGCGTGTGTGATCCAGCAGCTCCTTGATCGCATCCACACTGCCAACAAGGCGAGTTGATGCCTCACCAAGCCGTGTATCAAGCTCGCTGGTTGTACCCGCCAAAGTTGCAGCTGCTTGTTCAACGCCCGTCTGCAGGCCACCTGCAGACTTATCCAGAGCTTCAGCCAGGCTGCTCAAAGTGGCCTTGAAGGAATCAATTTCCTTGCCGGTGTTCGAGCGCAGAGAGGAGGAGAAGTCCTCCATCATCTTTCGCAGGGCATCCTCGTTCATTGAGCCGACGCGATCACTCAAGTTCGAGATGGCCCGCTCCAGTCGCCCAGTCATCTGCTCCATCTGCGGGCCAAAGCTGTTCGTGATGGCGTTGCCGATGCTGATTGCCAGGTCGGTCTCGAATCGCTTGAGTGAGCCTGTCTGCTCCTTGGACTCCAGCAGCAGCTCCTCGGCGAGACCAACTTGGTCTTCCTGCACTTGCTTGGCTTGCACCTGCACAGCCTGCAAAGCCACCAACTTGTCGGCGACCTGTTTGAGCTGTGCCAGCTGATCCATCACCACAGCCTCGGCACCCAAGGGAGGCCAAAGAGCTTCGATGGCGGCGACCACACGCACCGAGGCACGGTCCAGCCGGGCCACCCGACGGCGCCCCACGATCGTCCAAACCAACGACACAAGCAAACCAGCGAGAGAGGACAAAAACTTGCCACCCGCCGATCCAAGCAACTCCCTTGTTGCCTTCACCACATCGACGGTCTGGCCCGGCTTCGCGAGCGCGGATGAGGCATCCGTTAGCGCGAGGGTCAAAAAGACAAAAGTGAAGAATAAGCCGACGCCAACAGCGATGTTGGGAATGGCCTCGAACATTGCGAAGTTGAACTGCTTGTGCAACAGCCGATCGGGCCGCCACAAATCTTCAACACTGTTCAAGAGCAAAGCCTTGGGTTGCTCGGCAGGACCAACTTTGATGACTCGGCTCTGCGATGCAGACCATGCATCCTTCAGGCCGCTGTTGGTCGCGACGGCAGCGTCGGCTTGCGCTTTGGCAGTCTCGACATCGGGGGCGTGCTCAATTGCGGCTGCAAGCCGCTCCAAGGCAGCTTGCGCACCCACCAACTTTGGTCGAGCCCAGGCAAGATAGGCCAACAGACCAGCGAAAAGGATGCCAAGAAAGATCCAAACGATGTAGGCATCGACGGACGCTAGATTCTTAAGAGCAGACGACAACATCTTGAACAGGCCCTCCCCGGGCTGATTTGTATTTTTAATGGATCTTCTACAAGCAGCTACGTCCACCGCTGCATCGGGGCCGTGCTAATCGACGGAGTACGCTTCGCGTCTCATAGGATCGCCTGGGCAACCAGCGCATCCGCGAGTTTTGAGTGCTTGGCGCGGGCGGCGGTGATAGAGGCTTTGAGCTGGCCGCAGAGGGCAAGGAGTTCGGTAACCTTGGCTACGATGCGGTGTTGCTCGTCCAACGATGGCACGCGCACCTTCACGGTCTTGAGGTTGGTGGCACTGATGCCGATGTTGCCAACGGTCGTGGCGCAAAAGGACTCGATCTGCTGTCGCGCTGGTAGAGCGTTCATCACAAATCGCAGATAGGCAGGCAAAGCGCGCTGGTCATTGATTCGAAACCGAATGAGCTTGTCAGGAAAAATCTGCTCCACACTGCTGGCACCGTTGTAGAGGGCAAACGCGCCGACGTAGTGCAGGTTCCCATTGAAGCGACAGGCCAACAAATCGTTCCGCAGCAACCGAAACTTCTCGCGCTCAGCAGCCGTGACCTCTACCCATTTGTGGTCAGTTTCGTCCACGATGAAGTCATCGCTGCCGGTACCGGCGCTGATCCGAAGAATTGGAATGCCGACAGGCGTGTCAGAAGGCTTGTACGAGCACCCGTTTAGGGTGTCTCCAAGCAGCAGCTCACCGATAGGTAGTTGAGCGACCTGCTCCCCTGCCGCAACGAGCTTACCTTCCGCCGCTAAGCACAACACCGCCGACCACAGGCTGTCGATGCTGGCGGGCGTCGTGAACAGCACCGAGAACTGCGCCACCACCCGCTGCCAGCACGCCTGGAACTCATCGGCATCGCGGGCCTGGTTGAGGCTGTCCAGCAGAGCCTGCACCAGTCGAGCGTGAGCGGCCTCGGCGTCTTTCTGCCGCGCTTCCAGCCGATCACACAGTGCCATCAGTTCATCGAACTTGGCGACGATGCGGTGTTGTTCCGCCAAAGGAGGGATGCTGACCGGCAAGGCGTAGGCCTCGCTGCGACTCAGCCCGGGCTTGATCCCTTTTCCCAGCTCGTCCAAGCCCAGGGTCAAGAACAGCAGGTGAGCGAAGCGCAATGTGACGCTATTTGGAGGAACGCAGAAATAGGCAACGTCGGTGACCCAACACCCCGGTTGCTCACACACATTCACTGCGCCAGCTGATCCTTTCCGTCCGACGACCAGGCATGGCGCATCGACACAACAAGCGTTGTGACTACCCACCACACCGTTGGAGCCGTAGACCAAAAACTCCCCCGTGCCGGTCCGTTTCGGCGCAGGCAGATTGCTGCCGTATTCAAGGCTGAATACTCTGCCAAACGTCGAATGAAGCCATGCCGCGCCTGGTGACGAACTGCAGTCAAATGTGGAAAATTTTCCCTCTAGAGCCAACCGACGAAACAGAACGCGTATCTTTTCGATCCCATTGGGCGCGCCTGAAAGCAGCTCAATGCTGGTTGTCACCAACGCCGTCATTCGCCCAGCTCCAGTGCCCCAGCCAACGCCGCCTTCAACTGCCTCTGCAAGTCGACAATCTCCGCTTGCATTTGCGCGTACTCGGCCAACAGAGCCTCAGGGTCGTGGTTGATCCGCTCGCCCTGGTGCGGGTTCTTGCTGTCGAGGTTCCAGCCGCGCGCGGCGATGTCGGTGGCGCTCACTTTCCAGGCCAACGCACTGCCCTGCCGCGCAGCAAAACCATCAGCTTCGCTGCCCCACCAGGCCGCTTCGGCCGCAAACTCTTCGACCCGCATGGGCCGCGTCTTGCTGTAGTTTTTCACTCCCACAGGGTACGGGTGCTCGTAGAACCACACATCGGTGGTCGGCCGGCCTTTGGTGAAAAACAGCAGGTTGGTCTTGATGCCGGTGTAGGGGTTGAACACGCCGTTGGGCAGACGCACTACGGTGTGCAGGTCGCACTCAGTCAGCAGCTTTTCCTTGATGCGGCTCTTTATGCCCTCGCCGAACAGAAAGCCGTCTGGCAACACCACCGCCGCGCGGCCGCCGTCCTTCAGCAGATGCATGATCAGCACCAGGAACAGGTCGGCCGTCTCTCGGGTTCGGAAGGCCGCCGGGAAGTTGGTCTCGATGCCGTCCTCTTCCATGCCACCGAACGGCGGGTTGGCGACGATGCAATCCACCCGGTCTTTCGGGCCCCAGCTGATCAGCGGCTTGCTAAGCGTGTTGTCGTGCCGGATGTTGCTGGGCACCTCGATGCCGTGCAGGATCATGTTGGTGGTGGCCAGCAGGTGCGGCAGCGGCTTTTTCTCCACACCGTGGATGCTGGCCTGCAGCACCTTCTCGTCCTCGGGCGTCTTCACATAGCGACTACGCTTGTGATCGATGGTGCAGGTCAAGAAGCCGCCGGTGCCGCATGCAGGGTCCATCACCTTCTCGCCTAGCTTCGGATCGACCATGCGCACCATGAACTCGGTGACGGGCCGAGGCGTGTAGAACTCGCCAGCGTTGCCAGCGTTCTGCAAGTCCCGCAGCAGCTGCTCATACATGTCGCCAAAGGCGTGGCGCTCTTGCGCCTTGTTAAAGTCCACCGCCTCTTGGATCTTGTTGAGCACCTGGCGAATCAGCTGCCCGCTCTTCATGTAGTTGTAGGCGTCCTCAAAGACGTTGCGAACCACATAAGCAACTGGTGTCTGGCTGTAGCCCTTCACCGGGTCAGTCAGGTTCTGCAGTGCCGGAAAGAGTTCGTTGTCGACAAAGCTCTTCAACTCATCGCCTGTGATGCCCTCAGGGTCAGCCGCCCAATTCCTCCAGCGGTACTGCGCAGGCAGCGGGGACTTGTAGGCGTCATCCATCAACTCCCATTCCTGTTCGCGGTCGTCGAAGATCTTCAGGAACAGCATCCAGACGAGCTGACCAATGCGCTGCGCGTCGCCGTCGACGCCGACATCCTTGCGCATGATGTCTTGGATGGATTTGATGGAACTGCTCAGAGACATGCTTTGGGGACCAGGTTTGTCGTGCCATTCAACGGGCACTGAATTCACTCAATTGTTGACTGCGGGGGCGCCGCAACCAATCAGGTCTTTTTCTTCTTGCCTGCGTAAGGTGTTGCGGGCGGCCGGGAACGGCTCTGCACCATCTGCCGCAGCAATTCGTTGGTCTTGATCTGCTCACGCAGTAGTGCCGAAAGAAGCTGCTCAACTGTTTGAGGCACCTCGTCGTCGACCCAGGTGGCGGTCTGAAGGTCATACGCCTTCTGACCTGCTGCGGGTAGCTCAACGTTCTTGACAACTCGATCCTCAGGGAGCGATCGAGCCGACCTCGCCTCGATGGCAGCTTTCAGCGCTTGCCGGGCAGCATCAGTGCCGTGATTGATGAAGACCGTTGCTGGCGTTGCAGCGGCATCCTGCTGCTTCCGGCCATCCGTCTCGAAAATGAAATCCAGCAAGCCCTCTTGGTCAGCATGGCCCGAGTAGTAGGCGCTGAGGTTGACCGTACGGAGGTTGATCAACGAGCTTGGAACATCGACCTTTGATCCAATCGAGATAGTCGTATTGACCTTCTTGCCATCCGGTTCGTTGCCCGCAGCAATCTCGATGAGCCGTCCGCCCAAGGAATAACGCGGCATGAACCCCGTCTGAACCAACACGACTTCCCGCTTCTGTGTCGACAACGACTCCAGGTGACCCACAACAGGACCACCGTCGCACATGCCACCGCCGGTGATGACGATGACGCCGCGGTGTTCGCACTCCACCCGGGTGGGGATCTCCAAGTCAGTGACGTAGCGAATGGTGTGTGGGCCAATCTCTATCACTGGTGCCTGTCCAACTGCATCCGGCAGCAGGCTCTCCAGCAAGCGTTCAAAGTCTTCCTCACTGGGAGCGTCCAGCCGATCATTCAGCTCGGGATTACGGTGAGCAAACTCGTCACTGTTGTGCGCGCTGCGCCGCAGGAGTTCCTTCCGGATGACGGCCCCCATGGATCGCGCCATTCGGGAGTCAAGATAGACATCAACTGGCCGGTGGACACGATTGTTCTCAACAAGTGCACGAAGCTCGGCGAAGGTTCTCGGGCTGTCGGGCTTCAGTGTGTAAGGGTACTGCTTGTCCCCGCTGGGCATGTCCAGATCCGCCCATAGCACCTGCTCTTCCTCCGGAAGGTCGCTGATGGCACGAGTGATCGCGGCATGGGCGCCCTTGTTCCATCGCCCATCTGAGAAGTCGTCATACAGCCGATTCGGGGCAAGGTAGGGTGATGTCGACGACTCAATGTCAGCGAAGTGCCGCTTGAGAACGACCACCAAATCAACCAACACCTCTTGGGTCCGTTGCAACGCAAAAGCTGGAATCAGCAACGTCGACTTTTTGTCGAACAGCTCCCGCTGCAACAGCTCCCTCAGCGCTTCAATTCGTGCGTCGAAACTCTTGAACGCAGCCGGACGCGGCCTGTCCCCATAGGTGGACTCAACGACGATTGCACCAGGGTATCCAAAGACGCTGCGACGGTGACCCAGCAACGGTTGATAGAGGTTCTCTCGAATGTTGTTGCCGAGGTCACCACTCATCACCGTGTACTGACGACCGCCTTGGTCGTCCAGCCAACCCAAAGTGACCGAGCAAGCGCCAACGATATGCGCCGTTCGCCGGAAACTGACGAACAGGTCCTTCCGGACAGGAAACATCGCGGCCTGGGAGGTGCTGGGCTGATCCTCAATGGGCTTGAAGCGCACCCGATTGACCTCGTCCTTGGTGAACAAGCTGCTCGGATGGCTGGCGCTATCCAGCAAATTCAACCGGGCAAGTTCAGCAGTAGCCGCAGTACAAATCACGTCGCCTGAAAAACCGTGCCTGTACAGCTTGGGCAAGAGGCCACAGTGGTCAAGGTGGGCGTGGGTCAGCAGGACGAATTCGAGCTGGCTTGCATCAAAGGTCAATGGAGCCGTATTCGCGGCCTCGAAGTCGCCTTCGCCTTGAACGAAACCGCAGTCAACCAGAAACCTGATCCCGGTGCGCGGATAGTGAAAGTGGGTACATGAACCGGTGACCGAGCCACCCGCCGCGCCAATGAACTTGATTCGCATACTTCTAGTTTTTCAGATCGAACGTTGGGGCCATTCCTCTCGGCCCTCGACGCAGAGCACGGTCAGCCGTAGAGGGCTTGCTCCAGTTCATGCAGCGCCTGCTTGTAGGCGGTCTTCCCACCGAATGAGTTAACCAATTCGATTGGTGCCCCGAGTTGGTTGAAAGGAGGCAGCTGCAGAATCTTCATGTCTTCGATCGGCTCGACACCAGCATCGGCATATCGATCCAGCAATGCCTCCAACACCTGACGCGCTGCGCCTTGGTATTTGGCAAAGTAGTTGCGCTTCTTGACGCTGTCAGCCCGCTCGCGTCGGGACAGTGGCGGTTGATCAAACGCAACGTGGCAAATCAAGTCGAAGGCATCCAGAGGCTTGCCCAGCTTCTTCTCGACATCCTCCTGCAGGGCTTCCCAGAGCACGCCCTGCGCAGCCAACTCATCGATGACAACCTTCTTCTGCTCCGCACTGTTCCAGCGGCGCAAGAAGGCATCCATTGATGTGAACTGCTTCCCGACACAGTGTCTCGTGTAATCGCGCAGCGACTCGGTGATCAATCCGCCATCGGCACCGTAGTACTGAACCCGCTCGGCAACAATCGTCACGGTCACATTGTTTCCAACAACGTACTTTGTGCGGCCTTCACCTCGGCCCCCGCCTCCGCCGCCGCCAGGTTCCTCACTCTCGCCCTCTTCATCTACATCTGATGGCGACCGCGGCATTCCCGGATCTCCAATGGTCGGCGGCTCTTCGTCCGGGGGTACCGGCGACTCATCAGCCTTGGGCTTGTAGACCTGAACTGGTTCACCATCAAACGCGGGGTCTGCGAACAGCTCCGTAGCCTTCTTGAAGTCCATGATCGTGAACCAGAACTTGCCGTAGTCTGCGTTGATGCGAGTACCTCGGCCGATGATCTGCTTAAACTCGGTCATGGAACCGATGTGTTGATCAAGCACGATCAGCTTGCACGTCTGCGCATCAACCCCGGTTGTCATCAATTTGCTGGTCGTGGCAATGACCGGATAGCGGACCTCAGGGTTGATGAAGTTGTCGAGTTCGGCCTTGCCCTCTTGATCGTCGCCAGTAATACGCATGACGTACTTGCGGTTCTCCCGTACCCGGTCGGGGTTGAGGTTGACCAAGGCTTGGCGCATGCGCTCTGCGTGGTCAATGTCATCGCAGAAGATGATCGTCTTCTGGAACGGATCGCTCGCCTTCAAGAACTCGGTCACCTTGACCGCAACCGCCTGGGTCCTCATTTCGAGCACCAGATTTCGATCCATGTCCTTGAGGTTGTAAATGCGGTCCTCGATAGGCTGCCCCAACTTGTCGAGCATCCCCTTCGGAGGCCGCCAACCTTGGAGGTCTCGATCAAAGTCGATTCGAACAACCTTGTAGGGGGCAAGGAAGCCGTCTTCAATGCCTTGGCGCAGGCTATAGGTGTAGACCGGCTCGCCAAAATAAAACGTACTGGAAACGTCCTTGGTCTCTTTGGGCGTCGCGGTCAAGCCGATCTGGGTGGCACTACTGAAGTACTCCAGGATGTCGCGCCAAGCCGAATCGTCGGCAGCGCTGCCGCGATGACACTCGTCGACCACAATCAAGTCAAAGAAGTCTGGCGAGAACTGCTTGTAGATGTTCCTCTCTTCCTCGGCCCCACTGACCGCTTGGTAGAGGGATAGGTAGATCTCGTAGCTGGTGTCGATCTTTCGCCCGGTGATCTTTGTCATTGCCGCACCGAACGGCTTGAAGTCGTTGTTCTTGGTTTGATCCACCAAGATGTTTCGGTCTGCAAGGAACAAGATGCGCTTGGCTTGGCGGCTCTTCCACAAGCGCCAGATGATCTGAAACGCTGTGTATGTCTTGCCGGTACCGGTCGCCATCACCAACAGTAGGCGCTTCTGGCCCCGGGCCACCGCCTCAACGGTGCGGTTTACGGCATTGACTTGGTAATAGTGCGGCGTCCGATTGGAGCCATCGTGAAAGTACGGAACTAGCGCCTTCTCGATAGCCGGCTCGTCGAGCTGCCGCCATACACAGTACCGCTGCCAAAGCTCGGACGGACTTGGAAACTGCTCAAGCGTCAGGTTTGTTTCAAGCTTCTCACCGGTACCGCTTCGATCATGAAAGACGAAGCCATCGCCGTTGCTCGTGAAGACGAAAGGTGCATCGAGCGCCTCGGCATAGTCAAGAGCCTGCTGCATCCCCACACCCGAGCCGTGCTTGTCGCCCTTGGCTTCGATGACGGCCAGCGGGAGGTTCGCTTGGTGATACAGAACAATGTCAGCCCTGCGTGCTTTGCCGCGACTATGCAGGCGACCACGCACGATCACCCGCCCTTTGGTGAAGGTGACCTCTTCGCGCACCTGCCGTTGAACATCCCACCCCGCTGCCTGCAGCGCGGGGATGATCAACTTCGTAATGATGTCGCGCTCGCTCAGCGAATTCTTGTTCAACTGCACCGCCCCTGAACGGCAATGGCTGCCGCACTGTTTGAACCAACCGTGACCCCTGATGAAGCTGACTGGGTCCGGTCAGTATGTGTTTCAGGCTAGTTTGCCACCAACGTGGGCGGGACAACGAAATCGAATGCCGTTCGAATGAAAAGCGCGTCCGCCCCGCCCAGTTGAGCGAACTCTGCGAACGCAGAATCACGGCAAGCCAGGTTGTGGACATCGGCCAAGTGCTGCTTCTCAACGAACCGCCAACATCAGGCATGCCGACGATCGAGGCTCGAAGCACGTCCAAGCTCCTGCAAGCCATGTGCTTACCTGCCGAAAAAGGCCTTAAATATTGACTCCATCAAGCTTGGAGCATCCCCTTTGGGCCTCACTCTTTGGGCTGTCGAATGCGGCTTAGGCTGCTCTTTGGAGGAATTCGCCGCCCGTGTGGTTGTTGGATCGGCAGACCCTGAGCCGCCGCCCGAGTGAGCGGGATTGCGGGTGTCACCACTCTTTCGAGCCGTCTTCGCGATCGAAGGCACTTCCGGCTTTGGTGGTTTGGGTGCCGTGTATGTCGACTGGTGCCGAGCAGAAGCTTCTTGAGGATCGCTGGCGGGCTTCGCGCGCGCCCTCACGCTGGGCTCGGCCTCCGGTACAGCCCAAGCCCGCGCCATCGCAGATGGAACTATCAACATTTGCTTCGGTCGCGTACAGGCTACGTAAAGAAGCCGAGCGGCCTCGGCATCAACGACCATTTTCGGCGAGCCCTTGACAGAGAACTTGGCGGGCTTGAAATCAGAGTACAACTCAACCGAGGCCCATTCACGGCCCTTGGCTTTGTGCCCCGTAGTAACCACAAGGGCAGCATCCGACTCGGATTCAGCAACGGACTGCAACGCCTTGATTAGGTTGACCTCGCCCTTCTGGTTGACGATCTTCACAAACGTTCTCAAGGACTCGCCATCCTCCGATTGGCTAAAGGTCACAACCTCGTCCCAACTTTGGAATCCAAAGAGGTCCGGAGTGTCAGCAGGTTGAAAAGACTTGAGACGCGTCACATCCTCCAGCATGCGAATCAAGTCCCCTACGCCGCCAATCACATACGGCCGCATGTACTGGTCAAGAGCGTTCAGAACCACTTCAATGACGCCAACGTTGGTTCGGCAGAGGACCGCCCTGGCGCTGCCGCTCGTGGCGACAGAACTTTGAATTGCGGGATTCCCCCGCAGTGCCAGCGGCTCCTCGAGGTCGGCCAAAATCTGATTGGCAACTCGCGCAATTTCTGGACCAAACCGGAAGGACTGCGTCAATGCGGACTCAGCCTCAGTTTCAATGTTCGCCATGGCGTTTACGGCACCACGCCAAGCATATATCTGCTGATGACGATCCCCCACAAGCGTCAATTGTGCCTGCTGAGATTTCAAGACTGATAAAACCGCCCCGTTCGTATCCTGTGCCTCGTCAAGCAGAATGTAGTCGTAGTGCAATTCAGGCCGGCTGAGAGACCAAAGCTTAAGGTAGCCATCATGCCCCAAGGGCGCAACGTCATTCGCATCGCTCATGCGGCCCCACAAATGCCGAGCCATACGAGTGACGTAAGTCGAAAAGACTTTCGCATCATTGGCGCTCATCTTTTCCAACTTCCCAGTCATCGGGACGTGTCGGCGCGTAATTTCGTCACTTTCGCTTTGACAAAACCGCTGGACTGTTCGCGCTGTGAGGTATCCGAGAGTTCTCGGCGTCAGCAGAACATCAGCAACATAAATTTCCTCAAGATTCAACAGCTGGGCAACTCGATTGCCCTGCAAGGCGTCGAAGAGCTTGGCTTGATTGTTGCGAAACTGAGGAGGTAATGAGCGTAGCGCCAACGAATGCGTGGTGCGGCAATCGACGGTCTTTGGAAACCTAGAACCCGCCTCCAAGGCAATGCTGCGATTGAACGCTAGGTAGACACCGGACTTTGTAGTCGACTTGCCGATCTCTGTGAGCGTAGTCGTCTTACCAGCGCCGGCGAAGGCGCTGATCTTCAGCGACTTCGCATACTTGAATAGCTCTACCGCGGATTCCTGCTCACTAGTCAGCGCCATTGCTGCTCCCAGTTGGGGCGGTCAAGAACGACCGGCGATGCCCAATGAAGCCTAGTTTAAGCCCTCAAAAGATGACAAGAACACCTCCCGAAATTGAAGTAGTTCTTGCATGCTGGCAATGACGCCCCCAACATGGACCGTTAAGCAGTAACCGCGCGACAGCTTGAAGCACGTTGATGAGACAAATTGGAGCACCCGAGACACACGCTGCTCATCGAATCACCTGCTTGCGGGGATACGGGCTGCGGCCTTTCGCTTCAGCGCGTGCTCAATGGCCTTCAATCCGGCAGCTTGATCAAAGCCTGAAATCTCGGCCAGCGCAAAGTTCATCTTTTGAATCGCGGGGCATACATCGTCAGGGACTTGATTCTTCATGTAGGGCAGAACGCCGCCCGCCACTCCACGCTCGTGGCCTGTGATCTGAACAACCACGCTAGGTGGAATTTCAAAGTCGTTGGTCGCGCGAGTGATAAACGTGTGACGGAAGGAATGAAAGGTCTTTCTGCCGTCACGCTCCCAGCCCAGCCGGCCCAGGTAGGCGCTGAACCACTTAACTGCAGCCTTGGAGTAGCCTTTGGTTGAGTCGTACTTCAACTCCGGGAACAACCGATCGTAGCCCTTGCCCTGAAGCGCAGTACGCCACTCAATCAAACCCAATTGAATCAACAGGGGGTGAAGTGGCACGTTACGTACCGAATTACTGTTTTTCACCGACTGATCATCAGCTCCGTCGTTGATGTCGATGTACCAGACACCAGCTGGGGTCTGCTTGATGTCGGTGAGTTTGAGCTGACACAGCTCGTTGATACGGGCGCCGGTATGTAGCCCGAGCAGTGGCAGCCAGTAGTAGAGGGGCATGAACTCCCTGTATGTACCGGCCAGATTAATTTGCCCTCGACCGGTCTTGAACCAGCTTGCCGAAAAGATGGCGTGCAAGTCATCGTCGGTGAAAGCGTCTCGGCTGTCCTGCTTGCGGTGCTTTCGCTTCTTTGGCCCAGCATCCTGATTAGCGGACGCTTGAACAAGGCCGTCAGCAGGATCCGCCTCGATGAGCCTCTCTTTGCTCAGCCAGGCAAAGAGGCCGGCGAGCCAGCCCATCCGCTTTCGTTGTTCCAGCTCTGAGATGCGCGGCCATTTCGAATCCACAACCTCAATTGCAGCGGTGATTGATTCGGCGATCTCTGGATGTTTGTGACGAAGGAGGTGCAACTTGGCTGGCACCTTCGGGAGGTACTCGTCCCGGTACGTTCTCAACATGTCCCGCGTCACTGCAGAAACCAATGGATCACCCATGAGGTCTGCGAACAGGTTGCAGGCATCGCGCAGACGCCTGGTGCGGTCTTCAGCGCAACCAGTCGAGCGCTCGCTCATGTAGCGCTCAGTCGCGTCCGAGACGCGCATTCCCTTGGCGGACGGTACGCGTCTGGCAGCAACAGCTCCCTCCTTCAAGCGCTGGACTTCCAACAGCTGCTCTGGCTTGACTGAGGCCAGCGTCACAACACGGAGGGCTTCAACTTCGGCGACTGCCAACTCGACTGAAGAGCGACGAAGTTCGACGGGGCGATCCGGCGCGAAAACATGGCCAGGGCGCGTCGGAAGGTCAAACAAGACCAACTGTGGTGTTGCTCGCGAAAGCAGCGCCGACGCGATCTCTGCGCATGATCGAACCCGCAGAACGCCTGTGTGTTGAACAACGACCGCGTTCACCGGCATGTGCCCCGACGCAGGAACAACGAAGACCTCTCGATCTCCTTCGTGCTCGACTTCAAGGGCTGACTGCGGCAGCACGTGCCCGGTAACTGCGGTCAGCCGGGCATGCAGCGTCAGGCGGCCCTCAGAGCCCTTGCGGAGCAGCTCTTCCTCGGTGAACCCCGCTGCCTCCGCGGCTTCCGGAAGCGAGAGGTAGCCAGCACCCTCAAGAAGTGGCGAGCCAAGGCTGAGACGTTCAATGTCCATTCGTTCGATACCGCTCAAGGCCAGAAATCTCTGACGCCAGTGAGCCATGGTTCCTGCAGCGACCGCCTTGGCAACGCCAGGCGTTCGAGAGCCTGTCGAGATGTGAATTTCACCTTTGCCAACGAACCGGCGCAGCCGTTCAGGCACAGTGATGCGAACGACGTAGATGCCGCTGCTTCGACGATACAAATTTGATTTTTGGGTCACTGTCACTCCGACTTTGTAGGAGTGCCCTGTAGCGACCGGGTGCAAGGACGGATTCCGATTGAAAATCAATCACTTGCAGAGATGTGGAGCGGGCGAAGGGAATCGAACCCTCACTATCTGCTTGGGAAGCAGAAGTTCTACCATTGAACTACGCCCGCACTGCGACGCATTCTAGCGGGGAAAGGTGCGGCTTCCGGGGCATCGGGCACAATGCGCGCCCTGCCCGCTCGCAACCTTGACGGGCCCAATTTGCGCCTTCCATGACCGACACGCCCAACGCCCCCCTGCCCGACCACGACGAGCCTGCCGACGACAACGGCCTGGGCGCAAACGCCAAGGAAGGGGCCACGGAAGCCGCCACTGAAGCCGCCACTGAGGGCGCCGCGCCGCGCCGCAGCATCCGCAGCTTCGTGGTGCGCGCGGGCCGCATGGGCACGGGCCAGATCAAGGCACTGGAAGAGTTGGGCCCGAAGTTCGTGCTGCCCTACCAGGCCTCCTTGCTGAACCCGACCGATGTGTTCGGCCGTCAGGCGCCGGTGGTGCTGGAAATCGGCTTTGGCATGGGCGCCGCCACGGCCAAGATCGCCGCTGCGCGCACCGACACCGATTTCATCGGCGTTGAAGTGCACACGCCGGGCGTGGGTGCGCTGCTGAAGCTGATCGGTGATGAGGGCCACCAGAACCTGCGCATCATCCAGCACGACGCGGTGGAGGTGCTGGAGCACATGATCGCCCCGGACAGCCTGGACGGCGTGCATGTGTTCTTCCCGGACCCGTGGCACAAGAAGAAGCACAACAAGCGCCGCCTGATCCAGCCAGCGCTGGTGAAGCTGCTGGCGTCGCGCCTGAAGCCGGGCGGCGTGCTGCACTGCGCGACCGACTGGGAGCCGTATGCCGAGCAGATGCTGGAAGTGCTGTCAGCCGAGACCAGCCTGGCCAACACCGCCGATGGCTACGCGCCGCGGCCAGACTACCGGCCCCTGACCAAATTCGAGGCCCGCGGCATTCGCCTGGGCCACGGGGTGTGGGACCTGCTGTTCAGCCGCCGCTGAGCGGCCTGCTCAATCAGCCCAGACGACGGTGCCGGTCCACCAGGTGGCCAGCACCAGCAGGCCGAAGGCGATGCGGTACCAGGCGAACACCGTGAAGGTGTGGTTGGCGATGTAGCGCAGCAGCCAGCGCACGCAGATCCAGGCGCTGATGAACGACACGACCAGGCCGACGGTGAACATCGGCACGTCGGCCATCGACAGCAGGTGGCGCTCTTTCCACATGCTGTAGGCGCCGGCGCCGACCAGCGTCGGAATCGCCAGGAAGAAGCTGAAATCGGTGGCCGCCTGGCGCGACAGGCCGAGCAGCATGCCGCCGATGATGGTCGAGCCTGAGCGGCTGGTGCCGGGGATCATGCCCAGGCATTGCACCAGGCCCACCTTCAATGCGTCCAGTGGCGAAAGATCGTCCACCGTGGCAATGCGCGGGGCCGCTGCAGCGGCGGTCGGCCGGCGTTCCACCCACAGGATGATCAGGCCACCCACGATGAACGACGTGGCCACCACCGGCGGCGTGAACAGGTAGGCCTTGATGGTCTTGTAGGCCAGCAGGCCGATGACGGCGGCGGGCAGAAAGCCGATCAGCACATTCAGCACGAAGCGCTGCGACGCGCGCTCGCTGAACACGCCCGTGGCTGCATCACGCAGGCGCACCCAGTAAACGATGACCACCGCGAGGATGGCACCGGTCTGGATGGCGATCTCGAACACCTTGGCCTTCGCATCGGCGAAGTTCAGCAGGGAGCCCGCCAGAATCAGGTGGCCGGTCGACGAGATCGGCAGGAACTCGGTCAAGCCTTCCACCACGCCCATGACGGCGGCCTTGAGCAGCAAAATCAGATCCAACAGGGACTCCCAAGCGCAAATTTGATGCGGCGCATCATAAACGGCGAGGCCCCTGAGGCGGCCGCAGGTTCGGGGGATTTCAAGTGGCTCGGCGCGCCACCAGCGTCAGCTCCAGCGCGTCAGCCGTGACGCGGATCTCGCCCGGCTCCACCCCTGCGCGCGCCAGCCGCGCCTGTTGCTGCTCACTCAGCTTCAGCAGCGGCGCGTCCTCCAGCAGCTTTTCCACCAGCAAGGTACCCACCCGCTGTGCCTGCATCAGCACACCGCCCTGGTCACGCTCCAGCCGCACCGATTGCACCGTCACGCGCCGCAGGCGCACGGTCTGATCCGACGGCTGATAGCGCAGCGCGCTGTCGAGCACCATCTCGCCCTGCCAGCGGCGGCCGTCGCCCTGGCGCTCAGCCACGCTCAGGCGCAGCGCGGTTCGCAACTGTTGCTGGTCGCCCAGCAACTGCACCTGCGGCGCGCTCAAGGTCAGCGACCACAGCCCCAACACCTGGCGCTCCTGCGGAAACCGGCTCGCCAGCAGCTGGTTCAGCTCGTCCTCGCGCCAGCGCAGCGTGGGCGGCACAAGCAGGCTGGCGCAGCCGGCCAGCCCGACGGGCAGCGCGCAAAGCAGGCCGCGGCAGACGACTCTGCGCTGGATCAGTACCTTCCCGGTCATAATACCCCCTATAGTATTGACGGCATCCCCGCCACTGTTAGCATTACTGACCGATCAGTCAGTAATCATGCCCAGCCCGTCCACCCGACAACGCCGCAAAGACGCCCGTCCGCAGGAACTGCTGGATGCTGCCATGGCCCTGTTCGTGGAAAAGGGTTTCGCGGCCACCAAGTCTGAAGAAGTGGCGGCGCGCGCTGGCGTGTCCAAGGGCACCTTGTACCTCTACTTCCCGAGCAAGGAAGAATTGCTGAAGGCCGCGATCCGCCACACCTTGTCGGCCGACATCGCCGCCGGTGCGCAGATGGCGGAGGCCCACACCGGCAGCTGTTCCGAGCTGCTGCAGGACGTGATGAGCGCGTGGTGGCTGCGGGTGTACAGCAGCAGCAGCGCCTGCATCTTCAAGCTGGTGCTGACCGAGGTGCGCAACTTCCCCGACATCGCCGACTTCTACCTGCGCGAAGTCATCGAGCCCGGCACCGCCGTGATCACCCGCATGGTGCAGCGTGGCATCGACGCCGGCGAATTCCGCCCGGTCGATGTGACCGGCACGGTGCATTCCATCGTGTTGCCGATGATCATGCTGTGCGTGCACAAGCACTCGCTGGGGGCTTGCCCGAACATGGAGGCCTCCCTCGGCGATCCGGAACTCTTCATCCGCCAGCACATGAGCCTGCTGCTCGGCGGACTGCGCCGCCCCGCGGCGACCTGAACCAAGAAGCAGCCCATGAAAAAACCTGTGATCTGGGCCGCTGGCCTGTGCGTGGTGGCCGCAGCCGCCTGGGTGGCGACCCACCGTGGCGGCAATGGCGCGGCCACCGCTGCCAGCGCACCCGCCACCGGAACCGACAGAGGGGCAGCGAGTGCACCGGCCATCGCCACCTTGCAGCTGGCGGCTGGCGATGTGACCAGCGTCAGCCGGGCCACCATGCAATCGAGCATCGAGCTCAACGGCAGCTTGAAGGCCCGGCAGTCGGCGGTCATCAAGGCCAAGGTGGCAGGTGAATTGAAGAGCCTGAGTGTGCGCGAAGGCGACGCCGTGCGCGCCGGCCAACTCCTGGGCCAGATCGACCCGACCGAGTTCGACCTGCGACTGCGACAGGCCGAGCAGCAGGCCGAAGCCGCGAAGGCGCAGCTCGATGTGGCGGAACGCGCGCTGGCGAACAACCGTGCGCTGGTCAACCAGGGCTTCATTTCAACCACCGCGCTGGACACGGCGGTGGCCAATGCCAACGGTGCGCGCGCCAGCCTGCAGGCCGCACAGAGCGCGACCGAGCTGGCACGCAAATCACGCAATGATGCGCAGCTGCTGGCACCGTTTGCCGGCTGGGTGGCGCAGCGCCTGGCGCAGCCGGGTGAGCGGGTGCCGCTGGACGGCCGCATCGTGGAAATCGTGGATCTGTCGGTGCTCGACCTCGAAGCCGCCATTCCGCCGCAAGACGCTGCCGCCCTGAAGATCGGCGCCAAGGCCCTGCTCGAGGTTGAAGGCCAGGCCGCCCCGGTGGCCGCCAAGCTGGCGCGCATCAATCCGAGCGCTGCGGCTGGCAGCCGCACCGTCTCGGCTTATCTGGAAGTGATGGGGCAGCCGGGCCTGCGCCAGGGCTTGTTCGCGCGGGGCCGCCTGATGACGGGTGAGCGCGAGGCGCTGACCGTGCCGACCTCGGCCATCCGCATTGATCAGCCGCAGCCCTACCTCATCGTCATCGACGAGACCCAGGTGGCGCGGCAACGGCCGGTCACGCTGGGCGTCACGGGCCTTGTGCAAGGTGTGCCGGTCACCGAGGTGCTCACGGGCGTGAAGGACGGCAGCCGCGTGCTGGCCGGCCGCGCCGGTCTGGTGGCCGACGGCACGCCGGTGCGGGCGCCTGCAGCGCCATCAGCCCCCGCGTCGTCGGCCAACACCGCGCCAGCAGCCTCCACGGCTGCCCGCTGAGCAGGCCCGCACCATGTGGTTCACCCGCGTCTCGATCAGCAACCCGGTGATGGCCGTGATGGTCATGCTGGCCCTCGTGGTGCTGGGCAGCTTCTCGCTGCAGCGCCTGAAGGTCGACCAGTTTCCGAACATCGACTTTCCGACCGTGGTGGTGTCGATCGACTACCCGGGCGCCTCGGCCGAAATCGTCGAGAACGAGCTGACCACCAAGGTGGAAGAAGCCGTCAACACCATCGCCGGCATCAGCCAGCTGACCTCGCGCAGCTACGAAGGCACCTCGGTCGTGATCATCCAGTTCAACCTGGAGCTCGACGGGCGCAAGGCGGCCGATGACGTGCGCGAGAAGATCGCACTGGTGCGCTCCAACTTCCCTGACGAGGTGAAGGAAGCGCGGGTGCAGCGGTTCGATCCGGCCTCACGCCCGATCTGGAGCCTGGCGCTGACCTCACCGGGTGGCGTGCGCAGCCCGTCCGAGCTCACCACCTGGGCCGACCAGGTGGTGAAGAAGCGGCTGGAGAACGTGCGCGGCGTGGGCTCTGTCACGCTGGTGGGCGGCGCCCGCCGCGAGGTGAACATCTACCTCAAGCCCGACGCGCTGCAAGCCTTCGGCCTGGGCGCGGATGCCGTGCTCAACACGGTGAAGGCCGAGACGCGCAACCTGCCGGCCGGCACCTTGCGCGGCGCCGATACCGAGCGCATCGTGCAGATCGACGGGCGCTTCACCAGCCCGGCGCAGATGGGCGAGCTCATCGTCGCGCGGCGCAATGGCCAGCCGGTGCGCCTGTCGCAGGTGGCCGACATCGTCGACGGCCCCGAGGAAGTCGAAAGCCTGGCGTTGTACAACGGTGAGCGCACCCTGGCGCTCGACGTGTTGAAGGCCCAGGGCGAAAACACCATCGACGTGGTGGACGGCCTGAGCGGCGTGGTGGCTGACTTGCAGGCCCGAGCCCCTTCGGGCATGACCCTGCAGGTGGTGCGCGACAACTCGCGCCCGATCCGGGTCTCGGTGAACAACGTGCGCCGCACGCTGATCGAAGGTGCGGTGCTGACCATCGGCATCGTGTTCCTGTTCCTGAACTCGTGGCGCTCCACGGTCATCACCGGCCTGACGCTGCCGATCTCGCTGATCGGCACCTTCCTGTTCATGCACGCCTTCGGCTTCACGATCAACATGATCACGTTGATGGCGTTGTCGCTCTGCGTGGGCCTGCTGATCGACGATGCGATCGTGGTGCGCGAGAACATCGTTCGGCATGTGCAGATGGGCCGCAGCCCGCACGACGCCGCGCTGTTCGGCACCCAGGAAATTGGCCTGGCCGTGCTGGCCACCACGCTGTCGATCGTGGCGGTGTTCCTGCCCATCGGTTTCATGGGCGGCATCATCGGCAAGTTCTTCCACGAGTTCGGGCTGACCATCGTCTCGGCCGTGATGATCTCGATGTTCGTCAGTTTCACGCTCGACCCGATGCTGTCGTCCGTCTGGCATGACCCGGCCATCGACCGCGAAGGCCAGCCCTTCGTGCCACGCAACCTTTATGACCACACGCTGGGGCGCGTCACGCACTGGGTTGACCGTGGCTCGAAGGCCTTGGCGCGGGGTTACGAGCGTGCACTGAGCTGGTCGCTGACGCACAAGGGCAAGACGCTGCTGATCGCCCTGTCCACGCTCGTGCTGGCGGTGCTGCTGGTGGGCAAGCTCGGCACCGAGTTCGTGCCCAAGGCCGACTTCTCCGAGACCACCGTCAGCTTCTACACCCCGGTGGGTGCCAGCCTGGAAGTGACGCGTGAGCGCACCGCGCAGGTCGACGCCATCCTGCGTGAATTGCCGGAGGTGCGCTACACGCTGGCCACCATCAACACGGGCCAGGCGCTGGGCCGCAACCAGGTCAGCATCTATGTGCGCCTGGTGGACCGGAAAGATCGCAGCCGCAGCGTTGATCAGTTCTCCGAGCCGCTGCGCGCACGGCTGGCCAGCGTGCCCGGCATCACCGTCACCCACGTCGGCCTGCTGGATGCGGTGGGCGGGCAGAAGCCCATTTCGCTGTCGATGCAGGGTCAAGACCTTGCGCAGTTGCAGAAGCTCTCGGCACAGCTGTCGAAGGACCTGCAGGCCATTCCCGGGCTGGTCGATCTGGACACCAGCATGAAGCCCGAGAAGCCCACCGTGGCGGTGGATGTGCGGCGTGACGCGGCGTCCGATCTGGGCCTGTCGGTGGCCAGCATCACCAGCCACCTGCGCAACCTGGTGACGGGCAGCGTGGTGGGCCAGTGGCGCGCGCCCGATGGCCGCAACTACGACGTGCGTGTGCGGCTGCACCCCTCGCAGCGTGAAGATGCAGCTGACCTTGCCCGGCTGTCGCTACTCGCCGGAACGAACGCCGATGGTTCAGCCCGCATGGTCAGCCTGCCGCAGGTGGCCGATCTGCGCCCGTCGACCCTGGCCAACCAGATCAACCGCCGCGACATGAACCGCGAGGTCGAGCTGACCGCCAACACCAGCGGCCGCGCGCTGGGCGAAGTCTCGGCCGACATCCGCACCCTGCTGGCCAGCAAGCCGCTGCCACCGGGCTACAGCTACCGCTTCGGCGGCTCGGTGAAAGACATGCAGGAATCGATCGGTTATGCGGTGTCGGCCCTGCTGATGGGCGTGATCTTCATCTACATGATCCTGGCCAGCCAGTTCCGCAGCTACCTGCAGCCGCTGGCCCTGATGAGTTCGCTGCCGCTGACGCTGATCGGCGTGGTGGGCGCGCTGCTGATCTGGCGCTCCACCCTGAACATGTTCTCGGTGATCGGCGTGGTGATGCTGATGGGCCTGGTGACCAAGAACGCCATCCTGCTGCTCGATTTCGCGATCCGCCTGCGGGCGGACGGCATGGAGCGCTCAGCCGCTCTGCTGCAGGCCGCCCATGTGCGGCTGCGTCCGATCCTGATGACCACGCTGGCCATGGTCTTCGGCATGGTGCCGCTGGCCTTCGCCCTGACGGAGGGCTCCGAGCAGCGCGCGCCCATGGGCCAGGCGGTGATCGGCGGCGTCATCACCTCGTCGGTGCTGACGCTGGTGGTGGTGCCGGTGATCTATTGCTACCTCGACGATCTGGCCCGGTGGGCACGGCGCCGATTTGGCACTCAGCACAGGGGTGAACCCGCATAAAATGAAGGGTTGATTCGAGCGCCGCCGTCCTGTTGGCAGCGCTTCAGCCCACCCCCGAAGGACACCGAGATGAACATCGAACAAGCCCGCTTCAACATGATCGAGCAGCAGATCCGCCCCTGGGATGTGCTGGACGCTGGCGTGCTGGGCCTGCTGGCCGCCGTGAAGCGCGAAGACTTCGTGCCCGTGGCGCAGAAGGCGCTGGCCTTCGTGGACGCCGAGATCACCCTGCCGGAAGGCCAGACCATGCTGGCCCCGCGCGTCGAGGCCCGCCTGCTGCAGGAAGCCAAGGTGCAGCGCCATGAGAAGGTGCTGGAAATCGGCGCCGGCTCCGGCTTCATGGCCGCGCTGCTGGCCCACCGCGCCCAGCATGTGTTCACCGTGGACAACCGCCCGGCCCTGGTCCGCATGGCCACCGACAACCTCAAGCGCGCCGGCCTGAGCAACGTCACCGTGCTCGAAGCCGACGGCCATGCCGGTCTGCCGTCCGAAGGCCCGTTCGATGTGATCGTGCTGTCGGGCTCGGTGGCTTCGGTGCCGCAAGCCCTGCTGGACCAGCTCAAGGACGGCGGCCGCCTGATCGCCATCGTCGGCGCCCTGCCCGTGATGCGCGCCACGCTGTTCACCCGCCAGGCTGCCGGCGCCTTCAGCCGCGTCGAGCTGTTCGACACCGTGGCCCAGCGCCTCGACGGCTTCGCCGAACCCACCCGCTTCAGCTTCTGATGAACACGCTGCACGTCCAGGAACTGTCATCGTTTCTTCAAGACGAAGCGGCACGCTCACCCGTGCTGCTGGACGTGCGCGAAGCCTGGGAAGTGGCGCTTGCGCCACTGCAGCTGTCGGGCGTGACCACATTGCACATCCCCATGAACCAGGTGCCGGCGCGCCTGGCGGAGCTGGACCCGCTGCAGCCTGTGGTCGCTTTTTGTCATCACGGCATGCGCAGCGCGCAGGTCGTCGCATTCCTGATGCATCACGGCCATGCCAGCGCGTACAACCTCGCCGGCGGCACGGATGCCTGGTCCGTCCACGTCGACCCCTCCGTGGCGCGTTACTGACCCTGCGCTGATCGCGCACGCCAGATGCCACCCCGACAACCGTTCACTCATTGATCCCAAGCCAGAGGAAAGCCTCCATGACGCATCTCCACCGCTCCCCGCTGTTCCGTGCCGCCCTGCTGAGCCCGCTGGCTGCCGCCGTGATGGCCCTGAGCGCACCTGCCCAGGCGCAGAACCTGCAGACGCTGTATGAAGCCGCCCGCGGCTTCGACGCGACCTACCTGGGCGCCGTGGCCCAGGCCGATTCCGCCCGCGCCAAGGCCGACCAGGCCCAGGCGCTGATCCTGCCGAGCGTGGGCCTGAGCGCTGGTCTGAGCCGCTCGGAAGCCGACACGCCGTACTCGTCAACCCGGAGCACTGACACAACGTCGCGCGCCATCACGCTGTCGGCCCAGCAGAGCCTGTTCAACCGCACCAACGGCCTGACCATCGACCAGGCCGAGCGCGCCGTGTCAGTGGCGCAAGCCCAGCTGGCCGCGGCAGAGCAAGACCTGATCGTGCGCGTGTCGCAGGCGTACTTCGATGTGTTGGCTGCCACCGATGCGCTGGGCACGGTGCAGGCCAACAAGAAGGCGGCGGCCGAGCAACTGGCCTCGGCCAAGCGCAACTTCGAAGTGGGCACCGCCACCATCACCGACACCCGTGAAGCCCAGGCCAAGTACGACCTGGTGCTGGCCCAGGAACTGGTCGCCGAAAACGACCTGCGCGTGAAGCAGCTGGCGCTGGAGCAGACCGTCGGCCAGAGCGGCCTGAAGCCGGCGCCGCTGGCCCTGCCGGTGGCCCTGCCGCCGGTGCAGCCCGCACAGATCGACACCTGGGTGCAAACGGCTGACGACAACAACACCTCGGTGCGTCAGGCTCGCCTGGCCCTGGATGTGGCCAAGCTGGAAACCGAAAAGGCCCGCGCCGGCCATCTGCCCACCGTGGGCCTGACGGGCAGCTACGGCAAGAACAAGGTGTCGGTCAGTGGTGACACGGCCGTGGCCCCCTACAGCATCTCGGGCACCGGCACCAACGCCGCCGTGGCCGTGACCCTGAACGTGCCGCTGTTCGCCGGCTTCGCCACGCAGAACCGCATCAAGGAAACGCTGCTGCTGGAAGACAAGGCCCGTTATGACCTGGAAGGCGCTCGCCGCTCGGTCTCGCAGGGCGCACGCTCGGCTTTCCTGGGTGTGCAGTCCGGTCTGGCGCAGGTGAAGGCGCTGGAAGCCGCTGAGTCGTCCACCAAGCTGGCGCTCGAAGCCACCCAGCTGGGCTACAAGGTGGGTGTGCGGGTGAACCTGGACGTGCTGAACGCCCAGACCCAGCTGTTCCAGACCCAGCGTGACCTGGCCAAGGCCCGTTACGACGTGGTGATGGGCGGGCTGAAGCTGCGTCAGGCGGCTGGCCAGCTGACCGCGCAGGACGTGCAGAACATCAACGCGCTGCTGGCGCGCTGAACCTCCGGCGCCTCAAAGCCAGGCGCTGATCGCTGCGGCCATGCGCGCCGCAGCACCGCGGTGAGCCGCCGCAAACTGCTGCGCGGCCTGCACCGCTGCTGAACGGCTGGCGGGGGCTGCCAGCCAGGCCAGCGCGGCCTGCAGCGCGGCACGCATATCGGGGGCGCGCTGCGCGGCCCCGGCAGCCAGCGCCAGCTCAGCGGCTTCGGCGAAATTGAAGGTCGACGGCCCCATCATCAGCGGGCAGCCGTTGGCCGCCGCCTCGATCAGGTTGTGGCCACCCAGCGGCAGGAAGCTGCCGCCCAACAGCGCCACATCGGCCAGGCTGTAGTACACGGCCATCTCGCCGAGCGAATCACCCAGCCACACGTCGACATCGCTGCCCAGCGCATCGGCAGGTGGCGTGTGCGCCCAAGTGCTGCGGCGGCGCAGGGTGAAGCCAGCGGCTTCGACCATGCGGGCAACATCGTCAAACCGCTGCGGGTGACGAGGCACGATCAGCAGCAGCGGCCGCGGCGCAGGCAACTCGGCCCAGGCCGCCAGCAACTGCGCCTCTTCGCCGTCACGGGTATTGGCCACGGCCAGCACCGGGCGCTGCCCGGCCGACTGCACCAGTGCGCGCCACTGCTGGCCCAGCGCCTGCTGGCTGGCGGGTGGCTGCAGGTCGTATTTCAGGTTGCCCACCACCTCGACCTTCGGCACGCCCGCGTCACGCAGGCGCCGTGCGTCGTCGGCGGTCTGGGCCAGCGCCACACTCAGCGCCTCGGCCGCAGGCCGCATCAGGGCCGACATGCGCTCACCCTTGCGGGCGCTGCGCTCGCTCAGGCGGGCATTCGCCAGCACCATGGGCACCTGCTGCTGCCGGGCCGCCTGCTGCAGGTTCGGCCAGATCTCGGTTTCCATCAGCACGCCCACGGCGGGCTGGGTGGTGCGCAGGAAGCGGCGCACCGCGCCCGGCGTGTCGAACGGCAACCAGCTTTGCACATCCCCTGGCTGCATCAAGGCATGTCCGGCCTCGCGGCCCGTGGCGGTGCCGTGGGTGAAGATGAAGCGCACGCCGGGGCGGCGGTCACGCAGGGCCTGCACCAGGGCAGCGGCGGCGCGGGTCTCGCCCAGCGACACCGCATGCAGCCACACCGCCCCCGGCGTCACCGCAGGCAGGCCCCAGCCGAAACGCTGGAGCAGCGCATGCCGATAGCCGGGCTCCAGGCGGCCGCGCCACCACAGGCGGGCCAGGTAAACAGGCGTACCCAGGCGCAGCAGCGTGCTGTAGCCGAAGCGGGCCAGTGCGCTTTGCCAGCTCACCAGCACCACCGCCTGGTCATGCTCAAACGGTCGTTCAAGAAACCGCTCAATGCGCGGCCGCAGCGATCTGAGCGTCCGGCTTCACGGCGCGCAGCACGGCCATGAAATCAGCCTCGATGCGGTGCATGGCCTCGGGCGTGTGGCCCTCGAAGCGCATCACCAGCACCGGGGTGGTGTTGGACGCGCGCACCAGGCCAAAGCCGTCCGGATAGTCGGCACGCAGGCCGTCGGTGGTGGTGATGGTGGCGCCCGGGAACTTCGCGGTCTCGAGGATCTTGGCAATCACCAGCGGCGGCTCGCCTTCGGCGCAGGCCACGTTCAATTCCGGCGTGTTGAAACTGGTGGGCAGTGCGTTCAGCACGGCGCTCGGATCGTCGTGACGCGAGAGGATTTCCAGCAGACGAGCGGCCGTGTACATGCCGTCGTCGAAGCCGTACCAGCGCTCCGAGAAGAACATGTGGCCGCTCATTTCGCCGGCGATCGGGGCGCCGGTTTCCTTCAGCTTGGCCTTGACCAGCGAGTGACCGGTCTTCCACATCAGCGGCTTGCCGCCGGCGGCTTCGATGGCCGGTGCCAGGCGCTGGGTGCACTTCACGTCATAGATGATCGTGCCGCCCTTGACGCGGGTCAGGATGTCGCGCGCGAACAAGATGAGCTGGCGGTCCGGATAGATGATCTGGCCGTCCTTGGTGACCACGCCGAGGCGGTCGCCGTCGCCGTCAAAGGCCAGGCCCAGTTCGGCGTCGGTGGCATGCACCACCTTGATCAGGTCAGCCAGATTTTCGGGCTTCGACGGATCCGGGTGGTGGTTGGGGAAGTCACCGTCGACCTTCGAGTACAGGTCGATCACCTCGCAGCCCAGCGCCTTCAGGATGGCCGGCGCGGTGGCACCCGGGATACCGTTGCCCGAATCAACCACGATCTTCATCGGGCGCGACAGCTTGCAGTCGCTGGTGATGCGGTGGGTGTACTCGGGCACGATGTCCATCTGGCCGATGCGGCCCTTGCCCGTGGTGTAGTCCTCGGCTTCGATGCGACGCTTCAGGCCCTGGATCTCTTCGCCGTAGATGGCGCGGCCGGCCAGCACCATCTTGAAGCCGTTGTAGTCCTTCGGGTTGTGGCTGCCGGTGACCTGGATGCCGCTGCTGCAACCGAACTTGGCGCGCGTGGCCGCCACGTAATAAACCATCGGCGTGGTGACTGCGCCGATGTCCACCACGTCGAGGCCCGTCGAGGCCACGCCGCGCATCAGGGCCGCCACCAGGCCCGGGCCCGACACACGACCGTCACGCCCGACCACCACCGCCTTTTCACCGGCCTTGATGGCCTCGGTGCCGAAGGCCCGGCCCAGGTGTTCGGCCAGGGTTTCGTCGAGCGTGGTGCCGACGATGCCGCGGATGTCATAGGCCTTGAAAATCGATGCGTTGACTTGCATGAGGGGTGCTTTCTTCGGGGTCGATGGTGCGCACACGCGCTGTTGGGGGCATTGTAGGAGCCGCCAGTTACATCATCACTGCAATCCTTTGGGGTGGCGCGCCGTCGATTCGTCGCGTGCAATGTCGATTCGGCGCGCGTGCGCCCTTCCGCATGCTCCGCCTGCCTAAACTGGCCCGCATGAACTCGACACACACCACAGCCGCCTCATGGCCTCGGCACAGCCTGAGATCGCAACTCCACGCGTCCTGGCGTTCCTGGTGGGCGCAGGATTTCAAGCACACCGGGCCAGGATGGATGCTGTGGTTGTGGACGCTGGTCTTCAGCCTGGCGTGCGCCGCGGGCTTCACCATCCTCGGCTTCGCCATGTTTGCCGGCGGCGAAGGCGCGTGGCGCAATCTGGACGGATGGCTGGAGTGGTACGTCATCAACTTGCGCATCAGCCTGGCCATCGGCATCACCATCCACCTGCTGCATGTGCTGTCGCGGGCGGTGATCGGGCTGCCACGCCTGCGCCGCATGGGCCGCCGGGCGCGCGGCTTTTACTTTTCCGGCATTCCCCTGGTGGGTGTGGCCGTGGGCATGCCGCTCGGCCTGTCGTGGGCAGACGCCGGCTGGTTGTGGGTGCTGCGTGACGGTGATGCCAATACCGTGGCGGCCAGCCTGCTGCTGTCCACGATGATCGGGCTGCTGTTCTGGGGCGGCTTCACGCTGAAGGCCCGCCAGCTGCGCGCCGAGCAGCAGGCCGCCGAAGCAGCCCTGAAGCTGCTGCAGGGCCAGATCGAGCCGCATTTCCTGTTCAACAGCCTGGCGAATGTGGTGGGGCTGATCGAGGTGGAACCGGCCCGCGCCCGCGCCCTGCTGGAGAGCTTCATCGCCTACCTGCGGGCCTCGCTGGGCGGCCTGCGCCAGGACAACCGCACGATGGCCGACGAGCTGACGCTGGTGCGGGCCTTTGTCGATGTGCTGAGCCACCGCATGGAAGACCGCCTCACGGTCGACATCAACGTGCCGGCCACGCTGCTGCCACTGCCGCTGCCAGCGCTGCTCATTCAGCCGCTGGTGGAAAACGCCATCCGCCACGGGCTGGAGCCCAAGGTGGAGGGCGGCCATCTGCAGGTGCATGCCCGCGCCGAGGGCAGCACGCTCATCATCGAGGTGATCGATGATGGCCTGGGGCTGACCCGGAACGCGGGCACCGCCGGCTCCGGCACGGCACTGGCCAACATCCGGGAACGGCTCTGGCAACAGTTCGGCACGGACGCCAGCCTGACCCTGGCACCAGGCGAAGCCGGACGCGGCGTGTGCGCACGCCTGACCTTGCCGCTGCCAGCCTTGCCTGCTGCCCCCTCAGCCTGACCGCACCGCGCTACATTCCACCGACCAGCCTGCCTTCAAGACCATGCGCGCACCCACCGCCCTGATCGCCGACGACGAACCCGCACTGGCCCGGTTTCTGGCCGAACAATTGCGCACCCTGTGGCCCGAGCTCGAGTTGCTGCCGCTGGCGCGCAACGGGATCGAAGCCACGCAGCGCATCAGCGAGCTGGCGCCGGACGTGGCCTTCCTCGACATCCGCATGCCGGGCCGGACGGGCCTGGAGGTGGCGCAAGGCATTGAGGGCACGACGCGGGTGGTGTTTGTCACCGCCTACGACGAGTTCGCCGTGCAGGCCTTCGAGCAGGAAGCGCTGGACTATCTGCTCAAGCCGGTCGGGCGGGAACGCCTGCAGCAAACGGTCGCTCGCCTGAAGGCCGCGCTGGCAGCTTCCCCAGATGCTGCGGCTGGCGACGATGGGCAACTCTCGCGCACGCTGCATCAGCTGCAATCACGACCAGCCCCGGGCGCGGGCGAGAGCGCACCGGCAGCAGCACCGCTGCGCTGGATCCGTGCCAGTGCCGGTGACACCACCTACCAGATCGCGGTGGACGACGTGCTGTGCTTCGAGGCCGATGAGAAGTACACGGTGGTGCACACGGCCGGCCGCGAGCACATCATCCGCATGGCGATTGCCGAGCTCGCGCAGCGGCTGGACGGTGAGCAGTTCTGGCAGGTTCACCGCTCCACCCTCATCAACGTGGACAAGCTGCACGCCACCCGCCGCGACGACGCCAGCCGACTGTGGCTGAAGCTGCATGGCACCGACAAGGAGTGGCCGGTGTCACGCGCCTACGTGCATTTGTTCAAGGCCATGTAGGCACGCAAACCGCCCCGGCGCGGCGGCTCAGGCAGAGGTCCGGAAATGGCTAGTCTGGATGGCCTGCCCGCCTATCATGGCGCCATGAGCACCCCGGACACCCCGCTGCAATCCGACGCCGCCTACCGCGCGCTCAGCACCCGCGATGCGCGCTTCGATGGCCGGTTCTTCGTCGGGGTTACCTCCACCGGCATCTACTGCCGGCCAGTGTGCCGGGTGCGTGTGCCACGCGCCGAGAACTGCCGGTTTTTCCCGCATGCCGCAGCGGCTGAGCAGGGCGGCTTTCGCCCTTGCCTGCGCTGCCGGCCTGAGCTCGCGCCAGGACTGTCGCTCACCGACACCAGCCGCACCCTGGCGCGCACGGCCGCCAGCATGATCGAGCGGGCCGTGGCCGACGGCCTGCCCGTGTCGCTGGCCGATCTGGCGGGGCGCCTGGGTGTGACCGACCGCCACCTGCGGCGCATCTTTGCCGCGGAATTTGATGTTTCGCCGATCGACTGGCTGACCACCCACCGCCTGCTGCTGGCCAAGCAATTGCTGACCGACACGCGGCTGCCCGTGACCCAGGTGGCGCTGGCCAGCGGCTTCGGCAGCCTGCGGCGCTTCAACGATGCTTTTGCCAGCCATTACCGCCTGGCCCCCGGTGCGCTGCGCAAGGCGGGTGAGCCACGCAACGCCAAAACCGCCCCGGTCACAGCGCATGACGCTGGTGACGTCACCCTGACCCTGCCCTGGCGCGCGCCCTATGACGTGGCCGCGATGCGCCAGTTTCTGGCCAATCGGCCCTTGCCCGGCGTGGAAGCCCATGCCGAGGGCGTGTGGCGCCGGACCCTGCGTGTGCCGCACCTGCAGACCCACCTCACCGGCTGGATCAGCCTGACGCTGGACGAGACCCGCGGCGCCGCCCGCGTCGGCGTCAGCGCCAGCCTCGCACCGGCGCTGGGCGCGGTGCGACGCCGGGTGCGACACCTGCTGGACGTTGACACCGACACCACCAGCATCGACGCCGCCTTGCAGAACCTGCCCGGCGGCATGCGGCCCGGCCTGCGCGTGCCCGGCTGCATGGACGGGTTCGAGACCACCGTGCGCATCATCCTCGGCCAGCAGGTGACGGTGGCTGCGGCCTGCACCCTGGCGGGGCGGCTGGTGCGCCGCTTCGGTGAGCCGGTGAGTACGCCGCACGAAGGCCTGACACACCTCTTCCCAACCGCGCAGGCGCTGGCAGAGGCGGATCCGGCTCACATCGGCGAGCTGGGCATCGTGCGCACCCGCGTCGGCGCCCTGCAAGCCCTGGCCCGCGCCGTGTCTGAAGGCGTGCTGCACCTTGACCGCTCCGAGCCGATGGAACAGACGCTGCAGAACCTGCAGAGCCTGCCGGGCATCGGCCCCTGGACCTGCGAGCTGGTGGCGATGCGTGTGCTTGGCTGGCCTGACGCATTTCCGGCCAGTGACATCGGCGTCATCAACGCGCTGGGGGGCCTGAAGCCCGCGGCGTCGGTGCCCATGGCCGAGGCGTGGCGCCCCTGGCGCTCGTATGCGGTGCTGCAGTTGTGGCAACAGCTGCCCGTGGCCGCGCCAAAGCCCCCATCAGCTACGGCGCCAGCGCGCACCGCCGCCCTCACCTCGCTTCACCTTGATACACCGCCGCAGGCCAACACATGACCACATCGCCACGCCCCTGGGCGGCCCAGACCAAGCTCCAGACACCAATGGGCACCATGCTGATCGCCTGCACCGAAGCCGGCCTCGGCGGTTGCTGGTTCGACGGGCAGCAACACCACCCGGGTGAGTTGCATGCGAAGAATGACGCGAACCACCGCTGGCTGCTGGCGACGGCCCGCACCTTCGACCGCTACTGGCAAGGCGCCGGTGATGCGGGGGACCTGGCCACCTTGCCGCTGGACCTGGCCGGCACGGCGTTCCAGCTCGCCGTGTGGCGGCAGTTGCGGCAGATCGCCCCGGGCGCCACCGTGAGTTACGGCGACATTGCCCGCGCGCTGGACCGCCCGAAGGCCGTGCGCGCGGTGGGCGCTGCGGTTGGCCGCAACCCGGTCAGCGTGCTGGTGCCTTGCCACCGGGTGATGGGCGCCAACGGCAGCCTCACCGGGTATGCCGGTGGGCTCGACCGCAAGGTGGCACTGCTTGAACTGGAGGGGGTGGCCATGCGCGCGCCCTCCCTGATCCCATACCCCGCCACCAGTGGCATGTCTGGCTTGACTGCATGAAAACCCGTGATCTGATCGAACTGCTCACCCTCGCCGCCATCTGGGGCGCCTCCTTCCTGTTCATGCGCGTCGCCGTGCCGGCCTTCGGGCCCTGGGCCCTGGCCGGGGTGCGGGTGCTCGGGGCATCGGCATTTCTGTTGCCGCTGCTGCTCGCCCGGGGTGAATGGGGCGCTTTGCGGCAGCACTGGCGGCCGATCTTTCTGGTGGGCATCACCAACTCCGCACTGCCCTTCCTGTGTTTCGGTTATGCCGCGCTGGCCATCACTGGCGGGCTTTCGGCCATCTTCAATGCCACCACGCCTTTGTGGGGTGCCCTCATCGGCTGGCTGTGGTTGAAGGATGCACCCGGGCGCAACCGCACCCTCGGCCTTTGGATCGGCTTCGCCGGGGTGCTGTGGCTGGCGGGGGACAAGGCCGGCCTGAAGGCCGATGCTGGCGGCGCGTCACCGGCGCTGGCAGTGCTGGCCTGTCTGGCGGCCACGGCGATGTACGGTTTTTCTGCCAACTTCACCAAGCGACGTCTGTCGGGCGTACCACCCATGGCGCTGGCCACCGGCAGCCAGTTGTCGGCCGCGCTGGTCTTGGTCGGCCCGATGCTGTGGACCTGGCCGGCCAGCCCGGCGCCGGTGCGCGCCTGGGGCGCGGCGCTGCTGCTGGCCCTGCTGTGCACCGGCGTGGCCTATGTGCTGTTCTTCAGGTTGATTGGCCGGCTGGGCGCGTCGAACGCCATCAGCGTGACCTTCCTGATCCCGGCGTTTGCCGTGGTGTGGGGCTGGCTGCTTCTGGACGAATCGGTGAGCAGCACGATGCTGCTGGCCTGCGGGGTCATCCTGCTGGGCACGTCGATGGTGACGGGGCTGTGGCAGCCGCTGAAGACCAAGGAATGAAGGCACGCCGTGCGCGACGGGAGCGCATGGCCTGCGCACGCTGCATTCAGACAACAAAAAACCCGCCGGGTGACCGGGCGGGTTCTTGAAAAACGGTGGCGGAGTGGACGGGACTCGAACCCGCGACCCCCGGCGTGACAGGCCGGTATTCTAACCAACTGAACTACCACTCCGCAGTGGTGCTGAGTTTCGCGGCAGTATCTCAACTGCTGCCAGGCCCTCTACGGCCTGTGCTTCATTGCTGAAGCAATCTGGTACGCCCTAGGGGATTCGAACCCCTGTAGCCACCGTGAAAGGGTGGTGTCCTAGGCCTCTAGACGAAGGGCGCAAAACCTTGGCGGAGTGGACGGGACTCGAACCCGCGACCCCCGGCGTGACAGGCCGGTATTCTAACCAACTGAACTACCACTCCGCAGTGGTGATGAGTTTCGCGGCAGTATCTCAACTGCTGCCAGGCCCTCAACGGCCTGTGCTTCATTGCTGAAGCGAATCTGGTACGCCCTAGGGGATTCGAACCCCTGTAGCCACCGTGAAAGGGTGGTGTCCTAGGCCTCTAGACGAAGGGCGCCACGGACTTTCAATTTGCCTTGATGTCACCCGGGAAGATGGTGGAGGTAAGCGGGATCGAACCGCTGACCTCTTGCATGCCATGCAAGCGCTCTCCCAGCTGAGCTATACCCCCGTGAACCGAGGTGACATCAATCACAAACTAAAGAACCTGCAGGACTCTCATCCAGCAGGCTCTGCTGTTTGGTGGCGGAGTGGACGGGACTCGAACCCGCGACCCCCGGCGTGACAGGCCGGTATTCTAACCAACTGAACTACCACTCCGCAGTGGTGCTGATTTTCACGGCAGTATCTCAACTGCCACCAGGTACTCAACAACCTGTGCTTCATTGCTGAAGCTTGTTTGGTACGCCCTAGGGGATTCGAACCCCTGTAGCCACCGTGAAAGGGTGGTGTCCTAGGCCTCTAGACGAAGGGCGCCAAGAACTCAAATTCATTCTGCTTCAACGGCGCCACCGAGAATGGTGGAGGTAAGCGGGATCGAACCGCTGACCTCTTGCATGCCATGCAAGCGCTCTCCCAGCTGAGCTATACCCCCGTGTGTCAGATCAATCTTTTCAGTTGCCTGAAAAATTCTCTCTGCTCGGGCGCTTCAATCAAAACTGCTCTTTCAAGCCGCTTTGCTCAAAGCATTTCGCCGTTCAAGCAAGACCAAGAGTATATACCGCTTTTCAAGCAGTCTGCAAGCGCCTGATCACTTCTTCGCGAGAAAAGAGCGCCAGCACCGCATCGACCGACGGCGTCTGCGCGCGTCCGCACACCAGCACCCGCACCGGAATGGCCAGTTGAGGCATCTTGATGCCGAACTCGCCGATGGTGTCCTTGATGGCCTGGTTCAGGCTGGGCTTGTCCCAGGTGGCGGTGGCCAGCCGGGTGGCCAGTGCAGCCAGAGCCGGCTTCACGGCCTCGGTCACATGCTGGGCCACATCGGCCTCGGCAGGCTGCACCGGCGCCACGAACATGGCCAGCCAGTCGGCCAGTTCGACCGTGGTGTGGCAGCGGTCCTTGAACAGCGCGCACATGGCGGCCAGGGCTTGCGCCTCCGGCACCGGCAAACCGCGCTTGTTGAACTGCGTGGCCACCATCGTCGCGAGGCGCTGGTCATCGGCCTGCTTCACATACTGGCCATTGACCCACGCCAGCTTGGTGGCATCCCACATGGCCGGGCTCTTCGACAGGTGCGTGCCGTCAAACCACTGCACCATCTGCTCGGCGCTGAAGATCTCGTCGTCGCCGTGGCTCCAGCCCAGACGCGCCAGGTAGTTCAGCATGGCTTCGGGCAGGTAGCCCTCGTCCTCGTAGGCCGACACCGCCACGGCGCCGCGGCGCTTCGACAGCTTCAGGCCGTCGTCACCCAGGATCACCGGCAGGTGACCGAAGGTGGGCAGCTCAGCGCCCAGGGCCTGGTAGATGTTGATCTGCCACGGCGTGTTGTTGATGTGCTCGTCACCCCGGAACACATGGGTGATGGCCATGTCGACGTCGTCGACCACCACGGCGAAGTTGTAGGTCGGCACACCATCGGCGCGCGCGATGATCAGGTCGTCGATCTCGCGGTTGCTGATGCTGATCGGGCCCTTCACCACGTCGTCCCAGGTCACCACGCCGTCGAGCGGATTGGCAAAGCGGATCACCGGCTTCACGCCTTCGGGCACGGCCGGCAGCACCTTGCCCGGCATCGGGCGCCAGCGGCCGTCATAGCCGGTCTTTTCACCGCGAGCCTTCTGGCCTTCGCGCAGCGCGTCCAGCTCTTCCGGCGTGCTGTAGCAGCGGTAGGCGGTGCCTTCAGCCAGCATGCGCTCGATCACTTCCGCATAGCGGTCCAGACGCTGCATCTGGTAGATCGGGCCTTCGTCGTAGTTCAGGCCCAGCCAGTGCATGGACTGCAGGATCTGCTCCACCGAATCCTGGGTGGAGCGGGCCACGTCGGTGTCCTCGATGCGCAGCACGAACTCACCACCGAAGTGACGGGCATAGGCCCACGAGTACAGGGCCGTGCGGGCCGTGCCCAGGTGCAGGAAGCCGGTGGGCGACGGGGCGATGCGGGTGCGGATTTTGCGGGTCATGCGCGGTTCTTCAATGCGTCCAGACCACGCGCCAGGTCGGCGCGCAGGTCGTCAATGTGGTCCAGGCCAACCGCCACGCGGATCAGGCCTTGCTGAATGCCGGCGGCCTGGCGCTGCGCTTCTGACAGACGTCCGTGCGAGGTGGTGGCCGGGTGGCTGATGGTGGTCTTGGTATCGCCGAGGTTGGTGGTGATGGAGCACACCTGCGTCGCATCGATCACCGAGAAGGCGTTGGCGCGCAGGGCGTCAGCGCCCTCCCCGATCACGTCGAACGACACCACGGCTGCGCCGCTGCCGCCCTGCTGGGCCATCGCCAGCGCATGTTGCGGATGCGACTTCAGGCCCGGGTAGTGCACGCGCGCCACGGCCGGGTGTGCTTCCAGCCATTCAGCCAGTTGCAGCGCCCGCTCGCTCTGGGCCTGCATGCGCACGGCCAGCGTTTCCATGCCCTTCAGCACGATCCAGGCGTTGAACGGCGACAGCGTCATGCCGGCCGAGCGTTGCACCGGCATCAGCTTGGCCTGGATGAGCTCAGCCGGGCCGCACACGGCGCCGGCAATCACCCGGCCCTGGCCGTCGAGGTACTTGGTGCCCGAGTGGATGATGAAGTCTGCACCGAACTTGACCGGCTGCTGCAAGGCAGGCGAGCAGAAGCAGTTGTCGACCGCGAGCCAGGCGCCGCCCGCGTGGGCGATGTCAGCCAGCGCGGCGATGTCACAGATTTCGGTCAGCGGGTTCGTCGGCGATTCAGCGAACAGCAGCTTCGTGTTCGGGCGCATCGCGGCCTGCCACTGCGCCACGTCGGTCTGCGACACGAAGGTCGATTCGATGCCGAACCGGCCCATCACGTCCTGCAGCAGCTTGATGGTCGAGCCGAACACGCTCTGCGAGCAGACCACGTGATCGCCCGCCTTCAGCAGGCCCATCACCAGCAACAGGATGGCGGACATGCCGCTGGCCGTGGCGATGCAGCCGCTGGTGCCTTCGAGGGCTGCCAGGCGGCGCTCCATCATCAACACCGTCGGGTTGGTGAAGCGGCTGTAGGTGAAGGCCTCTTCCTCGTCGGCAAACCGGCGCGCCGCGGTGGCCGCGTCCGGATGCACGAAACTGCTGGTCAGGTACAGCGCTTCGGAGTTTTCACCCCATTGCGAAGGCGGCAGGCCTTCACGCAGCGCCAGGGTTTCCAGTCGCGCATCGGCCGGCAAGCTCACCCGGGGCAACATCTTCTTGCCAGTGCTCATCAGGCGCCCCCGGTGCCGTTCTGCAAGGCCAGGCGACTGCGGTCGCCAGCTTCCAGCTCTTCGCCCTGCGAGGCGCGCTGGGCCTTCATGGTTTCGAAGTCCTCGGCCGTCACGTCACCGGTGATGTAGGTGCCGTCGAAGCACGAGGCCTCGAAACCGCGGATACCCGGGTTCAGGGCATTCACGACGCGCTTCATGGCGTCCACATCCTGGTAGATCAGCGCATCGGCGCCGATGAACTGGCGGATCTCTTCCATGCTGCGGTCATGGGCGATCAGCTCTTCCTTGGTCGGCATGTCGATGCCGTAGACATTGGGGAAGCGCACCGGCGGCGCGGCCGAAGCCATGTAGACCTTGTTGGCACCGGCCTCGCGGGCCATCTGCACGATTTCCTTGCTGGTGGTGCCGCGCACGATGGAGTCATCGACCAGCAGCACATTGCGGCCCTTGAACTCGACGCCGATGGCGTTGAGCTTCTGACGCACGCTCTTCTTGCGCACGCCCTGGCCCGGCATGATGAAAGTGCGGCCAACGTAGCGGTTCTTCACGAAGCCTTCGCGGTACGGCTTGCCGATCTTCTGGGCCAGCTGCATCGCCGAAGGACGGCTGGATTCCGGAATCGGAATCACCACGTCGATGTCGGACGGCGGCATGGTGGAGATCAGGCGCTGAGCCAGCGTCTCGCCCATGTTCAGACGGGCCTGGTAAACCGACACGCCGTCGATCACCGAATCCGGCCGGGCCAGGTACACGTACTCGAACATGCACGGGTTCAGCGTCGGGTTCTCGGCGCATTGCTGGCTGTGCAGCTCGCCCTTGGTGTCGATGAAGATGGCTTCGCCCGGCTGCACGTCGCGCACCAGCTTGAAGCCGTTGCCTTCGAGTGCCACCGACTCGCTGGCCACCATCACGTCTTGGTGGCCGTCAGCGCCCACCTGGGTGCCGAAGCACAACGGACGGATGCCGTACGGGTCGCGGAAAGCCAGCAGGCCGTAACCGGCAATCAAGGCCACCACGGCGTAAGAGCCCTTCACGCGGCGGTGCACCGCGGCCACGGCCTTGAAGACTTCCTCGGGCGACAGCGGCAGATCACGCGCAGCCAGTTCCAGTTCGTGGGCCAGGATGTTGATCAGCACCTCGGTGTCGCTCTCGGTGTTGATGTGGCGACGGTCGATGTCGAACAGCTCCGTCTTCAAGGCATGCGCATTGGTCAGGTTGCCGTTGTGCACCAGCACCACGCCGAACGGCGCGTTCACGTAGAAGGGCTGGGCCTCTTCCTCGTTGTAGGCGTTGCCGGCCGTGGGGTAGCGCACCTGGCCCAGGCCCACCGTGCCCGGCAGCGCCCGCATGTTGCGGGTGCGGAACACGTCTCGCACCATGCCACGCGCCTTGTGCATGAAGCACTTGGTGCCTTGCATCGTGACGATGCCGGCCGCGTCCTGCCCGCGATGCTGCAGCAGCAGCAGGGCGTCATAGATGAGCTGGTTGACTGGCTGCCTGGAGATCACGCCAACAATGCCGCACATGTGAGAGTCCGTTCTAGAAAGAGTTCGAAAAGATCAGGGAATCAGGTTTTCAGGTGTTGGCCCAGGCCTTCTGGCAGAAACGGCTGCAATTCCAGCAACACGATCTGCAACCAGGCAGCGCCCCGGCTTTCGGCCCACAGCGGCGACTTCGCCACCGGTGTCCACATCAGCACACTCGTCAACACCAGCAAAATCAGAACACCGCGTACCAGACCGAACAGCGCGCCCAGCACGCGGTCGATCAGGCTCAGCGGTGTGGCTGCCACCAGCAGCCGAAGCAAACGGGCCAGCAGCCCGCAGGCAATCAGGGTGACCACAAAGGCCAGCACAAAGCCCGCGACCAGCGCCTTCACCGACTCGGGTGGCTCGATGTGCAAGGCGGCCGACACCTCGGCGCCGTAGTGCCGGGCGGCCAGCCAGGCCAGCAGCCAGGCGGCCAGCGACATGACCTCGAACAGCAGACCGCGCCACACGCCGATCAGCACCGACACGACGAGCACGCCGGCCAGAAACCAATCGACGGGGGGCAAAGTCAACATGCTGGGTCCAGCCGCGCTCAAAGCACCAGCACAGCCGCAGGCAAGCCACCGGACTTGATCCGGCTGGCGGCCTTGTCAGCCTCGGCCTTGGTGGGGTACGGCCCCACGCGCACACGGATGCGGCGACCCGACGACGACTCGATCACCTGCGTGTAGGTCTTCAGGCCCATGGCCTCCACCTTCAGGCGGGCCTCACGGGCGGATGTCACCTCGGAAAACGCACCGATCTGCACCACGAAGCGACCGCTGTCTGCTGCCGCGTCAGGCTTGGGCTCCGGCTTCTTCTCGGCGGGCTTGGGTTCGGGCTTCTTTTCAGCCGGCTTCGGCTCGGGCTTCTTCTCGACCGGCTTCGGCTCGGGCTTGGGCTCCGGTTTTTTCTCGACCGGCTTGGCCTCGGGCTTCGGTTCCGGCTTCTTCTCTGCCGGCTTGGCCTCAACCTTCTTTTCGGAGGCGCGTGCGGCCGGGGCCGATGCCAGCTGCGCCTGGCTCGGCTTGACGACCGGCTCGATCACCTCGCGTTCAGTACGCTCACCGCGAGCAGCCATTTCAGCGGCTTCGGAAGCGCTGGGCTCGATCGGCGGCGGCGAGGCCACGCGATCAGGCGAATTGGGGTTCTGGCGCATCGACGGCGGCACCAGCGGCGACACACCGTCGCGCGAGGGAATCTCGATCGGGATGTCGACCGGGATCGGGCGAGGCTGGGTTTCGAACAGCAGCGGGAAACCGATGATGCCGGCGCCCAGCAACACGGCCGCGCCAATCAGGCGGCGGCGGGCTTTCAGGCGGGCGTCACGCACCACGTCGGCAGCATCAGCGGCAGCGTTGGAGCGCTTGTCGGCGTTGCCGAACTTGAATTTCGAAAGCAGACCCATGCGTGGCAATGTCGGGGCGATCTTGGACGATGCAACCCGCCGGATTGCCGGTTGCATCGATGTTCCCGGCCTGCTCGGGAGAGCCTGCTGGCCCACTCAAGCCAGCCCCATCGGGTGAGCAATCAAGCCCGGTGGGGCGCGCTCAAACGGGGCAAACCCTTCTCCAGCACGCCGCCCACGGTATAGAACGAGCCGAAGACCACGATTCTATCAGCGGGGTCGCTGGCTGATACGGCCGCGGCCAGTGCGTCGGCCGGGCTGGCATGGGTGCTGTGGGTGGCGCGCGCCCCGCCGTGGGCCGCCACGATCTCCGCCAGCTCGCCTGCCTTGGCAGCGCGCGGCAGCGGCAGATCGGTCAGGTACCACTCGTCGGCCAGCGCCGCCAGGCGTTGCACCACGGTGTGCAGGTCCTTGTCGTGCATCGCCCCGAACACCACCCGGGTGCGCGGGAAGAAGCCCATCTGGTCCAGGTTCAGGGCCAGGGCCGACACGCTCTGCGGGTTGTGCGCCACATCCAGCACCAGGGCCGGCTGGCCGGGCACGATCTGGAAGCGGCCAGGCAGATCGACCAGCGACAGACCCACCCGCACGGCCTGCGCCGTCACCGGCACGCGGTCGCGCAGGGCCTCCAGCGCCGCGATGGCGCCTGCCGCGTTCAGCAGCTGGTTGGCGCCGCGCAGTGCCGGGTAAGCCAGCGCGTGATAGCGCCGGCCGCGGCCGCTCCAGCTCCACTGCTGCCGATCACCGGACTGGTTGAAATCGCGGCCGACCAGCCACAGATCAGCGCCCACTGCCTCGCCCACGGCCAGCACGCTGTCAGGAGGCACCGGGTCGGCGATGATGGCCGGGCGCCCTGTCCGCAGGATGCCGGCCTTCTCGCGGCCGATGCTTTCGCGGTCCGGGCCGAGAAAGGCGACGTGGTCGATGTCGATGCTGGTGATCACCGAGCAATCGGCGTCAAAGGCATTCACGGCGTCAAGCCGGCCGCCCAGGCCCACTTCCAGGATGACCAGGTCGAGTGGCTCGGACGCCAGGCGACGTGCAATCGCCAGAAACGTGAACTCGAAATAGGTGAGCGTGATGTCGCCACGCGCCGCTTCAACGGCCGCGAAGTGGGGCACCAGGCTGTCGCCCGTCACCATCTCGCCGTTCACTCGGCAGCGTTCTTCAAAGTGCACCAGGTGCGGCTTGCTGAACACGCCGACCCGGTAGCCGGCGGCGCGGGCGATGCTGTCGAGCATGGCGCAGGTCGAGCCCTTGCCGTTGGTGCCGGCCACGCTGATGACGGGCACCTCGAACTGCAGATCCAGTCGTTCCTTCACGACCTTGACCCGGTCGAGGGTCATGTCGATCTCGATGAGATGCAGGCGTTCGCAGTGGGCCAGCCATTCGGCCAGGGTGGTGGGCAGGGTCATGGTGATCGTGGGCTCAACAAACCGCCGCCCCGGCTGCCAACGCCAGTACAGGCGGGCCGGCCGGGGCGGCTGGAGGGGGCAGGCAATCTGGCGGTCAGGCGACCGCGTCAGCGCTCTGGCGTTGCAGCATGGCCAGCTGGCTGGCGATGGCCTGACGCAGCTGGCGGCGGTCGACGATCATGTCGATGGCGCCCTTCTGCATCAGGAATTCGGCGCGCTGGAAGCCTTCCGGCAGGTCTTCACGCACGGTGTTCTTGATGACGCGCTGGCCGGCAAAGCCGATCAGGGCCTTGGGTTCGCCGATGACGATGTCGCCCACGAAGGCGAAGCTGGCGGAGACACCGCCCATCGTCGGGTCGGTCAGCACGCTGATGAACGGCAGGCGGGCCTTGGCCAGGCGCGTCAGCGACGCATTGGTCTTGGCCATCTGCATCAGGCTGAACAAGCCTTCCTGCATGCGCGCGCCGCCAGAGGCAGCAAAGCACACGAACGGCACCTTCTGCTCGATGGCGGTTTCAACGCCGCGCACGAAGCGCTCACCAACCACGGAGCCCATCGAGCCGCCCATGAAGTCGAACTCGAACGCGGCAACCACGACCGGCACGCTCATCACGGCGCCGCCCAGCACGATCAGGGCATCGGTTTCGCCGGTGGTTTCAAGTGCGCCCTTCAGACGCTCCGGGTACTTCTTGCTGTCCTTGAACTTCAGCACGTCGACCGGCAGCACTTCGTGGCCGATCTCGTAGCGGCCTTCGGCGTCCAGGAATGCATTCAGACGCTCACGGGCGCCGATGCGGTGATGGTGGTCGCACTTCGGGCAGACATTCAGGTTCTGCTCGAGGTCGGTCTTGTAGAGCACCGATTCGCACGAGGGGCACTTGATCCACAGGCCTTCCGGCACCGAGCGACGTTCACTCGGATCGGTGTGCTGAATCTTCGGGGGCAGCAGTTTTTCAAGCCAGCTCATGGATGGAACTCCTCAACGAATCGGGTCTGTCGGACAAATGGCTCGGTCAGAGCTTGTCCAGCGCCGTGCGGATCTCGATCATGAATTGACCGGCCGCCGAGGCTGCATTGTCGCGCGTTTGGGCTTCGAGGATCTGGATCAGCCGCGAGCCGATCACCACACCGTCGGAAACCCGGCCCACGGCCTGGGCAGTCTGGGCGTCGCGAATGCCGAAACCGACACCCACCGGCACCTTCACATGCTGGCGGATGCGCGGCACAGCGGCGGCCACCGCGTCGGTGTCCAGGTTGCCGGCGCCGGTCACGCCCTTCAACGACACGTAGTAGACGTAGCCGGTGGCAATCTCGCCCACCTGCTTCATGCGCGCCCCGGTCGAGGTGGGGGCCAGCAGGAAGATCAAATCGAGCCCGTGCGTGGCGAGCTTGGCCGCAAACGCGCCGCACTCTTCAGGCGGGTAGTCAACGATCAGCACACCGTCCACGCCCGCGTCGGCAGCATGCTGCACGAAGGCGTCGGCGCCGTGCTTCTGGTCGTAGCGCTCCACCGGGTTGGCGTAACCCATCAGCACCACGGGGGTGGCGTGGGTCTGGCGGAAGGCGCGCACGTAATCCAGCACCTGCGTCAGGCCGATGCCGTGCGACAGGGCACGCTCCGCCGCCTTCTGGATCACGGGGCCGTCGGCCATCGGATCAGAGAACGGCACGCCGAGCTCGATCACGTCAGCGCCGCCGTCGGCCAGCGCCTTCATGATCTCCACGGTGGCGTCCGGGAACGGATCACCCGCGCAGATGTACGGAATCAGCGCCTTGCGCTGGTCGGCCTTCAAGGCTGCAAAGGTGGCAGCGATGCGGCTCATGCGGCACCCCCTTCCTGCTTGTGGAAGGAGATCGTGGCTTCGGCCCCGCCCTTCACCGACTGGCCCTTGCAGGACGGGCGGCAGAAGAAGTCGGCGCCCGACACGTCGGCCACCGTGCCGATGTCCTTGTCACCGCGGCCGCTCAGATTCACCAGCACATGCTGATCCGGGCGCATGGTGGCGGCGAGCTTCATGGCGTAGGCCACAGCGTGGCTCGATTCGAGGGCCGGGATGATGCCTTCGGTGCGGCACAGGCGGTGGAACGCCGCCAGCGCTTCGTCATCGGTGATGCCGACGTACTCGGCGCGGCCGATGTCATGCAGGAAGGCGTGCTCGGGACCCACGCCGGGGTAATCGAGGCCCGCCGACACCGAATGGGTCTCGGTGATCTGGCCGTTGTCGTCCTGCAGCAGGTAGGTGCGGTTGCCATGCAGCACGCCGGGCGAGCCCGCCGAGATGCTGGCGGCATGCTTGCCGGAATCCAGACCCAGGCCAGCGGCCTCAACGCCGATCAGGCGCACGTTGTCGTGCTGGATGTACGGGTAGAAGATGCCCATGGCATTGCTGCCACCGCCCACGCAGGCGATGACCGCATCAGGCTGGCGGCCGATCATGTCGGGCATCTGCACCAGGCACTCATCACCGATGACGCGCTGGAAGTCACGCACCATCGCCGGGTACGGCGCCGGGCCGGCCACGGTGCCGATGATGTAGAAGGTGTCTTCGACGTTCGTGACCCAGTCACGCAGGGCTTCGTTCAGAGCGTCCTTCAGCGTCTTGCTGCCCGACTCCACCGGCACAACCTTGGCGCCCAGCAGGTGCATGCGGTAGACGTTCGGGCTCTGACGCTTGACGTCTTCGCTGCCCATGTACACCACGCATTCCAGGCCGTAGCGGGCGCAGATGGTGGCCGTGGCCACGCCGTGCTGACCGGCGCCGGTTTCGGCGATCACGCGGGGCTTGCCCATGCGCTTGGCCAGCAGGGCCTGGCCGATCGTGTTGTTGATCTTGTGCGCGCCGGTGTGGTTGAGGTCTTCGCGCTTCAGGTAGATCTGCGCGCCACCCATGTCGCGGCTCAGGCGATCAGCGTGATAGATCGGGCTGGGACGCCCGACAAAGTGCGCCAGCTCCTTCTTGAATTCAGCGATGAATTCCGGATCGTGGCGGTAGTGCTCGTAGGCAGCCTTGAGCTCGTCGAGCGCATGCACCAGCGTCTCGGAAACGAAGCTGCCGCCATAGGGGCCGAAATGGCCCGATGCATCGGGCTGGTTGTATTCAAACATGGAGAAGTTCCGGGAAAGGGGATCAGGTGGATGCCAGGGTGGCGCGGGCATCGGCCTCGCGCACGGCATCACAGAAGCGGCGCATCAGCTCGGCATCCTTGACGCCTTTGGCTGACTCCACGCCGGAGCTCACGTCAACGGCCCAGGGCCGGACGCGAGCGATCCCATCGATCACGCTTGCAGGATTCAACCCACCAGACAAAACGACCGGACGGGGCACGTTTGCGGGAATGAGTGACCAATCAAATGCCTTTCCACTGCCCCCGTAGCCATCCACATGCGCATCCAGCAGCACGCCTTGGGCAGAGGGGTATTGAGCCGCGAAGTCTAACAAATCGAAGCCCGGCGACATCCGGGCCGCCCGCAGGTAGGGTCTTCCGGGCGCCGTGCATTGCGTCGGCGTTTCATCGCCATGGAACTGCAGCAGCGCATTCGGCACTGCCTGCAGGCCCGCCTGAATCTCGGCCTCGCTGGCATTCACGAACAGCAGCACCGGCGTGACAAACGGCGGCAGCAAGCGCGCCAGCTGGCCGGCGCGCTCGGCGCTCACCGCCCGGGACGACGACGCATACAGCACGAAGCCGATGGCATCAGCGCCCGCAGCAGCGGCCGCTTCCACGTCCGCCTCACGGGTCAGGCCGCAAATCTTGATTCGGGTCATCAGGGTCACCAGGTGGGTTGCGTCAGGGCAGCCAGTCCATCGCGGCGGTGTGCACGGGCAGGTTCAGCTCGGCATCGTAGACGGGCCCGACAAAATACAGGCCATCGGCAGCAAAGGTGGGTGCGGCCACCTGGCGCGAGCGGGCATTCAGCACCTCGAGCAGCCAGCCGGGCGAGCGCGTGCCGGTGCCCACGGCAATCAGGCAGCCCATGATGTTGCGGACCATGTGGTGCAGGAACGCACTGCCCTCCACATCGAACCGCCAGTACGCGCCACGCTGGCTGATCTCGATCTGGCGCAGTTGCTTGACGGGCGACAGCGCCTGGCAGTCGATCGAGCGGAAGGAGCTGAAATCATGCTCGCCGATCAGGTGAGCCGCCGCCTCGCGCATCGCGTCGCCATTCAAGGGGCGAAACACCCAGCCGCAGCCGCGCGTCTCGATCGCCGGACGCACGGCTGATTCGACCAGCAGATAGCGGTAGTGGCGGCCGCGGGCACTGTTGCGCGCATGAAAGCTGCGCGGCACCTCGTGACACCACTGAACAGCGATGTCTTTGGGCAGGTAGCGGTTGGTGCCGCGCACCCAGGAAAACGGCTCGCGGTTCAGCGGGGTGTCGAAGTGCACGACCTGATTCAGGCCGTGCACACCCGTGTCGGTTCGACCGGCGCAGAGCGTGGTCACCGGCATCGCGGCGAACTGGCTCAGAGCGGCTTCAAGATGATCCTGAACCGTCCGGCCATCGGGCTGGCTTTGCCAGCCGTGGTAGTTCTCGCCGCGGTAAGCCACCCCCAGCGCAATGCGCCGGGTGGTGGCGGGCGGCGCGTCGGGCGCCGCAGTGTCTGGGCTCAGCGCTTCCGGAAGCCGAGCATCAGACGCCCGGCTCTCCGGAGTGGGCTCAGAGCTCATCCAGCATGGCTTGCGCGCGCTGGCGCGTCGCGCCTTCCGACTTGCTCACCACCTCTTCGAGCAGATCGCGGGCACCTTCGGTGTCACCGATGCGGCGGAATTCGTCCGCCAGCTCGATCTTGCGGGCGAGCGGGTCGCCATCATCGTCAGCCTCGCCGAGGCCAGACACGGCGAAGTCCATCGGCGCGCCACGCTCGGTGGTCGGCTCATCCAGATCCACCGGGGCCGTCGGCACGGGAGCCGGCGGAACATCCAGGTCCAGATTGAACGAGTCGGCATCCAGCGGAACGTCGTTGGCGGCCGGTGCAGCTTCAGGCGTGCCGTCCAGGTCGAGAGACAGATCGCCGAAGTCGAAATCAGCAGCCGGGGCCGCCACGGGCGCAGGCTGCGCAGGGGCATCGTCCAGCAAGCCGAGGTCGATCTCGATGTCGTCATCGTCGGCCGGAGCCGGTGCGGGCGACGGTGCCGGCGCTGGCGTCGGGGCCTGGGTGAAGGCCATCGGCTCGGACGCACCTTCCAAATCCTGCATGCCGGAAATGCCGGTGAAGGGTCGGGTGTTTTCCAGACCGGTCAGCTTGGACGCGGCGTCGAGGTCGATGTCAACGTCAAAGTCAGACTGCGGGCCTGCAGTGGAGCGGGCCTCGAAGGGCTGCGTCTTCTCGATCGGCGGGATGTCGTTCGGGCCACCTTCACGCATGTCAGGCGGAGCGTCCGACGAGGTGTCGATGTCCACCTCCATCAGGCCAGCAGCGCCGTACAGCGAATTGGCCGGATCGATTTGACGGCCGAGTTCCTGGGCGCGCGCCCAGTCTTCGCCCTGGCCGCCGGTGATGTCCTGCAGCTGCATGGCGTGCGACTCGAAGGTCCGCACGTCAGCGCGCTTGGCATACACCTCGAGCAGCTTGGTGCGGATGGCAGGCCGGTTCGGCTCGCTGCGCAGGGCTTCCTTGAGGATTTCCTCGGCCTGCAGATCGCGACCGTAGGCCAGGTACACGTCCGCTTCGGCGACCGGATCGACGTCGCCAATGGCGTCGAGCTGGCTCAGCGAGTAGCTCAACGACGAGGACGACGAATTGCCGGCACCGTCGCGCGTGTCGACGCGCTGGCCACCGCTGACGCCGAAGAACGAGTCAGGTTGCAGCTTGCTCTCAATGAACGAGGTTTCGTTGCCGTTGTCCTGGCCACGGCGACGCAGACGCATCACGCCCAGACCGGCCAGCAGCGCCACCAGCGACACGGCGCCAGGCAGCACGAACGGGTTGCTCGTCAGCGAATCCAGGAAGCTTTCTTCCTGTGCTGGCACGGGCGGCATGGCCGGTGCCTTGGGCTGCGACGCAGCCGATGCAGGCTGGGATGCCGAAGCCGGCACCACAGGCGTAGAAGCGGCCACCACCGGCGCGGAAGCCGCGACAGCGACAGGCGCGGAGGCCGGTGCGGACGCTGCAGCCACCGGGGCAGAGGCTGCAGCCGCGACCACAGGTGCCGCTGGCTTGGCAGCCGAAGCGGCGACTGGCGCAGCAACCGGGGCCGGCTTGGCCGGCGCGGGTGCTGGCGGCACAACGGGTGCAGCAGCCACGGTCGGGCGAGGCACGACCGGCGCCGGCGCAGCAGCCACCACCGGCGACGGCGCCGAAGCGGCGGCTACCGGCTTGGTGCCTGCCTGCAGCTTCTTCAGCTCGGCGACGTTGCGCGCGAGTTCAGCCACGCGGGCGTCAGCGGCCTTGCGCTCGGTTTCCTTCGAGACCTTGGCTTCCGGCACGGCCGAGGCGGCATTTGCACGCGACAGCTTGAGCTGGTCAGGCGTCGGCGCCACATCGGCCTTGCGGTCCTTCACGGCCGCCTCGACCTTGCCGGTGGCCTGGCGAGCAGGCTCGGTCGTCTTGACCTGCGGCGCGGCCGTGGCCACGCGCTGGCGGAAGCTGGAGAAATCAGCGCTGTGCGCCTGGATGACCTTGCGAGCCTCGGCCTGCGAAGCCGCAGCAGCAGCCTGCTCGTCCGGCAGCGACAACACGGCACCGGCCTTCAGGCGGTTCATGTTGTTGTTGACGAAGGCCTGCTCGTTGTTGCGGTAAAGCGCAACCAGCATCTGATCCAGCGAGACGCCGGGACGCTGGTTCGCCGCAGCGATCGACGACAGCGTATCGCCAGCGCGGACCTTGACGGTGTCAGCACCAGCTGCCGGCGCAGGCGCCGATGCAGCGGGCTTGGCGGGCTTCGGTGCAACCGCGACCGGGGCAGCCGCAGGCGGGCTCGGCGGCGGCGAGGCGACAACCGGTGCTGGCACCGGTGCCGGCGGACGAGCCACCACAGGCGCGGCCGGCGCAGGCGCTGCGCTGATCACCGGAGAGGTGGTGGCAGCAGCGGGCGGCGGCGCGGTACGCGGCGGGTCAATCAGCAGGGTGTACGAGCGCTGGAGGCGACCATTGGCCCACGCGAAATCGAGGATGACGTCGACAAACGGTTCGCTGACCGACTTGTCGCCCGTCAGGCGGATGTAGGGACGACCGTCCGCGCGTCGGGCCAGCGTGGCCTGCGCGCCCTGGAGCACCTGGTTGAAGTCAACGCCGGCAGCGCGGAAGGCATCAGGTGCAGCCACCGACGCGCGCAGCGAAGCGGCCTCGTCAGGCGACAGACTGGTGATGTCAATCTCGGCGCGCAGCGGTTCGCCCAGCGTCGACTGGACATTCAGCCGACCCAGGCTCAGCGCCGAAACAGTCGGGTGAACCACCAGCAGGGCAGCAGCCGCGACGGCGGAAAGCACGGGGCCATTGGCCCGGGATGAGGTGATCTTCAAAGCGTCTCCAGAACGCAATCAGCGAGCCGGAATTATCCGCCCGCTGCCAACGACAGTCAGCCCGCACTTGTCAGTTTCTGACGCGAAACGTAACAGGCGAGAAAACACTACGGTAACAAGCATATAGCTTGCCAAGCTCATGCAAAACGTCACATTTGCAGGAACGCTCGTTTTCACTCATCCGGGTGAAAGCCGATGTTGCCGGTGGGCAACGCGGCGAATCATCCAGATACAACTACGCCCGGTGTGCTTGCGCAGACCGGGCGTTGGTGGGTGCAAACGGGGCACAAGGCCCCGAAACATCACTTGTCGAGCAGGATGCGCAGCATGCGGCGCAGCGGTTCGGCAGCGCCCCACAGCAGCTGGTCACCGATGGTGAACGCGCCGACGTATTCCGGGCCCATGGCCAGCTTGCGGATACGGCCGACCGGGATGGTCATCGTGCCGGTCACGGCCACGGGCGTCAGATCGGTGATCGTGGCCTCGCGGGTGTTCGGCACCACCTTCACCCACTCGTTGTCGGCGGCGATCATGGCTTCGATGTCGGCCAGCGGCACGTCCTTCTTGAGCTTGAAGGTCAGGGCCTGGCTGTGGCAGCGCATCGCACCGACACGCACGCAGAAACCATCGACCGGAATGGCGGTCGAGCCGAAGCCCTCACCCAGGCCGAGGATCTTGTTGGTCTCGGCCATGCCCTTCCACTCTTCCTTGGACATGCCGTTGCCCAGATCCTTGTCGATCCAGGGAATCAGCGAGCCGCCCAGGGGCACGCCGAAATTGGCCGTCTCGGCGCCGGTGAGGGCACGCTGCTTGGCGATGACCTTGCGGTCGATCTCGAGGATCGCGCTCTTCGGGTCGTCAAGCAGCGCCTTGACCTCGGCATTCAGCGTGCCGTACTGCGTCAGAAGCTCGCGCATGTGCTGGGCACCGCCGCCGGAAGCGGCCTGGTAGGTCTGGGTGCTCATCCACTCGACCAGACCGGCCTTGTAGAGCGCGCCCACGCCCATCAGCATGCAGCTGACGGTGCAGTTGCCGCCGACCCAGTTCTTGCCGCCCTTGGCCAGTGCGTCCTTGATCACCGGCATGTTGACCGGGTCCAGGATGATGACCGCGTCGGACTCCATGCGCAGCGTCGAAGCCGCGTCGATCCAGTGGCCGTTCCAGCCGGCTGCGCGCAGCTTCGGGAACACCGCGGTGGTGTAGTCGCCGCCCTGGGCGGTGATGATGATGTCGCAGCGCTTGAGCGCGTCGATGTCGAACGCGTCTTGCAGCGTGGTTTCGTTCTTCGCCATCGACGGGGCCTTGCCGCCCGAGTTCGAGGTCGAGAAGAACAGCGGTTCAATCAGGTCAAAGTCGCCTTCGGCAACCATGCGGTCCATGAGGACAGAGCCCACCATGCCGCGCCATCCGACCAATCCAACGAGTGCCATGTCTAAATTTCCTAGTGTGGTGCGTTGCCCTGAACCCCGGAACCTCCCGGCTCGTTCGCCGGGGTCCAGGTGTTGGGGCGAGACGAAACCGAGCTGTCAGCTCTTGGTAATCGTTTTGCCGGTGATAGCCGCAACCACGGCATCACCCATCTCACGCGTGCCCACCTTCTGGGTGCCCTCGCTCCAGATGTCCGGCGTGCGGTAGCCGGCAGCCAGCACCGATTTGACGGCCGACTCGATACGGTCGGCAGCCTCGGGCTGTTGGAGTGAGAAACGGAGCATCATGGCAGCGGACAGGATTGTAGCCAATGGATTGGCCACGCCCTTGCCGGCGATGTCGGGGGCGCTGCCATGGCTGGGCTCATACAGGCCCTGGCCCTTGGCGTTCAGCGAGGCCGAAGGCAGCATGCCGATCGAGCCGGTCAGCATCGAAGCCTCGTCCGACAGGATGTCGCCAAACATGTTGCCGGTGAACAGCACGTCGAACTTCTTCGGCGCCTTCACCAGCTGCATCGCGGCGTTGTCGACGTACATGTGCTCGAGCTCGACGTCCGGGTACGCCTTGTGCACCTCGGTCACCACGTCCTTCCAGAACTGGAAGGTCTCCAGCACATTGGCCTTGTCGACCGACGTGACCTTCTTGCTGCGCTTGCGGGCGGCCTGGAAAGCGACGTGGGCGATGCGCTCGATTTCCGGGCGCGAGTAGCGCATAGTGTCAAAGGCTTCTTCAGCGCCGGGGAAATGCCCGTCGGTGGCGATGCGGCGGCCACGCGGCTGGCCGAAGTAGATGTCGCCGGTCAGCTCGCGGATGATCAGGATGTCGAGGCCCGCGATCAGCTCGGGCTTCAGGCTGGACGCGCCCACCAGTTCCTCGTAGCAGATGGCCGGGCGGAAGTTGGCGAACAGACCCAGGTGCTTGCGCAGGCCCAGGATGGCTTGTTCAGGGCGCAGCGGGCGGTCCAGCGTGTCGTACTTCCAGTCGCCCACCGCGCCGAACAGGATGGCGTCAGAAGCCTTGGCCAGGTTCAGCGTCGAGTCGGGCAGCGGGTGGCCGTGGGCCTCGTAGGCGGCACCGCCCACCTTGGCTTCTTCCATCTCGAACGGCAGGTCGAGCACGTTGAGCACGCGCACGGCCTCGGCCACGATCTCGGTCCCGATGCCATCACCAGGCAGCACTGCAATCTTCATCGTCATGGGGTTGTCTCTTTGTTTGCTCAGCCGACCAGGCGGGTATTCAGCCAGGGCATCTTGGCCAGGCGCTCGGCCTCGTAGGCCTTGATCTTCTCGGCGTGACGCAGGGTCAGGCCGATGTCGTCAAACCCGTTCACCAGGCAGTACTTGCGGAAGGCCTGCACTTCGAACGGCAGCTCGGTGCCGTCGGCCTTGATGACCACCTGGCGCGGCAGATCCACCGTCAGCTGATAGCCCGGGAAGGCATGCACTTCATCGAACAGCGCAGCAACCTGCGACTCCGACAACACGATCGGCAAGACGCCGTTCTTGAAGCAGTTGTTGAAGAAGATGTCGGCGAAGCTCGGCGCAATGATGGCGCGGAAGCCGTATTGCTCCAGCGCCCAGGGCGCGTGTTCGCGGCTGGAGCCGCAGCCGAAGTTGTTGCGGGCCAGCAGCACGCTGGCGCCCTGGTAACGCGGCTGGTTCAGCACGAAGTCGGGGTTCGACTTGCGGGTGGCCGGATCCTGACCGGGCTCGCCGGCGTCCAGGTAGCGCCACTCATCGAACAGGTTCGGGCCGAAACCCGTGCGCTTGATCGACTTCAGGAATTGCTTGGGGATGATCGCGTCGGTATCGACGTTCTCACGGTCCATCGGGGCCACGAGGCCCTTGTGCAGGGTAAATGCTTGCATGGGATTACTTCTTCTTGGCCGCGCCTTCGATGGACTCGCCGGCTTTCTGGATGTCCTTGCCGATGCCTTCAAAGGTGTTGCAGGCCGACAGCAGCGCCAGGGTGGCGACGACGACAAACAGCTTCTTCATGACGATGTTTCCTTTCAGGCCACGCGGCGCACGTCAACAAAATGGCCCGCCATCGCTGCCGCAGCGGCCATGGCCGGGCTGACGAGGTGGGTACGGCCGCCGGCGCCCTGGCGACCTTCGAAATTGCGGTTGCTGGTGGAGGCGCAACGCTCGCCCGGCTCCAGCCGGTCAGCGTTCATGGCCAGGCACATGCTGCAGCCCGGCTCACGCCACTCGAAACCCGCGGCGCGGAAGATCTGGTCCAGGCCTTCGGCTTCCGCCTGCGCCTTCACCAGGCCCGAGCCCGGCACCACCAGCGCCAGCTTCACGTTGCTCGCCACCCGGCCGCCCAGGTGCTTGACCACGGCGGCGGCTTCGCGCATGTCTTCAATGCGGCTGTTGGTGCATGAGCCGATGAACACCTTGTCGATGTGCACGTCGCTGATGGCCTTGTTCGGCTCCAGCGCCATGTACTGCAGGGCACGTTCGATGGCGCCACGCTTGACGGCGTCCTTTTCCTTGTCCGGATCAGGGATGCGGTCTTCGATCGACAGCACCATTTCCGGCGAGGTGCCCCAGGTGACCTGCGGCTGGATGCGCGCGGCGTCGAGCTCCACCACCTTGTCGAAGAAGGCGCCTTCGTCGGAGTGCAGCGTGCGCCAGTAGGTCACGGCCTGCTCCAGCTCCACGCCCTGCGGGCTGAACGGACGGCCCTTCACGTAGGCCAGCGTGGTGTCGTCCACCGCCACCAGGCCGGCGCGTGCGCCTGCCTCGATGGCCATGTTGCACACCGTCATGCGGCCTTCCATGCTCAGCGCACGAATGGCGGTGCCTGCGAATTCAATCGTGTAACCCGTGCCGCCGGCCGTGCCGATCTTGCCGATGATGGCCAGCACGATGTCCTTGGCACCCACGCCCCGGGCCACCTGGCCGTCGACGCGCACCAGCATGTTCTTGGCCTTCTTGGCCAGCAGCGTCTGGGTGGCCAGCACGTGCTCCACCTCGGAGGTGCCGATGCCATGGGCCAGCGCACCAAAGGCACCATGGGTGCTGGTGTGGCTGTCGCCGCAGACCACCGTCATGCCCGGCAACGTGGCGCCCTGCTCCGGGCCGATCACGTGGACGATGCCCTGGCGCTTGTCGCTCATCTTGAACTGCGTGATGCCGAAGCGGTCGCAGTTGTTGTCGAGCGTGTCCACCTGCAGCTTGGAGATGGGGTCGGCAATGCCTTCGCTGCGGTCGGTCGTGGGCACGTTGTGGTCGCTCACGGCCAGATTGGCCGACAGGCGCCAGACCTTGCGGCCAGCGATGTCCAGGCCCTCGAACGCCTGCGGGCTGGTGACCTCATGCACCAGGTGGCGGTCGATATAGAGCGTGGCCGTGCCGTCTTCCTCGGTGTGGACGACGTGCTCGTCCCACAGCTTGTCATACAGGGTGCGTGCGGTCATGTTGAGTCTCGGGTGTTTGTGGGGCGCTGCCGGCCCTCTCGGGCAGCTGCGCCAGTTCAGGGTTGAATTGTCAGGGAAGTTGCTCAGGCTGCGCCAGTGCATCCACGAAGCGCTGCACCACGGCCGGCAGCACGGCCTGCTCGCGGGCGGCAATCAGGTAACGGCGACGCGCCCACGCCTCATCCAGCGGGCGCACGTCGATGGCAAAGAGTCGGGCAAACCGGTGCGCCACGGCCGCGGGCAGCACCGCCACGCCGAGGCCAGCATCCACCAGCTGGGCAATCGCATCAAAACCGCGTACCTGCAGGCGGGCGTTCAGGGTGCGACCACGCTCCAGTGCGCGCTGCAACATCAGCTCATGCACCGAGGCGCCGATGTGCAGGCCGACGATGTCGTAATCCAGCAAGGCCTCGAAGGGCAGCGGCTCGGTGGCCGCCGACAGCGCATGGCCTCGCGGCAGCACCACAGCCAGCTCGCCCTCGCGGTAGGGCCAGGCCCGCAGGCGGGCGTCCACCAGCGGCGGCGCAAACACGCCCACGTCGGCCCGCCCTTCGGCCACCGCCTGCTGCACCGCCGTGCTGGTCATGTCTTCCAGGCTGATGCGGATGTGCGGATGCTCCCGCGAGAACGCGGCCAGATCAGCGGGCAGGCTCTCGGCAATCGCCGCCGCATTGGCCGCGATCCGCAGGTGGCCCTTGATGCCCCGGCTGAACTCAACCACTTCGCTTTCCAGCGCATGCAGCGATGCGTTCAGGCCGCGGATGTGGCGCACCAGCGCGCGGCCCGCTTCGGTGGGTTCCACACCGCGGGCGCGGCGCTCGAACAGCTGCACGCCCAGGCGGGTTTCCAGGTCTTTCAGCCGCTTGCTGGCGGCCGCCAACGCCAAATGCTCGCGCTCCGCGGCCCGCGTGATGTTGCGGGTCTCGGCAATGGCGAGCACCAGATTGAGCGTGACGAGGTCGAAGCGCATGGCGGCTGCAAGGCACAGCAAACGAAGAAGGCGCGAAGAGGCCGCATGTATCAGCAACGGTTCGCCTCGGTCAGGCGAGCGTCACAGCTTTGGGGGGGCACCGGTAAGCACCCAGCCAGCAGTCCTTCGCTGAAGCGAATGATGCGCGAAGGCTGAGCAAAGCGCACACGGCAGTTGTGAACCAAGCCTTCGCGCATGGCGAAGGATAAATGATCTCATTCCATCGCCCCACCCCAGGCACAGGCGAAAAAAAGCCACCCGAAGGTGGCTTTGTCAGAAGGCCGCGAACGGCCTGCTTGGTTGATCAGCCTGCGAAGGCGGCCAGCGCTGCGTTCAGCGTGGCGCTCGGGCGCATGATCTTGTCGAGCTTGTCGAAGTCAGGCTTGTAGTAGCCGCCGATGTCGGCCGGCTGGCCCTGCACCGCCGACAGCTCGGCCACGATGGCGGCTTCGTTGTCGGTCAGGGTCTTGGCCAGGGTGGCGTACTTGGCAGCCAGTTCCGGCTCTTCGGTCTGCGCTGCCAGGGCCTGCGCCCAGTACATGGCCAGATAGAACTGGCTGCCGCGGTTGTCCAGCTGGCCGGTCTTCGGGCTCGGGCCCTTGTTGTTGTCCAGCAGCTTGCCGGTGGCGGCGTCCAGCGTCTTGGCCAGCACCTTGGCCTTGTTGTTGCCGGTCTTCAGGCCCAGGTCTTCCAGGCTCACGGCCAGCGCCAGGAATTCACCCAGCGAGTCCCAGCGCAGATGGTTTTCTTCCACCAGCTGCTGCACGTGCTTCGGGGCCGAGCCGCCGGCACCGGTTTCGTACATGCCACCACCGGCCATCAGAGGCACGATCGACAGCATCTTGGCCGAGGTGCCCAGCTCCATGATCGGGAACAGGTCGGTCAGGTAGTCGCGCAGGATGTTGCCGGTCGCGCTGATGGTGTCCTGGCCGCGGATGACGCGCTCCAGCGTGTAACGCATGGCACGCACCTGGCTCATGATCTGGATGTCCAGACCGGCCGTGTTGTGCTCATGCAGGTACATCTTGACCTTGGTGATCAGCTGCGCTTCGTGCGGGCGGTAGGCGTCGAGCCAGAACACCACCGGCATGCCGGAGTTGCGGGCGCGGTTGACGGCCAGCTTGACCCAGTCACGGATCGCAGCGTCCTTCACCTGGCACATGCGCCAGATGTCGCCCTGCTCCACGTTCTCGCTCAGCAGCACTTCGCCGGTGGCCAGGTCGGTGATGTTGGCCACGCCGTCTTCGGTGATCTCGAAGGTCTTGTCGTGCGAGCCGTACTCTTCGGCCTGCTGCGCCATCAGGCCCACGTTCGGCACCGTGCCCATGGTCTTCGGATCGAAGGCGCCATGCCACTTGCAGAAGTTGATCATCTCCTGGTAGATGCGGGCGAAGGTCGATTCCGGCATCACGGCCTTCACATCCTTCAGTCGGCCGTTGGCATCCCACATCTTGCCGCCGTTGCGGATCATGGCCGGCATCGAGGCGTCCACGATCACGTCATTCGGCGAGTGGAAGTTGGTGATGCCCTTGGCCGAGTCCACCATTGCCAGCTCGGGGCGGTTTTCGTGGCAGGCGTGCAGGTCACGCTTGATCTCGTCCTGCTTGCTTTGCGGCAGCGTCGAGATCTTGTCGTACAGGTTGGCCATGCCGTTGTTGACATTCACGCCCAGCTCTTCGAACAGCTTGGCGTGCTTCTCGAACGCTTCCTTGTAGAAGATCTTGACGCAATGGCCGAAGACGATGGGGTGCGAGACCTTCATCATCGTGGCCTTCACGTGCAGCGAGAACATCACGCCGGTCTTGCGCGCGTCTTCAATCTCGCGCTCATAGAACTCGAGCAAGGCCTTCTTGCTCATGAACATGCTGTCGATGACTTCACGGTCCAGCAGCGAAACCTTCTGCTTCAGCACCAGCGTCTTGCCGCTCTTGGTGATCAGCTCCATCTTCACGTCACGGGCGCGGTCGAGGGTGATCGACTTTTCGCCGTGATAGAAGTCGCCGTGGTGCATGTGCGAGACGTGCGAACGCGACGCCTGACTCCACTCGGCCATGCTGTGCGGGTTCTTGCGGGCGTATTCCTTGACGGCCTTCGGGGCGCGGCGGTCGGAGTTGCCTTCACGCAGCACCGGGTTCACGGCCGAGCCGATGCACTTGGCGTAGCGGGCGCGCAGGGCCTTCTCTTCTTCGGTCTTGGGCGCTTCCGGGTAATCGGGAATCGCGTAGCCCTTGGCCTGCAGTTCGCGGATGGCCGCGATCAGCTGGTTCTGCGAGGCGCTGATGTTCGGCAGCTTGATGATGTTGGCATCGGCTTGCAGCGTCTTCTTGCCCAGTTCGGCCAGGGTGTTGGGCACCTTCTGCTCGTCGGTCAGGAAGTCGGGGAACTCGCCCAGGATGCGGTTCGCCACCGAGATGTCAGCGGTGTCGACCTTCACGTCAGCCGAAGCGGCAAACGTGCGCACGATCGGCAGGAACGAGGCCGTCGCCAGCAGAGGGGCTTCATCGGTCAGCGTGTAGATGATGGTGGGCTGCTGAGAACTCATCGCGTATCTCCTGGTGTGTTTGGTAAGGGCATGCCTGTGCCGGTCAGGGGCGACCAGGCGCAAGCCAAAGCGCAATGCGCGCGATTTTGAAGGGATCCGCTGACCGTTGGCTGTCAATTTTGAAGTCAGACTTCACATCGTGAAATTTCCTGGCCTTCACCGCCATTTTTTTTCAGTCATGGCATAAAAAAGGCCACCGGGTGGTGGCCTGGGTGCTGGTCAGGCGGTGATCACGTCCTTGACCTGCTGCAGGGCGCCGGGGTCTTCCATGGTGGTCAGGTCACCCGGGTCGCGGCCCTCGCACACCGCCTGGATGGCGCGGCGCAGCAGCTTGCCGCTGCGCGTCTTGGGCAGCACGCTGACAAACCGCACCCGTGCCGGGCGGGCCACTGCGCCGAGCTGGTCATCCACCAGCTTCATGATCGAGCCTTCCAGCTTCAGCGCATCGGCTGGGGACGCAGCCGATCCGCTGTCCTTCAGCACGGCAAAGGCCACGGCCACCTGCCCCTTCAGCGCGTCAGCCACACCCACCACCGCCACTTCGGCCACGGCCGGATGGCTGCTGATGCTCTCCTCGATCTCGCGGGTGCCCAGGCGGTGCCCGGCCACGTTGATCACGTCGTCGGTGCGGCCCAGGATGTAGAAGTAGCCATCGGCATCCTTCACGCCCCAGTCGAAGGTGCTGTACATGGTGCGTCCGTGGATGCTGCTCCAGTAGGTCTTCACGTAGCGGGCGTCGTCGCCCCACACGGTCTGCAGACACCCCGGCGGCAGCGGGCCTTCCACGGCAATCACGCCCTTCTGGTTGGGCTCGGTGATCTCGGCGCCGGTGGTCTCGTCAATCAATCGCACATCAAAGCCGTAGACCGCCTTGCCGGGTGAGCCGAACTTGGTGGCGGCCGGCTCGATACCGTTGCACACGGCCATGATCGGCCAGCCGGTTTCGGTCTGCCAGTAGTTGTCGATGACAGGCTTGTGGATGGCGTCCGACATCCAGGTGGCCGTCGGCTCGTCCAGCGGCTCGCCGGCCAGGAACAGCGCCTGCAGGCTGGAGAGGTCGTACTTGGTCAGGTAGGCAGGGTCCTGCTTCTTGAGCACCCGCGCGGCCGTGGGCGCGCTGAACATCACGTTGACCTTGTACTTCTCGACCAGGCTCCACCACACGCCGGCGTCCGGGCGGGTGGGCAGGCCCTCGTACATGATGGTCGCCATGCCGTTGATCAGCGGGCCGTAGATGATGTAGCTGTGCCCCACCACCCAGCCGATGTCGCTGGTGGAGAAGAACGTGCCGCCAGGCTGGCCCATGTAGATGTGCCGCATGCTGGCCGCCAGCGCCACGGCGTAGCCGCCGGTGTCGCGCTGCACGCCCTTGGGCTTGCCGGTGGTGCCGCTGGTGTAGAGGATGTAGCTCGGGTGCGTGCTGTCGACCCAGGCGCAGGGCACCACCGTGTCGAGGTGCTGCTCGCGCAGCGACGCGTAGTCTTCGTCTCGCCCGGCGGTGCGGCTGAACTCGGCCAGGCCGCGGTTCACCATCAGCACCTTCGCCGGCTTGTGGGTGCTCAGCGACACGGCTTCATCGAGCAGGTGCTTGTAGGGCACCACCTTGCCGCCACGCATGCCGGCGTCGGCGCTGATGATGGCCACCGGCTGGGCATCGTCGATGCGGCTGGCAAGTGAGTGGCTGGCGAAGCCGCCAAACACCACCGAGTGGATCGCACCGATGCGGGCGCAGGCCAGCATCGCGAAGCAGGCCTCGGCAATCATCGGCATGTAGATCAACACCCGGTCGCCCTGCTTCACGCCCAGCGACAGCAGGATGGCCGCCATGCGCTGCACCTCGGCGTGCAGCTCGCGGAAGCTGTAGGTCTGCTCGATGCCCGTTTCGGTGGACACGAAGATCAGCGCGTTCTGGTCCGGCCGGTCTTTCAGGTGGCGGTCTACTGCGTTGTGGCACAGGTTGGTCTTGCCGCCGGCAAACCATTTCGCGAACGGTGGTTCGCTGTAATCGCACACCTGGGTGAAGGGCTCGTGCCAGTCCACCAGGCAGGCCTGTTCGGTCCAGAAACCATCGCGGTCCTCAATGGAGCGGCGATGGAATTCAGCGTAGTTCGTCATTGAATGTCTCCTCATGGCGTGCCGGGCCTTCTGACCTCTATTGCACTGCGTCACGCTGACGCTGCCCTGTCATTTCGGCCCTGTTTCAGCCCAGTGCAGCCACCACGTCAGGCGGCGCCTGCACCAGCTCGATCAGCACGCCTTCACCGCACAGCGGGAAGTCGTCGTTGCCCTTCGGATGGATGAAGCAGATGTCGTGTCCGGCCGCGCCCGGGCGGATACCCCCCGGGGCAAACCGCACGCCGTTCGCCGTCATCCACTCGACGGCCTTTGGCAGGTCGTCAACCCACAGGCCCACATGGTTCAGCGGCGTCAGGTGCACGGCCGGCTTCTTGTGTGGGTCGATGGGCTGCATCAAATCGACCTCCACCGCGGTGGGGCCACTGCCGAGCGCGCAGATGTCTTCATCCACGTTCTCGCGCTCGCTGACAAACGTGCTCTTGACCTGCAGGCCAAGCATGTCGACCCACAGGGACTTGAGCCGCTGCTTGTCAGGCCCGCCGATGGCAATCTGCTGGATGCCGAGGATCTTGAAAGGCTTGCTCATGGCGGCTCACTCGAAGGCGATGATGTGCTGGTCCACGCTCAGGCTTTCGCCCTTCTGCGCGCGCACTTCCTTGACCACGCAGTCCTGCGTGGCCACGAGGATGTTCTCCATCTTCATGGCTTCGATCACCGCCAGCTTCTCGCCGGCCAGCACCTTCTGGCCCACGCTCACCGCCACGTCCACCAGCAGGCCCGGCATCGGCGACAGCAGGAACTTGCTCAGGTCCGGCGGCGCCTTGTAGGGCATCAGCTTGAACAGCTCGGCAGCGCGCGGCAGCAGCACCAGCGCATCGAGCTGCGTGCCGTTGTGGGCCACGCGCAGCGCCAGCGGGTTCTTGCCCGCCACCCGCTCCACCTGGGCGCTGAAAGGCTTGCCGTTCACGGTGCCGGTCATCAGGATGTCGCCCAGCTTGGTGCGGCTCTCGATGGCATACACCTTGTCGCCCACCTGCACATCGGCCGCACCACGCGCGGCGTCAAACACCGGCAGGTTCACGGCGTGGTGCACATGCTGGCCATTCGGGCCGAGCTGCACCACCACCAGATCAGCGTCGTTCTTCACACCGTGGCCAGGCAGCTGGCCGCTGATGCCGGCCGCACGCTCACGCGCCTTGCGGCGCACGAAGGCGGCGATGGCGACCAGGAACAACGGGTCGTCGTGCGGCACATCTTCGGCCTTGAAGCCCTGGCTGTAATGCTCGGCGATGAAGCCGGTGTTGAAGGCGCCCGTCACGAACTTCGGGTGGGCCAGCAAGGCCGCCTGGAACGGGATGTTGCTGCTGATGCCGCGAATCACGAAGCCGTTCAGCGCCGCGCGCATCTTGGCGATCGCGTCATTGCGATCACGGCCGTGCACGATGAGCTTGGCGATCATCGAGTCGTAGAACATCGGGATCTCGCCGCCTTCGTACACGCCGGTGTCCACCCGCACGCCGCCGTACTTGCCGTCGGCATAGGCCGGGCCTTGCAGCGTTTCCACCGACTGCTCCAGCTGCTGGGCCGGCGGTGCATAACGCACCAGTCGGCCGGTCGACGGCAGGAAGTTGCGGAACGGGTCTTCGGCGTTGATGCGGCACTCGATGGCCCAGCCGTCGCGCTTGATGTCGGCCTGTGCAAACGCCAGTCGCTCACCCGCGGCCACGCGGATCATCTGCTCCACCAGGTCCAGGCCGGTGATGCACTCCGTCACCGGGTGCTCCACCTGCAGGCGGGTGTTCATTTCCAGGAAGTAGAAGTCCTGGTCCTTGCCGACCACGAACTCCACGGTGCCGGCGCTCTGGTACTTCACGGCCTTGGCCAGAGCCACGGCCTGCTCGCCCATGGCCTTGCGGGTTTCGTCGGAAATGAACGGCGACGGCGCTTCCTCGATCACCTTCTGGTGACGACGCTGGATCGAGCATTCGCGCTCATGCAGGTACAGCACGTTGCCGTGGCTGTCACCCAGCACCTGGATCTCGATGTGGCGCGGCTCCAGCACGTACTTCTCGATGAACACGCGGTCATCGCCGAAGCTGTTGCGGGCTTCGTTGCGGCACGAAGCAAAGCCCTCGAAGGCTTCCTTGTCGTTGAAGGCCACGCGCAGGCCCTTGCCACCACCGCCGGCACTGGCCTTGATCATCACCGGATAGCCGATGCCCTTGGCAATCTCCACGGCCTGCTCGGGCGTGTCGATGGCGTCGTTGTAGCCCGGAATGGTGTTGACCCTGGCCTCGTTCGCCAGCTTCTTCGAGGCGATCTTGTCGCCCATCGCGGCGATGGAATAGTGCTTCGGGCCGATGAAGGTGATGCCCTCTTCCTCGCAACGACGCGCGAACGCTTCGTTCTCGGAGAGGAAGCCGTAACCCGGGTGCACCGCTTCAGCGCCAGTGGCCTTGGCCGCCGCGATGATCTTGTCGGCCACCAGATAGCTTTCACGCGAAGGCGCCGGGCCGAGCAGCACGGCCTCATCGGCCAGCTCCACATGGCGTGCGTCCTTGTCGGCCTCGGAATAAACCGCCACCGTCTTGATGCCCATCTTGCGGGCCGTCTTGATCACCCGGCAGGCGATTTCCCCGCGGTTGGCAATGAGGATCTTCTTAAACATGGTTGGTCTCCGCGGGGAACTCGCCTGCGTGCGCTTCGCGCACCAGGCAATCTGGCTTCGCCGAAACGGCCTTGCGGCCGTTTTCACCGCAGCTCGCAATAGGAATCTTCTTAAACATAGTGTTGACCTTCGATCAACGAGCGTCGCGTCGCGTCGCTCTGGATTTCAACCTAGCCGCATGCGCGGAACCGGCTCTGCCGGGCCGCTGCATGAGCCCCCTCGGGGGGCAGCGACCGGCAGGGAGCGTGGGGGCCTCGTTACAGTGGGATGTTTCCGTGCTTGCGCCACGGGTTTTCCAGCTTCTTGTCGCGCAGCATCACCAGCGATCGGCAGATGCGCTTTCGGGTTTCGTGCGGCTGGATGACGTCGTCGATGAAGCCGCGTGCGCCGGCCACGAATGGGTTGGCGAAGCGGGCCTTGTATTCGGCCTCGCGGGCCGCCAGCTTGACCGGGTCGCCCTTGTCTTCGCGGAAGATGATCTCCACCGCGCCCTTGGCACCCATCACCGCGATCTCGGCGTTCGGCCAGGCGAAGTTCACGTCACCACGCAGGTGCTTCGAGGCCATCACGTCATACGCGCCGCCGTAAGCCTTGCGGGTGATGACCGTGACCTTCGGCACCGTGCATTCGGCATACGCATACAGCAGCTTGGCGCCGTGCTTGATGATGCCGCCGTACTCCTGGCTCGTGCCCGGCATGAAACCCGGCACATCGACGAAGGTGATGACCGGGATGTTGAAGGCATCGCAGAAGCGCACGAAGCGCGCGGCCTTGATCGAGCTCTTGATGTCCAGGCAGCCGGCCAGCACCAGCGGGTTGTTGGCCACGATGCCGACCGTCTGGCCTTCCATGCGCGCCATGCCGATCACGATGTTGGCGGCGTAGTCGGGCTGCAGCTCGAAGAAGTCACCGTCGTCCACCACCTTCAGGATCAGCTCCTTGATGTCGTAGGGCTTGTTGGCGTTCTCGGGCACCAGCGTGTCGAGCGAATAATCCAGCCGGTTCGCGGCATCACCGCTCGGGCGCACCGGCGGCTTCTCGCGGTTGTTCAGCGGCAGGTAGTTGAAGAAGCGGCGCAGCATCAGCAGCGCTTCCACGTCGTTGTCGAAAGCCAGGTCGGCCACGCCGCTCTTGGTGGTGTGGGTGGTGGCGCCGCCCAGCTCTTCTGCCGTCACATCTTCATGCGTCACGGTCTTCACGACCTCGGGGCCAGTGACGAACATGTACGACGAATCGCGGACCATGAAGATGAAGTCGGTCATCGACGGCGAATACACCGCGCCACCGGCGCACGGCCCCATGATCATGCTGATCTGCGGGATCACGCCCGAGGCCATCACGTTCTTCTGGAACACGTCGGCATAACCACCAAGCGAGGCCACGCCTTCCTGGATGCGGGCACCGCCCGAATCGTTCAGGCCGATCACCGGCGCGCCAACCTTCATCGCCTGGTCCATCACCTTGCAGATCTTCTCGGCGTGCGATTCACTCAGCGCGCCACCAAAGACGGTGAAGTCCTGGCTGAAGGAGAACGCCAGGCGGCCGTTGATCATGCCGTAGCCGGTCACCACACCGTCGCCAGGGATCTTGGTGTCTTCCATGCCGAAGTCCACGCAGCGGTGTTCGACGAACATGTCCCATTCTTCGAAGGTGCCTTCGTCGAACAGCAGCTCCAGCCGTTCGCGGGCGGTCAGCTTGCCCTTGCGGTGCTGCGCCTCGATGCGCTTTTCACCACCGCCCAGTCGGGCTTTGGCGCGCTTTTCTTCAAGCATCTGCTGGATGTCATGCATGGTTGGCTCCTCAGGCACTCTCACTCGAAATCAAGTCAATTCAACACAAGCCGCCGCGGTGGTTCACCCTCGGCGTCAATGGAACAAATCAAGCAGCCGCCGGGCAGCCACCGAGGCTGCCACACGGCCAGCGCGCACGTCTTGCGTCAGCGCAGACAGCGTCTGGTTCACATCGGCATGCGCGCGGAAACGGGCCTTCAGGCCGACATCAATGCGCTCCCACATCCAGGCTTCGTCCTGGGCATGGCGGCGCTCGGTCAGTCGGCCACTGGCTTCCTGCAGCGCGCGAAAGCGGCCCACCGTGGCCCAGAAGGCATCCACGCCCTGGTTGCGCAACGCGCTCATCTGCATCACTTCGGGCATCCACGGCGCCGCGGCCTGCGCGCCGTCTTCGCCATGGCCGTGGTGGCCATAAATGCGCAGTGACGAGGTGATCTGCGCCCGCGCACGGGTGGCGGCGTTTTCATCGATGTCGGCCTTGTTGATGACCACCAGATCGGCGATTTCCATCACGCCCTTCTTGATGGCCTGCAGGTCGTCGCCCGCATTGGGCAGTTGCAGCAGGCAGAACATGTCGGTCATGCCCGACACCGCCGTTTCGCTCTGGCCTACGCCCACGGTTTCGATGATCACCACGTCATGCCCGGCGGCCTCGCACACCAGCATGGCCTCGCGGGTTTTTTCAGCCACGCCGCCCAGCGTGCCGCTGCTCGGGCTCGGCCGGATGTAGGCGGCCTCGTTCACGCTGAGCTGCTCCATGCGCGTCTTGTCGCCGAGGATCGAGCCGCCCGACAGGCTGGAGGATGGATCAACCGCCAGCACCGCCACGCGGTGGCCCCGGGCGATCAGGTGCAGGCCCAGCGCCTCGATGAAAGTGCTCTTGCCCACGCCCGGCACGCCGGAGATACCCAGGCGGAACGAACGCCCGGTGTGCGGCAGCATGGCATTCAGCAGGGCATCGGCCCGCAAGCGGTGGTCGGCGCGGGTCGATTCCAGCAACGTGATGGCCTTGGCCACCGCACGGCGCTGCTGCATGGGCGCGCCCTGCACCACATGCTCCAGCAAGGCCGCATCAGCAGCCGGCAAATCAACGGCAGGCAGCACGCTCAACCCTCAAGCCCGGGCTGCGCGCGCGGGCCGCAGGTAGTACAGGTCCCACTCGCCTTCGGCCTGCAGCACGAAGCCGTGGCGCAGGTAGAAGCGGTTGGCGTCACTCAGCTTGAGCGCCGTCACGCTGACCGCCTTGTGCTGCTCGTCCGCCTCCTTGAGCACCTGCTGCAGCACCCACGAACCCACACCCAGCGCCTGTGCGCTCGGGTGGATGTAGAGGTGGTCCAGCAACCAGTCGTGCTCACGGGGCACCACCACCACGAAGCCAACCAGCTCGTTGTCCTTCAGGATGTGGCGGGTGTAGGCCGGCAGGTAGCCGCGCGACAGCCGCTCGCGCGCACGCTGCGCGTCAAAGCGGCCGGCCTTCTCCAGGCTCTCGCGCATCGCGGCCAAGCGCAGCGACAGCAGCGCATCGAAGTCGTCTTCGCCGGCCGGGGCCAGGCGCAGGTTCATGTCGGCGGTGGCAGGCATGGGATCCTCAGGCGGCCTGGGCCGCACGAATCTGTTCCAGCACATCCTTCGCGCTGACCGGGATCGGCGTGCCTGGGCCGTAGATGCCCTTCACGCCCGCGTCGTAGAGGTAGCCGTAATCCTGCTGCGGAATCACGCCACCGACGAACACGATGATGTCGTCAGCACCCTGCTTCTTCAGCTCGGCAATGATGGCCGGCACCAGGGTCTTGTGACCTGCGGCCAGCGTGCTGATGCCCACGGCATGCACGTCGTTCTCGATGGCCTGGCGAGCGCACTCTTCCGGCGTCTGGAACAGCGGGCCCATGTCCACGTCGTAGCCCAGATCGGCAAACGCGGTGGCCACCACCTTGGCGCCGCGGTCGTGGCCGTCCTGGCCCAGCTTGGCGATCATCACGCGGGGGCGACGGCCGGCGTCTTCCGCGAACTGGGCGATCTCGCCCTTGAGCTTGTCCCAGCCTTCGGCACTGTCGTAGGCAGCAGCGTACACACCGGTCACCTTCTGGATGTCTGCACGGTGGCGACCGTACACCACTTCGAGTGCGTCGCTCACCTCGCCCACGGTGGCGCGCAGGCGCATGGCCTTCACGGCCAGGTCCAGCAGGTTGCCCTCGCCACTGCGGGCAGCGTCGGTCAGGGCCGTCAGCGCCGCCTGCACGCCGGCGGCGTCGCGGGTCGCCTTGATGGTGTTCAGGCGCTCGATCTGGCCGTCACGCACCTTGACGTTGTCGATGTCGAGGATGTCGACCGGATCCTGCTTGCTCAGCTTGTACTTGTTGACGCCGACGATGACGTCCTTGCCCGAGTCGATGCGGGCCTGCTTCTCGGCCGCGCTGGCTTCGATCTTCAGCTTGGCCCAGCCGCTGTCCACGGCCTTGGTCATGCCGCCCATGGCCTCGACTTCCTCGATGATGGCCCAGGCCTTGTCGGCCATGTCCTGGGTGAGCTTTTCCATCATGAACGAGCCGGCCCAGGGGTCGACCACGTTGGTGATGTGGGTCTCTTCCTGGATGATGAGCTGGGTGTTGCGGGCGATGCGCGACGAGAACTCGGTCGGCAGCGCAATGGCTTCGTCGAAGCTGTTGGTGTGCAGGCTCTGGGTGCCGCCGAACACGGCCGCCATCGCCTCGATGGTGGTGCGCACCACGTTGTTGTAGGGGTCCTGCTCGGTCAGGCTCCAGCCGCTGGTCTGGCAGTGGGTGCGCAACATCAGGCTCCTCGGGCTCTTGGCATTGAAACCCGTCATGATGCGGGTCCAGAGCAGGCGGGCCGCGCGCATCTTGGCGATCTCGAGATAGAAGTTCATCCCGATGGCCCAGAAGAAGCTCAGGCGACCGGCGAACTCGTCGACGTCCAGGCCCTTGGCCAGCGCGGTCTTCACGTACTCCTTGCCATCGGCCAGGGTGAAGGCCAGCTCCAGCGCCTGGTTGGCGCCCGCTTCCTGCATGTGATAGCCGCTGATCGAGATCGAGTTGAACTTCGGCATGTTCTTCGCCGTGTACTCGATGATGTCGCCGATGATCTTCATCGACGGCTCGGGCGGGTAGATGTAGGTGTTGCGGACCATGAACTCCTTGAGGATGTCGTTCTGGATGGTCCCCGAGAGCTTCTCCTGCGATACGCCCTGCTCTTCCGCCGCCACCACGTAGCCGGCCAGCACCGGCAGCACGGCGCCGTTCATCGTCATGCTCACGCTGACCTTGTCGAGCGGGATCTGGTCGAACAGGATCTTCATGTCCTCGACCGAATCGATCGCCACGCCGGCCTTGCCCACGTCACCGGTCACGCGCGGATGGTCGCTGTCATAGCCGCGGTGGGTGGCCAGGTCGAACGCCACGCTCACACCCTGCCCGCCGGCCGCCAGGGCCTTGCGGTAGAAGGCATTCGATTCTTCGGCGGTCGAGAAGCCGGCGTACTGGCGGATCGTCCACGGGCGCACCGCGTACATCGTCGCCTGCGGGCCGCGCACGAACGGCGCGAAGCCGGGCAGCGTATTGGCATGCGGCAGGTTGGCCGTGTCTTCAGCCGTGTACAGCGGCTTGACCGTGATGCCCTCGGGCGTCACCCAGTTCAGGGCGCCCACATCACCGCCAGGCGCTGACTTGGCAGCGGCCTTGGCCCATTGATCAAGGGTGGCAGGGGTGAATTCCGGGGCGTTCGACATGGGGTCTCCAGGGGGCCGTGCAGTGGTGCGGAAGATGCCGGGATCAGGCAAATTCCTCAACAAGACAGCCATGATACGTGATGCATAATTATGAATTCAAACTTGACACCGGTCTGACGCCCCTACCCCGTGCCCGCCAACGCTTCCCTTTTTGCCCCCCAGGCCCTGTACCTGCAGGTCGCTGAAAAACTGCGGGAGCAGATCTTCAACCGCGCGCTCGAACCCGGCAGCTGGATCGACGAGCAGAAGCTTTGCCTGGACTACGGCATCAGCCGCACGCCGCTGCGCGAGGCGCTGAAGGTGCTGGCGGTCGAAGGCTTGGTGACGATGAAGGTGCGGCGCGGCGCCTACGTGACCGAAATGTCGGCCGACGACGTGCACCAGGTCTACCGCCTGCTGGGCCTGCTGGAAAGCGACGCTGCCGCCGACATCGCGCAGAACGGCACCGATGCCGACCTGGCCGCGCTGCAGGCCCTGCATGACCAGCTCGAACAACAGGTGGACCAGCGCGACGCCTTCTTCGCCACCAACGAGCAGTTCCACCTGCACCTGCTGGCCGCGGCGGGCAACCGCTGGCGTCAGCAGATCGTGGGCGACCTGCGCAAGGTGATGAAGCTCAACCGGCACCACTCGCTGTTCAAGCAGGGCCGCCTGCATGAATCGCTGACCGAACACCGCGCCGTGATGGCCGCCCTGCAAGCCCGCGACGCAGCAGCGGCCGCCCGGCTGATGCGCGCCCACTTCGACAACGGGCTGGCGGCTGCCACCACGGCCTGACGCCGGCCCACCGGCCTGCGCAGAGCGCCGCGCGCGCCAAGCCGAGGCCGCGATAATCCCGGCCCGATGACCGCAGACACCCTCGACCTCCCGCACACCCTGGCCCACGGCAGCCGCCAGGAGCTGGCCGCCGCGCTCAGCGATGCCCGCCAGCACACCCTCGGCCTGCTCGACGCGCTGGTGGCCGCCCTGCCGCCCGGCCTGGAGCTGCGCGTGCTGCCCGAGCTCAGCCCGCCGCGCTGGCTGCTGGCCGAGCTGGCCTGGGCCGAGGACTGGTGGATTGCCCGCCACCCGCTGCGCCGCCTCGGGCCGCAGGCCAGCCCGGACACCCCCCGCTCAGCCGCCCCGCTGCCCCGGCTCGACGCGGCCGTGGCGCCCGGCCTCAGCCACGCCAGCCGCTGGCACCAGGACGTGCCCGATCTGCCCACGCTGCGCAGCCTGCTGGCCGCCAGCCGCCAGCGCACGCTCGCCCTGCTGGCCACCACGCCGCAGACCGACGATGCGCTGCACCCCTACCGCCAGGCGCTGCGCCGCGAGGACGAGCTGCGCCTGCTGCTGCTGACCATCTGCCAGACGCTGGGCCTGGCGCCCGGCCCGCTGGCGGCTTCCCCGCTGCCCTGCCCGGCCGCAGCCGATGATCTGGATGTGCCTGCGGCCACCCACCACTTCGGCGCCCCGCCCACCGGCCAACACCCCGCCCACGAACGGCCGGCCTTCGAGCTGGCCCTGCACGGCTTTGCGATCGACCTCGCCCCCATCAACTGGGCGCGCTTTTTGCCCTTCATCGAGGCCGGCGGCTACGAGGAGCCCCGCTGGTGGACACCCGAAGGCTGGGCCTGGGTGCGCCGCCAGAACCTGCTGCGGCCGCGGCACCTCAGCCGCAGCGACGACGGCCACTGGCTGCTCGCGCAGTTCGGGCAGTGGGTGCCGCTGGACCCGCGCTGGCCAGCGCTGTTTCTCAGCCGGCATGAGGCCCTGGCCTGGTGCCGCTGGGCCGGCCGGCGGCTGCCGAGCGAGCTGGAGTGGGAAGCCGCCGCTCGACTGGCCGCAGACGACCTGCCCGACAGCGCAGCCGACACCCGCACCCCGCCCTTCAGCTGGGGCCAGGCGCTGGAATGGACGCTGAGCGACGCACTGCCGTGGGCGGCCGTTGCGGCTGCAACCAACACCACCGCCACTGAGTCGGTTGAGCCATTCACCACCGAACCCGGCGATGCCCCCACCTGGCCCGCCGGCCTGGCCGACGAGCCACTGGTCAGCCTGCGCGGCGCCGGCCCCTTCACCGCACCGCGGCTGGCCACCCCCTGGACGCGCCACAGCGCCCCGCCCGGCTGGAACGCCTGGCCGACCGGCTTTCGGAGCTGCGCGCCGCTGGCAGACGGCGTGAGCGCCGTGCACGTGGGGCCAGCACCGGACTTCGTGCACCACAGCGCGCTGCTGGCCGCGCCCCGGCCGCCGCGCAAGCGGGCCGCGCCGAAGCGCCCGCCCGACAGCGACCTGCTGAGCACCGGCACAGAGTGACAACAGGGCGGCGCAAACCGCCCTTTTTGAGCCTTACTTCACGCCTCATCGGCCTAGCATTCCCAGACCACACCCGGCTGCGTGCGCCTTGCGCCTGCTGCCGGGTGCACGGCGCATGGCGCGCCACCGGCAGGTCTGATCACCAATGCAACGCCCATGAGCAACGCCGAAGACACCGCCCTCTCCACGGCCGCCGCCACCCCGGCGCCGGCCACGTTCACCAAGCCGCCTCGCCTGCGGCTGGGCGACGTGCTGGTGCAGCAGAAGCTGGTGTCCGAGCAGCAGCTGCAATCCGCACTCGAAGAAGGCAAACAAACCGGTAAGCGCCTGGGCCGCCTGCTGATCGAGCGCGGGCTGGTGACGGAAGAAGCCGTGGTGCAGGCCCTGGCCACGCAGCTGCGCATCCCCTTCGTCAACCTCAAGACGTTCCCGATCCGCAGCGAGGCCGTGCGCCTGCTGCCCGAATCCCCCGCCCGGCGCCACCGCGCGGTGGTGCTGGAAGACAAGGGCGACCACTGCACCGTGGCCGTGGCCGATCCGCTCGACTTGTTCGCCTATGACGAACTGACGCGCCTGCTGCGCAAACCCATCCAGATGGCGGTGGCGGCTGAAAGCCAGCTGCCGGCCGTCTTCGATCGTTTCTACCGCCGCACTGACGAAATCACCGGCCTGGCCAAGGCGGTGGAGAAAGACGTCGGCGACGCGGTCGACTTCGGCGCGCTGCAAGCCAGCGTAGGCCAGGAAGCCGCGCCGGTCGTCAAGCTGCTGCAATCGCTGTTCGAGGAAGCGCTGACCGTGGGCGCGTCCGACGTGCACCTGGAGCCGCAAGAACGCGAGCTGCTGATCCGCAACCGCGTGGACGGCGTGCTGCAGACCCAGGCGCAGGCCGACAAGCGCATTGCCGCCGCACTGACCCAGCGACTGAAGCTGATGGCCAGCCTCGATATATCGGAGAAGCGCTTGCCGCAGGACGGCCGCTTCACGCTGCGACTGAAAGAACGCACGCTCGATGTGCGGCTCTCGACCATGCCCAGCCAGCACGGCGAATCCGTGGTGATGCGCTTGCTGGGCCAGGACAACGGCGTGCGCCGCCTCGACAGCATCGGCATGCCCTCGGCCATGCTCTACCGCTTCACCGAAATCCTCGGTCGCTCGTCCGGCATGGTGCTGGTCACCGGCCCGACCGGCTCGGGCAAAACCACCACGCTGTACGCGGCACTCGCCGAAGTGGACGCCGAAGCGAACAAGGTCATCACCGTGGAAGACCCGGTGGAATACCGCCTGCCCGGCCTGACGCAGGTGCAGGTGAACGACAAGATCGAGCTGACCTTTGCCCGGGTGCTGCGCGCCTGCTTGCGGCAAGACCCGGACGTGATCCTGGTCGGTGAAATGCGTGACCCGGAAACGGCCGAGATCGGCCTGCGTGCGGCCATGACCGGCCACATGGTGCTCTCGACGCTGCACACCAAGGACGCCATCAGCACCCCGTTCCGCCTGCTTGACATGGGTGTGCCCGCCTTCATGGTGGCCACCTCGCTGGAGGCCGTGATCGCGCAGCGCCTGGTGCGCGGCGTGTGCGCCAACTGCAGCGAGCCGCAAACCCTCAGCCCGCAACAACAGACCTGGCTGAACACCATGGCCGGCGAGCGCGCCGCCAGCATCCAGCCGCGCCGCGGCCGGGGCTGCTCGGCTTGCAACAACACCGGCTACAGCGGCCGTCTGGGCGTGTATGAAATGCTGGAGATGGACGCCGAGCTGACCCAGGCCGCCACCCACGGCGACCCGACCCGCTTCCTCGCCACCGCCCGCCAGCGCATGGCCGGCCGCACGCTGGCCGACCACGCGCTGGAGCTGGTGCGGCTGGGCAAGACCTCCATCAGCGAAGCCATGCGCATGGCCTCCGACACCGACCCGGGACGCTGACATGGCAGCCTGGGCATGGCGCGGCCGCAATGGCCGGGGCGAACTGGTCAGCGGCACCTCGGAAGGTGCGAGTGACAGCGCGGTGGCTGACCAACTGCTGGCAGGCGGCGTCACGCCAGTGCAGATCACGGCGGTGGGCAACACCGCAACCGGCGCAGCGGGCGCGGCGGCCAACCCCAACGCGCAGACGGCCACCTCGGTGCTGAATGCGCTGTTCGGCCCGCAGGTGACGGGCGAAGACACCCTGGTGTTGTCACGCCAGCTCTACACGCTGCAGAAAGCCGGCGTGCCGCTGCTGCGCTCACTCGCCGGCCTGCAGGCCTCCACCGCAAAGGCACCGCTGATCGACCTGCTGGTGGATTTGCGCGCCAGCCTCGACCAGGGCCGCGAGCTGTCGGCCGGCCTGGCCCGCCATCCCAAGGTGTTCAGCGCTTTCTACGTGGCCATGGTGCAGGTGGGCGAGATGACTGGCCGGCTGACCGAGGTGTTCCTGCGCCTGTCGGAGCACCTGGAGTTCGAACTCGACGTGCGCGCCCGCATCAAGCAGGCGCTGCGCTACCCGACCATGGTGCTGATCGCCATCGTGGCGGCCATCACGATCATCAACCTCTTCGTGCTGCCCACCTTTGCCACCGTGTTTGCCGGCTTCAAGGCCGAGCTGCCACTGATGACCCGCGTGCTGCTGGCGTCGTCCCACTTCACGGTCACCTTCTGGCCGCTCTTGCTGATCGGCGGCCTGGGTGCGGTGTTCGGCACACGCGCCTGGCTGGCCACGCCGGGCGGGCGCTACACCTGGGACAAGCGCAAGCTGCGCATGCCCATCATCGGCCCGATCATCCTGAAAGCCACGCTGGCGCGCTTTGCGCGCAGCTTCGCGCTGGCCTCCAAGAGCGGCGTGCCCATCAGCCAGGCCATGACGGTGGTGGCACGCACGGTGGACAACGCCTGGATCGGCGCCCGCATCGAGCAGATGCGTGACGGCGTGGAGCGCGGCGAAAGCATTTCGCGCTGCGCCCAGGCGGCCGGCGTGTTCACCCCGGTCGTGATGCAGATGATTGCGGTGGGCGAAGAAACCGGCGAGCTCGACACCCTGCTGCTGGAAATCGCCGACATGTATGAGCGAGAGACCGACCACGCCATCAAGGGCTTGTCGTCGGCCATCGAGCCGGTGCTGCTGCTGGTCATCGGCGCCATCGTGCTGGTGCTGGCCCTGGGCGTGTTCATGCCGCTGTGGAACATGGGCCAGGCGGCCATGGGCAAGGCGGGCTGACGGGGTCGTCGACGGGGACGCGGACGGGCAGGCTGGGAGGAATTCACTCAGGGCGGTGATCAAACCCTCAATTCCTGCCGGCAAGCCGCCGATAACGACTTGTGACCCGTCTCTGGCGGGCCCCTCTGACCCCAATTCCATTCCCGTGCGGCAGCGCCGCGACTTCCCTGAAAGGCACGATGATGAACGCCAAGTCTCTCCAGGCCCTGCGGCCGCAATCGGGTTTCACCTTGATCGAACTGGTCATGGTGATCGTGATCCTGGCCGTGCTGGCCGCGGTCGCCATTCCAAAATTCGTTGACCTGGGCGCTGACGCCAAGGCCGCTGCGCTGTCTGGCGTGGCTGGCTCGCTGACTTCGGCCGCATCGGTGAACTACGCCGCCCGCAAGGTCAACACGGCCAACGGCGTGACCGTGACCGACTGCGACAACGTGAAGAACGCGCTGCAAGGTGGCCTGCCCACCGGCTACACCATCACCGCCCGCACCATCACGGCTGGTGAAATCACGGCCGGCACCGCGATCTCCTGCACGCTGACGCAGACGTCCACGAGCGCCACCGCCACCTTCACCGCCGTCGGTATCAACTGATGCGTGAGCCTGATGCGCCAGCACCCTGCACCCCACCGCTCGAGCGGCTTCACGCTGATCGAGCTGGTGATGGTGATCGTGCTGGTCGGCATCCTGGCGCTGGTGGCGCTGCCCAAGATGATGGACACCCGCATCTGGCAGCTGCGCGCCTTCCATGACAACCTGCTGAGCCAGGCCCTGAGCGCCCGCCGCATGGCCTTGAGCCAGCGCCGGCCGGTCGTCCTGACGGTGAGCCCCACGGGCACCACCGTGGCCTATGCCTCCGGTGCCGCCATCGCGAGCCTGAGCTGCCCGGCATCGGTCAGCCCGTGCATCAGCGAGGCCGCCACCCGCAGCGTGACCTTCAACACCGGCAACACCGGAGCTGCACTCACCTCCACCGGCGGTGTGCTCGACGTCACCGTGAGTGACGGCAACGGCTTCAGCCGCGTGATGCGCATCGAGAACGACACCGGCCTGGCCCGGGTGATGCCATGAGTGCGCGCCCACCGGCCAAAGCCGGCCGCAACCAGGGCGGCGTCTCGCTGATCGAGCTGGTGATGTTCATCGTCGTGCTCAGCGTGGCGCTCACCGCCATCCTGCGCATCTTCATCCAGTCCACGGTGGCCAGTGCCGACCCGCAATTGCAGCGCCAGGCGCTGGCGATTGCGGAATCACTGATCGATGAAGTGCAGCTGATGCCCTTCACCTTCTGTGACCCGGACGATGCCAACGTCGACAGCGCCAGCAGCAGCGCGGGCTGTGCGTCGCTGGCCGAAAGCATCGGGCCGGAGTCAGGCGAAGGCCGCTATGCCACGCCGCAATTCGACAACGTCAACGACTACAACGGTTTTGCCATGACCGGCATCACCGACCTGACCAACAGCGCCGTGCCCGGCCTGAGCGGCTACAGCGCCAGCATCGCGGTGGCCAATGCCGCGCTCGGCAGCCTGACGGCCGGCAGCGGCGACGTGCTGCGCATCACGGTCACCGTCACCGGCCCGGGCAACACCCGCGTGGTGCTGGACGGCTACCGCAGCCGCCACGCGCCCAACGCCGCGCTGTAAGGGCACGTCATGTCATACGCTGCCCATCCACCCCACCGCAACCGCGCCAGCCGGCAGCAGCCCCAGCACGGCTTCACGCTGATCGAGGCGGTGATGGTCATCGTGCTGTCGGGCATCGTGCTGGCCGTGGTGGGCAAGTTCATCGTGGCGCCGGTGCAGGCCTACATCGCGGTGTCGGCGCGGGCCAATCTGGTGGACGCCGCCGATGGCGCGCTGCGCCGCATCGGCCGTGACCTGCACGGCGCCCTGCCCAACAGCGCCCGCGCCACGGCGGACGGCTTGTCGCTTGAGCTCATCCCCACGACAGCCGCGGCGCGCTTTGCCACCGACGGCACCGGCGCGCTGCAGTTCGGCACCACCGACACCAGCTTCGACGTGGTCGGCCCGGGCCTGGCCCTGACTGCCGGCCAGGCTGTGGTGATCTACAACCTGGGCACCGGCGTGACCGGCTCGGACGCCTACGCCGCCAACGGCACGGCCACCGAGCAGGCCTCGTCCAATCGGCGCAGCACCACCAATGCCGCTGGCACGGCCAGCACGGTGGGTTTGAGCTCACTCGCCGGCTTGCCGGTGGCGGGCCTGTCGGCGCCCTACCGTGTCTTCGCGGTGAACAGCCCGGTGACCTACCGCTGCGACCTGACGGCCGGCACCCTGGTGCGCTGGACGGGTTACGGCTTCGTCGCCAGCCAGCCCAGCCCGCCCTCGGGCGGCAGCAGCACCGTGCTGGCCAGCGGCGTGACCGCCTGCCGCTTCAGCGTCGACAACGCCGTGATCGCCAGCCGCGCCGGCCTGGCCCAGATGAGCCTGACGTTGGCCACCGCCACCGCCACGGCCACCGAATCGGTTTCCCTGCACCATGCCGTCCACATCGACAACCAGCCCTGAGCAGGCCCGTGCCTCGCGCGCAGCTCGCCCGGCACCGGCGGGCGGTGGGCAAGGCATGCGCGGCTTCACCATGATGTCGCTGCTGTTCATCCTGGTCGTGCTGGCCGCCCTGGGCGCGGCGCTGGTGAGTGTCAGCAGCCGGCAGCAGGACGGCATGGCGGTGGACATTGAAAACGCCCGCGCCGCCCAGGCTGCCCGTGCCGGCCTGGAATGGGCCGCCTGGCAGGTGCTGCGCAACCCCGCGCCACCGGCCGCTGCACCCGCCTGCTTCGGCACCACCTCGCTCACACCTGGCGGCAACCTGGGCAGCATGGTGGTCACGGTGAGCTGCAGCCGGAGCACGGGCACCGACGGCGCCACCGCCCTGGTGTTCTACCAAGTCACCGCCACCTCCTGCAACGCGCCCAGCAGCGGCAGCTGCCCCAACACCGCAGCCGCCCCCTCGGCGGTGTATGTCGAGCGGCAACTGAGCAGCACGCTGAGCCGTTGACATGCTCGGCAGCTGAAGCACCCGCCCACCAGCAAGCGCAGATCGACCCCGACGCTGGCCGGTTTTGAGACCGGGTTTGAGGCCGCTTTAGCGGTCTTTTTGTTGATTAGTGCACAGGCCGGCGCTTCCAGAATCGACGCAGGAGAGCCTCATGCTTTGCACGCGTCCGTTCCTGCCCGATCCGCACCCCGAGCCCGCCCACAGGCCCGGCCGCGGCATGGCTGGCGCGGCAACGGCGAAACGCTGGCTGCAAACCGCCCGAGGCCTGGCTGCGACAGCCCTGCTGGGCCTGGCCAGCACCGCCTGGGCGCAGTGCGGCACGCTGCCCGTGACCTACCCCATCACCGCCGGCAGCAGCGCCCTGAACATGGGCGGCACGAATGTCGTCAACGGCACCACGGTGACCGGCACCACCGGCGCCAGCATCACCATTGCGGGTGTGCGCACGTCGGCGATACCCGCGTCGTTTCCGTCGCTGCCCACCCCGGTGAGCGCGATCACGGTGAACAACCTGAACATCGCCAACGGCACCACCTACACCTTCACGCCGGGTGACTACATCATCAACAACGCCACCATCGGCTCGACGGTGACGATCGTCACTCAGGCCGGCGCGCGGCTGTTCCTGCAAGGCAACATCAGCGCCGGCACCAGCCTGGTGATCAATTCGGCCGGTCCGACCGAGATGGGGCTGTTCTACCTGCGGCCCAATGCCAACCTCACGGTGGGCTCCAGCAGCAGCATCCGCGGCATCATCTACAGCCCGGGCACGGGCAACAACGTCAGCATCGGCTCGGGCTCCATGCTCACCGGCGCCATCGTGGTCAATGGTGGCATCACGCTGGGCGGCCTCACGGTCACCTTGAGCAGCGCCGATCAAACCGAGCTGTCCGCCGTCAGCACCTGCGCCGACACCACCAAGCCCACGCTGGTGTCCGCCACCCAGGTCTGCGGCAACCCGAAGAAGGCCACGCTGGTCTTCTCGGAAGAGCTCCGCAAGACGCAGGCGCAAACCACCAGCAACTTCAGTATCCCGCTCAGCAGCATCACCAGCGCCGTGCTGGAGAGCGATTACAAGACCGTCACCCTGACCACCAGCGCGGCCATGGCCAGCTCAACGGTGGTGAGCGTCAGCAACCTGGCCGATCTGGTGGGCAATGTCATCACGGCCGGCAGCAGTGCCGCGCTGTCGGCGCCCACGATGTACAGCGGCATCTACGGCAGCTACTTCGGGCAGAACGGCAACATCGGCCCGACGTACGCCTTCTCCGGCACACAAGCCAACCGCGTCGACAGCATGGTGTACTTCAGCTGGACAACGGGCGCGCCGGGCGTGGGCAGCACGCCCGCGGACGGCTTTTCGGTGCGCTGGACCGGGGTAATCAAGGCCACCACCACGGGCACCTACGCCTTCGCGACCAACTCCGATGACGGTGTGCGGCTGTACATCGATGGCACCAAGGTCATCGACAACTGGACGCTGCACTCCCCCACCGTCGACGCTACCGCGAGCCGAATCAGCCTGACCGCCGGCAGCTATTACCCGGTCACGATGGAGTTCTTCGAGAACGGCGGCGACGCCACAGCCATGCTGGCCTGGCAGGAGCCCGCCGTCACCGGCACCACCTACTACATCGTCCCGGCCAGCCAGCTCTACAACTGCACGGCTTCGGCCAACGCGCTCACCGGCTTCACCATCACGCCCGCGGCCACCACGGCCTCAACCTGCAGCACGCAGACGCTCACGGTGAAGGCGCTGGACACCGACGGCACCAGTGCCTACACCAGCTACACCGGCACCGTCACCCTGAACACCGGCACCGGCCGCGGCACCTGGGCCAAGGGCAGCGGGCCCGTGCCAGGCGGCACGCTGGTGAACAACGGCGACGGCACGGCCACCTACACCTTCGTGGCGGGCGATGCCGGCGTGGCCAGGTTCACGCTGGCGCACAGCCTGGCCCAGAACGTGACCGCCACCGTCAACGATGGCACCTACAACGCCAGCGCCACGCCCATCCAGTACCGCGACAACGCCTTCGTGTTTGCGGAAGACCTGAGCAACAGGGTCAGTGGCAGCGACGTGGCCGTGGCCGGCCGCCCGCACGACATGACGCTGAGCCTGTTGAAGAAGGATCCCAGCACCGGCTCTTGCGGCGTGGCCACCGACTACAGCGGCAGCCGGGCCCTGAAGTTCTGGCGCACCGACGCCGGCGGCACGCACACGGCACCCACGGTGGTCTCACCGGCGCTGACGATTCCTGCGGCCCAGCCGGCCGCCAACAACCTGACGCTCACCTTCACCAATGGCGTGGCCAGCTTCAACCTCGGCACATCTGACCAGGGCCGGTATGCGCTGAACGTGCTGGACGATTCACTCACGGCCGCCGCCACGTCGGTCAGCGGTGCCAGCAACACGCTCACCGTGCGGCCTTTCGTGGTGATGATCCAGGCCATCAAGTACGGCAGCACGCTGAACCCGAACGGCTCTGCCGCCACAGATGGCGTGCTCGGCCCGGCCGGGGCGAACTTCGGAGCGACGGTGGCGGCCTACACCTGGAACTCGGCGATGCTGACCAACGGCGCAGACACCAACAACACCGGCACGCCGCTGGCCACCGCCACCGAAACCGCGATGAAGGCCGGCAACCGCGTCAACAGCTTTGCCAGCGCGGTGGTGCTCAGCCCGGTCGCAGCCTCTCAGACGCCAGCTGGCGGCACGATGGGCAGCCTGAACAACGGCACCATCGCCGGCAGCAGTTTCGCCAGTGGCGCGGCCACTGTCAGCAACCTGCAATACACCGAGGTGGGCAGCTTTGCGCTCAACACCACGGGCGTGGTCAGCAACTTCCTGGGCAGCGGTCTGAGCCTGGATGCCGTGGTGACCAACAGCGCCGGTGTACAGAACACCCGCGTGGGCCGATTCGTGCCCGCCGGCTTCACCGTCAGCAACGCCAGCCTGGTGCATCGCAGCAGCGCTTCGTGCTCGCCAGCCTCCAGCTTCAGCTACCTGGGCGAGCCGTTCCAGCTCGGCTTCACGCTCACCGCCGTGAACGCCTTGGGTGCCACGACCACCAACTACACCGGCAGCTACGCCAAGCTCAGCCCCGCATCGGCAGCCACCTGGAACCTTGCCGGCATCGACGGCGGCACCATGTTCAGCACCACCACCAGCCCGGCACGGCTGACCCTGGGCAGCTCCTCGGGCAGCTGGGCCAATGGCGTGGCCAGCAACATCACCCTGCTGGCCACGGCACAGCGCGGCACCAGCGTCGACGGGCCGTTCAGCGCGAACTTCGGCATTGCACCGGTCGACAGTGACGGCGTGACGATGCAGACCTTCGACCTCGACACCACCTCGCCCGCCAACGGCAATGACCACACGCTGCTGAGCGCCGTGGTGCTGCGCCACGGCCGCCTGCGCCTGGCCAATGCCATCGGGGCGCAACAGCGCCCGCTGGGCATGGACCTGCGCGCGCAGTACTGGAATGGCAGCGCCTGGGCCGACAACACGCTGGACAGCTGCACACGCGTACCGGCCACGGCCGTGAACTTCGGCAACCTGCGCAAGAGCCTGACGGCCACCGACACCACCGTGAGCGGCAGCACCGTGAGCCTGACCGCCGGAGCCGGCAAGCTGGTGCTGGCCGCCCCGGGCGGCGGCCGCAGCGGCACGGTGGACGTGGCCCTGAGCCTGGGCGCCACCGCCACCGACAACTCCTGCCTGCAGACCTGGACACCTGCCGCCGGCGACGCCGCCACCGCAGGCGCCGGCCTGCCCTGGCTGCGCGGTGCCTGGTGCGGCAGCAGCCTCGACAAAGACCCCTCTGCCCGAGCCAGCTTCGGCCTGTTCAAGGGCAACGACAACCTCATCTACCAGCGCGAGAACTACTGACATGCGATGGCCCTGGCAACGCGCTGCCGCGCGACACGACACCCTGGTCTTCAGCCTTGGCGCTGGCACGCTGGACTGGTTGCTGGGCGACACGCGCACCCAGCCGCCCACCGTGCGACGCTGGGGCAGTGAGCCAATGGCAGACGACGGCGCGCTGCCCGACGCCGAGCTGCTGCGCAGTCTGGGCCACAGCGCCGGCAGTGCCACGGCGGTATTGCCGTTGAACGCCTACCAGTTGCTGCAGATCGAGGCGCCGGCCGTGCCGCCCGACGAGCTGCGCGCCGCTGCCCGCTGGCATATCCGCGAACGGGTGGACGTGCATGTCGACGACCTGACTCTCGACGTGCTGCGCGTCGGCCGGCCGCAGGCGCCCACCGTGGGTCAGGGCCAGTTGTTCGTGGTTGCCGCACCCACCACGCGCGTCGTGCAGCTCAATGCCACGGCAGAGTCGGCCCGCTGGCCGCTGCAGGTGATCGACGTCACTGACCTGGCCCAGCGCAATCTGCACACCGCCGCCGCAGGCGCCGCCGACCTGGCCGACCGCGCCACCGCCTGCCTCATGCAGCACGGCAGCAGCAGCCTGATCACCATCTGCGTGGGCGACGAGCTGTACTACAGCCGCCGCCTGGACTGGGACGCCGAGTTGCTGGACCGTGCCGCCGCCGCACGCGCCAAGAGCACATCGGCAGCCACTGAAACCAGTGAGCCGGCGTTCGCCGCATCGGGCCTGGAGGGCGCCGAGCTGGGCGCATCAGGCAGCTTCACGTTTTCGCTCGACGACATCGGCCTGCCACCAGCCATCGAGCTGGGCGCAGACACCGAGGACGCAGGCTCACGCCTGGTTGTGGAGCTGCAGCGGTCCTTCGATGTGTGGGAGCGCTCCTGCCCCGACCTGCCGCTGGGCGTGCTGTGGCTGCACCACACCGGTGATGCCGACGCCACCAGCCAGTACCTGCAGGAGCTGCTGGGCATGCGCGTGATGCCCTTGAACCTGCAGCAGCTCTACACGCCCGCCGCAGCTGGCGATGACGCCGCCAGCACGCCGCTGCCCGAACCCCAGGTGCCGCTGCTGGGCGCCCTGCTGCGGCATGTCCGCATGGAGCCTTGACATGGCCCAGCAGATCAACCTCCACACGCCCGTCCTGCTCGCGCCGCGACTGATCTTCAGCGCCAAGACGTTGCTGCTCGGCCTCGGCATCCTGAGCATCGTGCTGAGCCTGGCCAGCGGCGGCGTATGGCTGCTGCAGCGCCAGCGCGCGGCCGACCATCAGGTGTTGCAGGCCCGGCAGGCCGCAGACCGCCAGCAGCTCACCGCAGCGCTTCAACTGGCACGTGCCCGCATCGACCCCAACACCTTGAACCTGGAATTGCGCGCGCTGCAAGCCGAACTGCCGCGACTGCGCGAACGGCTCTCGGCCATGGAAAGTGCGCAGCTGGCACCGGGCCGCCACCACTCGGATGCGCTGGCCCTGGTGGCCCGCACGCTGCCGGAGTCGGTCTGGTTGACAGGCGTGCAACTGGCCCCTGATCAAGCCTCGGTCGAAGGGCTGACGCTCGACCCCGGCGCGCTGCAGGCATGGCTGCCCGTGCTGGGCAAGCTGGCCTTGCCGAAGGACGCCGACAACACCCAGGCCCTTGGCGCCGTCGAGGTGCAGCTGCAGGGGGCTTCGGCCACCGATGCAGCCAACAGAACGGCGACCGGCAGCGGCGTGCTGTCGGGGGCCGCAACCACCCCCGCCAGCACCGCCCGCACACCGCCGCCGATGTGGCGCTTCAAGGTGGCCACCCAGGCCCATGCCGGCATGCGCCCGGCCGCCGTTGCACAAGGAGGTGCGCCATGATGGCGACCACCCTGGCCCGCTGGGCCCGATTGATTGACGGCTTGAGCCTGCGCGAACGGGCCTTCCTGTTCGCCTCGCTGGCGATGCTGCTGCTGGCCGTGGCCGACCAGCTGGTGATCAGCCCCAGCCTGCGGCAACAAGGCGAATGGCGCCAGGCCGGGATCGCCAGCTCGGCAGAACTGGCCTCGATGAGCAAGGAGCTGGACGGCCTGAGCCGGGATGCCGGACATGCCGGCTCAGACCCGCAGCTGCAGGCGCTGGTGCAGAGCGTGGAGCGCGCCCGCGCCGAACGCACGCAACTGCTGCAGATGCTGCAGGGCGGCCACGACGAGGCCGTGCCCGCCGTGGCGCTGCCCAAGCTGCTGGCGACCGTCCTGCAGCGGCATGCCCGGGTCAGTCTGGTGCGCCTGGAAACCGGCGCCACCGGTGCCGGCAGCGCTGCCGGCCAGGCCGCAGCACCGGGCCTGACGGCGGCGTCGGCCGCGATGCAGAGCCTGGCCAATGTGCCGGGCGGCACGCCAGCCAACGCCCCACCCGCTGCCGCGAACGAGACCCGGCCGGGCGACTGGCAAGGCGCCAAGCTGACGATCTCCGGCCAGTACGCCGATCTGCAGCAGTTTCTGGCCGAGCTGGAGCGCACCCTGCCCGGGCTGCGCTGGGGCACGCTGAGCCTGCAGCGAGAACAAGGCCAGCCGCTGCTCAGCGTGCAGCTGTGGCTGGCGGGGAGCGCACCATGAACCACACCCGCACGCGCCTGACACTGGCGCTGGTCTGCCTGCCCCTGGCGCTGGCCCATGCACCCGCCCAGGCCCAGCGCGACCCCACGCGTCCGCCCGATGCGTCGGGCCTGAATGCGCCGCCACCCGGGACGGCCACAGCGGCAGCGAACGCATCTGCCGCATCGGGTGCCGCCGCAGGCACGCCCGAGCCGGCACAGCCCGGCCAGCATCTGATGGTGATCAACGGCAAGCCGTACGTGGTGGAACGCGGCTGGCTGCGCGGCGTGGGCGACAAGCTCGGCGACGCACGCATTGAACGCATCACGGCCCAGGAGATCTGGCTGCGCGACGCCAACGGGCTGCGCAAGTTGCCGCTGTATCCGCAGATCAGCCTGACGCCCTCGACCGCCTTGAAGACCTCGAAGACCTCGCCCTCGGCGAAGAAAGAGACAACCCCATGACCCCGACCCAGATCCTCGCCCGTGGCGGATTGCTGAGCAGCCTGCTGAGCCTGGGCGCCTGTGCCCCGATCAACACCGCCGTGCCCGGCCAGCTGCCGCTGAAGACGCCGGTGCAGACCGTGCTGGAGCTGCAGCCCGACAGTCTGGTCAAGCCGGCACCGGCTACCCGGGTGGAGGCCCGTGTGGAGCCTGTGGCGACTGCCGCCAACGCGGCTGCAGCCCCGACTCCCCGCGCCGAGCCCCCGGCCGAGCCCCGCTTCGATTTGATCGTCAACAGCGCCCCGGCGCGCGACGTGTTCCTGGCACTCGCCTCGGACGGCCGCTACAACGTGCTGGTGCACCCCGACCTGGCGGGCCAGATTTCGGTGACGCTGCGCCGCGTAACGATGCGCGAGGCGATGGAAGCCCTGCGTGATGTGTACGGCTATGACTTCAAGGTGGAAGGCCGCCGCATCACGGTGTTTCCGCCGACGATGCAGTCACGCGTCTTCGTGGTGAATTACCTGCACTCGCAACGCAGTGGCCGCAGCGATGTGCGCGTCAGCTCTGGCGCCGCCCCGGCAAACAACAGCAACGGCACCAACGGTGGGAACAGCAGCGGCAGCAACGGTGGCAACGGCGCAGGCGGCACCAGCCAGAGCCAGCCCGACAGCAGCCAGATCACCACGCAGTCGCGCAACGACCTGTGGGCCGAGCTGGGTGAATCGGTGCGCGCCATGATCGGCACGGCCGGTGGCCGCAGCGTGATCGTCAGCCCGCAATCGGGCCTGCTGGCGGTGCGTGCCATGCCCGACGAGCTGCGCCAGGTGGAGGCCATGCTGAGCGCGGCCCGCATGGCGGTTGAACGGCAGGTGATGCTGGACGTGAAGATCGTGCAGGTGGAACTGCGTGAAGGCTTCCAGAGCGGCATCGACTGGTCCATCCTGCGCGGCCGGGGCGCCGCAGGCAGCCTGAACGGCAACGCCACGAACCCGCTGCTCAGCAATGGCAACGGTCTGCCCACGCTGACCAGCGGCCTGAGCACCGCCGCCGATGCCCTGAGCGGCCCGCTGGGCGGCAATGGCCTGTTCGGCCTGTCACTGGCCGGCAATGGCTTCCAGGCCGTCATGGGCTTTCTGGAAACCCATGGCGAGGTGCAGACCTTGTCGAGCCCCCGCCTGGCCACGCTGAACAACCAGAAGGCCGTGCTGAAGGTGGGCATCGACGACTACTTCGTCACCAATGTCTCGGGTGGCACCACCGGCACCGGCAACACCACCTCGACCACCGGCAACACGACCACGATGCCGACGCTGACGCTGACGCCGTTCTTCTCCGGCATCGCGCTGGACGTGACGCCGCAGATCGACGAAGGCCACATGATCACGCTGCACGTGCACCCGTCGGTCAGCTCAGTCACTGAGCGCAACAAGCAGGTCGATCTGGGCACCATGGGCGCCTACAAGCTGCCGCTGGCGTCCAGCAGCATCAACGAGACCGACACCATCGTGCGCATTCCGGATGGCCAGATCGTGGCCATTGGCGGGCTGATGCAGACCGAAACCGTGCGGCAGACCTCGGGCCTGCCGGGCAGCGGTGCCAACGCCGTCACGGCCAGCGTGCTGGGCAACCGTGCCAACACGGGAAAGAAGAAGGAGCTGGTGGTGCTGATCAAGCCGTCCATCATCCGATCCAGCGAAGACTGGCAGGCGCAAACCCAGGCCGCCTGGGCTTCTCTGGCAGACACCGACACGCCGGTCCGGGTGATTCGGGTGGACGGACATGGCAGCAGCCAGAGCACGGGCAAGCCGATGAGTGGCCCTGCGGCGGCACCGGCCATGGCACCGGCAATTGCGCCCGCCACTTCGCCCGCAGCGTCGCCCGCAACGTCGCCAAAAGCCGGCACGAAGGTCGAGCTCCAGACCCCGCCTGCGACCGCCACCACCGAAACGTCCACCCAGCTGGCCGCGGCTGCCCCCGGCGTGGGCGGGGCTCCCTGGCCGGTGGGCACCACCGGTGGCCGCCCGCAAATTCGGCTTTATCGACTGCGGGCCGGCGCTTACGGCGCCGACCTGCCGGATGCCGCAAGCAATTCGGACGCCACCACGGCAGCCTCGGCAGGCAAGGTCAGGCGTTCAGCAGCGCCTCGCGCGTTCGCAGAGCATGCGCCCGCCAGGCAGACCGGCGCACGTCAAGTCGCCAGCATCCACCCACGCTGAGCGGCGTTTGGCCTTCGCCAATAAAAAAAAGGCCCCGAGGGGCCTTTTTTTGATCGGGCCACCAAGGGCCACACAGCACATCAACGCTGGCTCAGCGGCTTCACGTCGCGGGCAGCGGCGCCCACGAACAGCTGGCGCGGACGGCCGATCTTGTATTCCGGATCGCCGATCATTTCGTTCAGCTGGGCAATCCAGCCAACGGTGCGGGCCAGCGCGAAGATCGCGGTGAACAGCGGCACGGGGATGCCGATGGCGCGCTGCACGATGCCCGAGTAGAAGTCGACGTTCGGGTACAGCTTGCGGGCGACGAAGTACTCGTCTTCCAGCGCAATCTTCTCCAGCTCCATCGCCAGCTTGAACAGCGGGTCGTTCTGCAGACCCAGCTCGCTCAGCACTTCGTGGCAGGTTTCGCGCATCAGCTTGGCACGCGGGTCGTAGTTCTTGTACACGCGGTGGCCAAAGCCCATCAGCTTGACGCCGGAGCTCTTGTCCTTGACCTGGTTCATGAACTCGCCGACCTTGGCCACGCCACCCATCTTCTGGATGTCGCCGAGCATGTTCAGGCAAGCCTCGTTGGCGCCGCCGTGCGACGGGCCCCACAGGCAGGCCACGCCCGCAGCGATGGCGGCGAACGGGTTGGTACCCGACGAGCCGCACAGACGCACGGTCGAGGTGGAGGCGTTCTGTTCGTGGTCAGCGTGCAGGATGAAGATGCGGTCGAGCGCGCGCTCGATCACCGGGTTCACCTTGTACTCTTCGCACGGGGTGGCGAACATCATCCGCAGGAAGTTGCCCGAGTAGCTCAGGTCGTTCTTCGGGTAGATGTACGGCTGGCCGACGGTGTACTTGTAGGCCATGGCCACGAGCGTCGGCATCTTGGCGATCAGGCGGATCGCGGCGATTTCACGGTGCTCGGGGTTATTGATGTCCGTGCTGTCGTGATAGAAGGCCGACATGGCGCCGACCAGGCCGGTCAGCACAGCCATCGGGTGAGCGTCACGACGGAAGCCACGCAGGAAGAACTGCATCTGCTCGTTGACCATCGTGTGGTTCGTCACACGGTCTTCGAAGTCAGCCTTCTGCGTCGGGTTCGGGAGTTCTCCGTACAGCAGCAGGTAGCAGGTTTCCAGGTAGTCGCAGTTCACCGCCAGCTGCTCGATCGGGTAGCCGCGGTACAGCAGCTCGCCCTTGTCGCCATCGATGTAGGTGATGGTCGAGTTGCACGAGGCAGTCGACAGGAAGCCCGGGTCATAGGTGAACTTGCCGGTTTGACCGTAGAGCTTCCGGATGTCGATGACATCGGGGCCCACGGTGCCCTTGTAAAGGGGCAAGTCCATGCTGGGGCTGCCGTCAGAGAACGACAGGGTGGCTTTCACGTCGGACGGGGTCATCGTCTAGTCCTTTCTAGTCTCAAATCGTTCAACCGGGCTGGCGCATCTGCGCCAGTACGTCCCGGACTTCCGGCCGATCGAGTTCGCCCTCGGGTTCCTTGCGTACAAGCAGCAAGTCCAGAAGGTCGTTATCGGCCAGATCCATCAGCGCTTGCAGGCCTTCAACCTGCCGGATCGTGAGCGTTTGCTCATACCGGCGGAAGAAGCGCTCGACAAACAGGTCGTTTTCGAGCAAACCCCGGCGGCAGCGCCATTTCAGGCGGCTGACGTCGGTGGGATTCAGGGATGCAGTTTCCATGCCGTGGCTTGCTCGAAGTTGACCGCGGCGGCCTTAGACCGCGCGACGGACCATCAATTCCTTGATCTTGCCGATCGCCTTCGTCGGGTTCAGACCCTTCGGGCAGACATCGACGCAGTTCATGATGGTGTGGCAGCGGAACAGGCGGTACGGATCTTCCAGGTTGTCCAGGCGAGCCGAGGTGTCGTGGTCGCGGCTGTCAGCGATGAAGCGGTAGGCCTGCAGCAGACCGGCCGGGCCGACGAACTTGTCCGGGTTCCACCAGAAGCTCGGGCAGCTCGTCGAGCAGCTCGCGCACAGGATGCACTCGTACAGGCCGTCGAGCTCCTCGCGCTCTTCCGGCGATTGCAAACGTTCCTTCTCGGGCGGGCGCTCCTCGTTCACCAGGTACGGCTTGATCGAGTTGTACTGCTTGAAGAACTGCGTCATGTCGACGATCAGGTCACGCACCACCGGCAGGCCCGGCAGCGGGCGCAGCACGACGGTCTGCGGCAGCGTGCGCATGTTCGTCAGGCAGGCCAGGCCGTTCTTGCCGTTGATGTTCATCGCGTCCGAACCGCAGACACCTTCGCGGCAGGAGCGGCGATAGGACAGGGTCGGGTCGATGGCCTTGAGCTTGATCAGGGCGTCCAGCAGCATGCGTTCATTGCCGTCGAGTTCGATCTCGATGGTCTGCATGTAGGGCTTCGCGTCCTTGTCAGGGTCGTAGCGATAGATTTGGAAAGTGCGCTTGTCAGCCATGATTGTTTCCTCTCGCCGAGATCAGAAGGTACGGACCTTGGGCGGCACCGACTCGACGGTCAGCGGCTTCAGGTTGACGGGCTTGTAGTCCAGGCGGTCGCCTTCGGAGTACCACAGCGTGTGCTTCATCCAGTTGTCGTCGTCGCGGTTCGGGAAGTCGTTGTGCGCGTGGGCACCGCGGCTTTCCGGACGAGCGGCGGCAGACACCATCGTGGCCTTGGCGGCTTCGATCAGGTTGTCGACTTCCAGCGCTTCGATGCGGGCCGTGTTGAACACCTTGGAGGTGTCCTTCAGGCCGATCGACTTCACGCGCTCGCCGACTTCCATGATCTTCTTGACGCCTTCTTCCATGCTCGCCTGGGTGCGGAACACGCCAGCGTGCTTCTGCATGGTCGAGCGGATGTCGTTGGCGACGTCCTGGGCGTATTCGCCGTTCTTGGCCGAATCCAGGCGCGCCAGGCGCGATTGGGTCAGGTCAGCGGCATCAGCCGGCAGCGGCTTGTGGTTCTTCTGCTTGAGCGCGCTGGCCACGATGTGGTTGCCAGCGGCACGGCCGAAGACGATCAGGTCGAGCAGCGAGTTGGTGCCCAGGCGGTTGGCGCCGTGCACCGACACGCACGAGCATTCGCCCACGGCGTAGAGGCCGTTGACGACGTCGTTGTGCGAGCCATTGCGCGGGATCACGACCTGGCCGTTCACGTTCGTCGGAATGCCACCCATCTGGTAGTGGATGGTCGGGACGACCGGGATCGGCTCCTTGGTGATGTCGACGTTGGCGAAGTTGTGGCCAATCTCGAACACCGAAGGCAGGCGCTTCATGATGGTCTCGGCACCCAGGTGGGTCATGTCGAGCAGCACGTAGTCCTTGTTCGGGCCGCAGCCACGGCCTTCCTTGATTTCCTGGTCCATCGAGCGCGACACGAAGTCACGCGGTGCCAGGTCCTTCAGGGTGGGCGCATAACGCTCCATGAAGCGCTCGCCGTTGCTGTTGCGCAGGATCGCGCCTTCGCCACGGCAGCCTTCGGTCAGCAGCACGCCGGCACCGGCAACGCCGGTCGGGTGGAACTGCCAGAACTCCATGTCTTCCAGCGGCAGGCCGGCACGGGCAGCCATGCCCAGGCCGTCACCGGTGTTGATGAAGGCATTGGTCGAGGCTTGGTAGATGCGGCCGGCACCACCGGTGGCCATCAGCACGATCTTGGCTTCCAGGATGTGCAGGTCGCCGGTTTCCATTTCCAGCGCGGTCACGCCGACCACGTCGCCGTCGGCGTCGCGGATCATGTCAAGGGCCATCCACTCGACAAAGAAATTCGTGCGGGCCTTGACGTTCTGCTGGTAGAGCGTGTGCAGCAGGGCGTGACCGGTACGGTCAGCGGCTGCGCAGGCGCGCTGCACCGGCTTTTCGCCGTAGTTGGCGGTGTGGCCGCCGAACGGACGCTGGTAGATCGTGCCGTCCGGGTTGCGGTCGAACGGCATGCCGAAGTGTTCCAGCTCGTAGACGACCTTCGGTGCTTCGCGGCACATGAACTCGATGGCGTCCTGGTCACCCAGGTAGTCGGAGCCCTTGATGGTGTCGAAGAAGTGGTAGTGCCAGTTGTCTTCCGACATGTTGCCCAGCGAGGCACCGATGCCGCCCTGCGCCGCCACGGTGTGCGAGCGGGTCGGGAAGACCTTGGACAGCACGGCCACGTTCAGGCCGGCCAAAGACAGTTGCAGCGAGGCGCGCATGCCGGAGCCGCCGGCACCGACGATGACGACGTCGAACTTGCGCTTGGTGATGTTGTTCTGTGCCATGGTGTTTCTCAAAGACGCCAGAGAACCTGAACCGCCCAGCCGGCACAGCCGACCAGCCAGACGAGGGTGAAGACCTGCAGCGTGAGGCGCAGGCCGACCGGCTTGATGTAGTCCATCCAGATGTCGCGCATGCCAACCCAGGCATGCCACGCCAGCGAGATGATGGTGACGAAGGTCAGGACCTTCATCCATTGGGCGGCGAAGATGCCGGCCCACTTGTCGTAGCCCAGCTCACCAGGCATCAGCACCTGGGCCAGCACGGCCACAGTGAACAACGCCATCAGGCTGGCGGTGACGCGCTGGGCCAGCCAGTCGCGGAAACCGTAGCTCGCGCCGACGACCAGGCGCTTGGAACCGTAATTGATTGCCATTTGTCGAATTCCTTGCGGTGTGCTCAGTACAGGCCGAACAGCTTGGCGCCCAGCAACACCGCCAGCAGGGTGCCGAGCACCAGCGTGACGATGGCCGAGGAGTGGCCTTGCTGCTTCGAGACGCTGTGGGTGGCGTCCATCCAGAGGTGGCGAACGCCAGCGATGAAGTGGTGCAGGTAGCCCCAGATCAGGGCCAGCGCCACCAGCTTCACGAACCAGCCAGGCACGAAGCCGATGCCGGCGACGAACGCGCTGCGGAAGGACTCGTACGAGATTTCCGAGGTGATGCTGGTGTCAAACATCCAGATGATGAACGGCAGCAGCAGGAACAGGATGGCTCCGCTGATGCGATGGAGGATGGAAACAATACCGGCCGGCGGGAGCCGGTAGTTGCGGAGGTCCGTGACGTGGATGTTGCGGAACTCCGGGCGCGGTTTGAGCGTATCTGCCATGGCTGTGTGTCCTTGTTGTGGTCGCTCTGATCGGTCAGGAATGAGAGAAGGTAACTGCAGTGAAACCCAAAGATTTTATTGCAACGCAGCAAGCTTTCAGAGGCCTTGCCGCATCATCAGCTTCAACGATTCAAGTGCGCTTCAGTTCAGATCGTTGCGATAGAAATGGGAAGCGGTGTTGTAAAGACCCCGACGAAGCTCGATCGGCTTGTCGCCGTAGGTGTGCGAAAGCCTCTCGACGCTGAGCAGGGGACAGCCTTCGGCCACTTTCAGCAGGCCGGCTGTCACGTTATCGGCAGCAACTGCCCGAATCTTTTCCTCGGCGCGAATCATCCTCACACCGAACTCGGTTTCGAACAGTCCGTACATCGGGCCGGCGTAATCAGACAGGCGCTCGGCCGTCAGGCCCTTGAACGGCCCGGCAGGCAGCCAGATCTCGTCCAGCACGACCGGCGTGCCGTTGCGCGAGAGTGTGCGCCTGATCAGCACCGCACTGTCGCCGCTTTTGAGATTCAGGGCCCGGGCGACGTCGGCCGGGGCGCGCAGGCGGCGGCAATCGAGCACGTCACGGGCCATGCCGGTCGCCGGACCTTCGTCGGGCGCCAGCCTCAGGAAGCGGTACTGGATGTTCTCTTCGGCATGGGTGGCCACGAACGTGCCCTTGCCTTGCCGACGCACCAGCAGGTTGTCGGTGGCCAGCTCGTCGATGGCCTTGCGCACTGTGCCCTGGCTGACGCGGAAGCGGGCTGCCAGGTCCATCTCGCTCGGAATGGCTTCGCCGGGCTTCCACTCGCCACCCTGCAGGCTGCGCAGCAGCAGCGACTTGATCTGCTGGTAGAGCGGGCTGAAGGCCGGCCCGCCGGACAGCTGCGCGCCTTCGCCGTCTGGCGAATCGGGGCTGGCGTTGGCGGGGTTGGAAGCGGGCATGGGGCGCGATTCGACCACGCCGACGGAGACGGCGTCCAGAGAATCCCGACTGATGTCTTATATAAGACATAAGAGAATTGACACGCCCCGGGTTCACCCCTAGACTCAAGGGCTAAACTCGCGTTTTGCGCTGGTTTCAGAACTGCGTTTCAAAATGCGCCGGCAGCCGTTCGGCGCGCACACCGCTCCCACCACTTTCCGGAGACCCCACCATGAGCAAGACTCCCGTTCGCGTTGCCGTTACCGGCGCCGCTGGCCAGATCGGCTACGCCCTGCTGTTCCGCATCGCTTCCGGCGAAATGCTGGGCAAGGACCAGCCCGTCATCCTGCAACTGCTGGAGATCCCCGACGAGAAGGCCCAGAACGCGCTGAAGGGCGTGATCATGGAGCTGGAAGACTGCGCATTCCCGCTGCTGGTGGGCATCGAAGCTCACTCGGATCCGATGACCGCCTTCAAGGACACCGACTACGCGCTGCTGGTCGGTTCGCGTCCGCGCGGCCCGGGCATGGAACGTGCCGAACTGCTGGCCATCAACGGCGCCATCTTCACGACCCAGGGCAAGGCCCTGAACGCCGTGGCTTCGCGCAACGTCAAGGTGCTGGTGGTGGGCAACCCGGCCAACACCAACGCCTACATCGCCATGAAGGCTGCGCCGGACCTGCCGGCCAAGAACTTCACCGCCATGCTGCGCCTGGACCACAACCGCGCCGCGTCGCAACTGGCTGCCAAGACTGGCAAGGCCGTCGCTGACATCGAAAACCTGGCCGTGTGGGGCAACCACTCGCCGACCATGTACGCCGACTACCGCTTCGCCACCATCGGCGGCGCATCGGTCAAGGACATGATCAACGACGAAGCCTGGAACCGCGACGTGTTCCTGCCGACCGTCGGCAAGCGTGGCGCTGCCATCATCGCCGCCCGCGGTCTGTCGTCGGCTGCCTCGGCCGCCAACGCCGCCATCGACCACATGCGCGACTGGGCCCTGGGCACCAACGGCAAGTGGGTCACGATGGGCATCCCGTCGAACGGCGAATACGGCATCCCGAAGGAAGTCATGTTCGGCTACCCGGTCACCTGCGCCAACGGCGAGTACAAGATCGTTGAAGGGCTGGCCATCGACGAGTTCTCGCAAGAGTGCATCAACAAGACCCTGGCCGAGCTGCAAGGCGAACAAGACGGCGTCAAGCACCTGCTGTGATGCTGCACAAGGCGCGAGGCCGTTGAGGCCTTAAGCTGTGAAGCCGGTGAGCACGCGAGTGCCGCCGGCTTTTTTCATGGCCGAGGCTTTTCTTGTTCTCGCCTTGCCCGTATTCGCCGTTCGCGTTCTCGCCTCGCCCATTTCTGTTCGGTCCGTCTTTCCCCACCGCCCATGAGCCCACTGCGCCACCCCGCCGACGTGCTGTTTGAAGAAGGCGACGCCACCCCTGCGCTGCCCGTCTGTGACCACTATTGCGGCGTCGATGCGCGCATGCGCAAGAGCCTGGCCCTGCAGGCTGAGCTCGGGCCGGTGTTTGACGTGACCCTCGACGGCGAAGACGGCGCCCCGGTGGGCGGCGAGGTGGAGCACGCCCACCTGATCGCCGAGCTGGTGAACTCCCCCGCCAATGTGCACGGCCGCGTCGGCGCCCGGGTGGTGCCGGTCGATCACCCGGCCTTCCTGCCAATGCTCGAAGCCTTGCTGCCGGCCGCGGGCCAGCGCCTGGCCTGGCTGATGATCCCGAAGCCGCGCCATGCGCAAGACCTGGCACTGGCCGCAGAACAGGTGGACGCCGTGGCCGCTTCGGCCGGCCTGACCCGCCCCATTCCGCTGCATGCGCTGGTGGAAACCCACGGCGCGCTGCGGGATGTCTGGGCGATGGCGGCTCATCCGCGCATCGAGTCACTCTCGTTTGGTTTGATGGATTTTGTGTCTGCGCACCGCGGCGCCATTCCGCAATCGGCCATGGGCGTGGAAGGCCAGTTCAGCCACCCGCTGGTGGTGCGCGCCAAGCTGGAGATTGCGGCGGCCTGCCATGCCCACGCCAAGGTGCCGTCGCACTGCGTGGTGACCGAATTCAAGGACACCGCCGCGCTGAAGGCTGCGGCCCACCGCGCCGCCCGCGAGCTGGGTTACACCCGGATGTGGAGCATTCACCCCGACCAGATCCGCCCGATCGTCGAGGCCTTCACCCCGTCGGAGGATGAAATCGTGCAAGCCAGCGAGATTCTGCTGGCCGCCCAGGCCGCCGATTGGGGCCCGATCCGGCATCACCACCAAGGGCGCGACCAGTTGCATGACCGCGCCAGCTTCCGTTACTTCTGGCAAGTGCTGCAACGCGCGCAGGCCACGGCCTACAGCGGCGGCAGGCAACTTCCGCCAGAGGCGGTGGCTGCGTTTTTCAGCGCCTGACCGCTTCCACTCCGGATACGTTCCGATACCAACCCCCTGCTGCCGCAGGTGACAATCCCCCACATGGCAACGAATCGCGCTGCCCTCGCCTGCTTGCACTGGAGCTTTGAATGAACAAGACCGTGGCCGCCCTGGCCCTGGCGCTCTGCGCCTCGACGACGATGGCGCAAACCGCCCCCACCGCCAAGCCCGCCGCCGCGAAAGCCGCGCCCAAGGCCACCGCCAAGAAGGCTCCCCCGGTTGAAGCGCCGCTGCCCGCGGCCGAAGGCGAGCAGACCGCTGCCGCGGCCATGGTGCACTTCGGCGACTACGGCTGCGAGTTCAACCAGACCGTGACGGTGGCGATGAACCCGAAGTACGACGCCTACATCGACGTGATGTTCGGCAAGCAGCGCTTCACGATGAAGCCGGTGCTGTCGTCGACGGGCGCCCTGCGTCTGGAAGACGTCAAGGGCCAGGCCATGATGCTGCAGATCGCCTACAAGTCGATGCTGATGGACGTGAAGGCCGGCCGCCGCCTGGTTGACGAATGCGTGCATGAAAAGCAACTCGAAGCCAAGCGCAACGCGGACGGCCAGCCCCGCGAAGCCCTGCTGACGGGCGGCGCACCCACCGTGAAGAACTGAGCATGCCCGGCTGCCCCGTGCAGCCAGCCCTTGCCCCCGAAGCCCGGCGCCGCCCGGGCTTTGTGCTTTTTGCGACAAGCGCCACACTGCGGCGAACCCTCGGCAGTGGATTTCCCCGCGTTTGTATCGAGATTCGCTTGGGTTGGCCCGCTGGCTGCCGGACAATCTGCCCGCCGGCAAATTCGAGCATCAAGGTGAACCGGTCGGGTTCACCTTGGCAAGTCTTATATAAGATATAAAATACGGTAGTTACCCGGAACCGCTGATCCGCAGCCAGCAGACGCTGCGCCCCGAAGTCCCCCGACGTCACGCATCCCAGGAGCCCTGACATGCTGCAAGCCTATCGCCAACATGAAGCCGAACGCGCCGCGCTCGGCATCCCGCCGCTGCCCCTCGAAGCCAAGCAGGTCGCTGACCTGATCGAGCTGATCAAGAACCCGCCGGCTGGCGAAGATGCGTTCCTGCTCGACCTACTGACCCACCGCGTGCCCCCGGGCGTGGACGACGCTGCCAAGGTCAAGGCCAGCTTCCTGGCTGCCGTGGCCCACGGCGACGTGAAGGTCGCCCTGATCTCCAAGGCCAAGGCCACCGAATTGCTCGGCACCATGGTGGGCGGCTACAACGTGCATCCGCTGATCGAGCTGCTCGACGACGCTGAAGTGGCCAGCGTGGCCGCTGAAGGTCTGAAGAAGACGCTGCTGATGTTCGACTTCTTCAACGACGTCGCCGAAAAGGCCAAGGCCGGCAATGCCAAGGCCAAGGAAGTCATGCAGTCGTGGGCCGACGCCGAGTGGTTCACCACCCGCCCTGAAGTGCCCAAGAGCATCACCGTGACCGTGTTCAAGGTGCCTGGCGAGACCAACACCGACGACCTGTCGCCCGCGCCGGACGCCTGGAGCCGCCCGGACATCCCGATGCACTACCTGGCCATGCTGAAGAACACGCGCGCTGACGCGGCCTTCAAGCCGGAGGAAGACGGCAAGCGCGGTCCGATGCAGTTCATCGAAGACCTGAAGAAGAAGGGCCACCTCGTGGCCTACGTCGGCGACGTGGTCGGCACCGGCTCTTCGCGCAAGTCGGCCACCAACTCGGTGATCTGGGCCACCGGCCAGGACATCCCGTTCGTGCCGAACAAGCGCTTCGGCGGCGTCACGCTGGGCGGCAAGATCGCTCCGATCTTCTTCAACACGCAGGAAGACTCCGGCGCACTGCCGATCGAAGTCGACGTGACGAAGCTGGAAATGGGCGACGTCATCGACGTGCTGCCCTACGACGGCAAGATCGTGAAGAACGGCGAGACCGTCACCGAATTCAAGCTGCGCAGCGATGTGCTGTTTGACGAAGTGCGCGCCGGCGGCCGTATCAACCTGATCATCGGCCGTTCGCTGACCGCCAAGGCCCGCGAATTCCTGGGCCTGCCGGCCTCGACGATGTTCCGCCTGCCGTCGGCACCGGCCGCCACCAACGCCGGCTTCACGCTGGCCCAGAAGATGGTCGGTCGCGCTGTTGGCCTGCCGGAAGGCCAGGGCGTGCGTCCGGGCACCTACTGCGAGCCGAAGATGACCACCGTGGGTTCGCAGGACACCACCGGCCCGATGACCCGCGACGAGCTGAAGGACCTGGCTTGCCTGGGCTTCTCGGCCGATCTGGTGATGCAGTCGTTCTGCCACACCGCGGCTTATCCGAAGCCTGTCGACGTGAAGACCCACCGCGAACTGCCGGCCTTCATCAGCAGCCGTGGCGGCGTCTCGCTGCGCCCTGGCGACGGCGTGATCCACAGCTGGCTGAACCGCCTGCTGCTGCCTGACACCGTCGGCACCGGCGGCGACTCGCACACGCGTTTCCCGATCGGCATCTCCTTCCCGGCGGGTTCGGGCCTGGTGGCCTTCGGTGCTGCCACCGGCGTGATGCCGCTGGACATGCCTGAATCGGTGCTGGTGCGCTTCAAGGGCCAGATGCAGCCGGGCGTCACCCTGCGTGACCTCGTGCATGCCATTCCGCTGTACGCCATCAAGGCTGGTCTGCTGACCGTGGCCAAGGCCGGCAAGGTCAACGTGTTCTCCGGCCGCATCCTGGAAATCGAAGGTCTGCCAGACCTGAAGGTGGAACAGGCATTCGAGCTGAGCGATGCGTCGGCTGAGCGTTCGGCCGCTGGCTGCACCATCAAGCTGAACCCGGCTCCGATCAAGGAATACCTCACCAGCAACGTCGTGCTGATGAAGAACATGATCGCTGACGGCTACGCCGATGCCCGCACGCTGCAGCGCCGCATCGAGAAGGTCGAAGCCTGGCTGGCCAAGCCGGACCTGCTGGAAGCCGACAAGGACGCCGAGTACGCTGCCGTGATCGAGATCGATCTGGCCGACATCAAGGAGCCGATCGTCTGCTGCCCGAACGACCCGGACGACGCCAAGTTCATGTCTGAAGTGGCCGGCACCAAGATCGATGAAGCCTTCATCGGTTCGTGCATGACCAACATCGGCCACTTCCGCGCCGCAGCCAAGCTGCTGGGCGGCCAGCGCGACATCCCGGTCAAGCTGTGGGTGGCTCCGCCGACCAAGATGGACCAGTCCGAGCTGATCAAGGAAGGCCATTACGCCGCCTTCGGCACGGCCGGTGCTCGTACCGAAATGCCGGGCTGCTCGCTGTGCATGGGCAACCAGGCGCAGGTGCGTGAAGGCGCGACCGTGGTCTCCACCTCGACCCGCAACTTCCCGAACCGCCTGGGCAAGAACACCAACGTGTTCCTGGCCTCGGCCGAACTGGCTGCCATCTGCTCGAAGCTGGGCAAGATCCCGACCGTCGCCGAGTACCACGAAGCCATGGGCGTCGTGAACAAGGACGGCGCTTCGATCTACAAGTACCTGAACTTCGACCAGATCCCGGAATACGCGGAAGCTGCTGAAGCCACCAAGGCCTGCTGATCCGGTTGACGGCTTGCCGTCATCAAGCAAAAGCCCGCCAGAGTTCGCTCTGGCGGGCTTTTTTCATGGGGCGGGCTGGGCTTTTCGGTTGGGCGGCTCAGTCTCGGGTTTCAGACAACGCAGCCAGCAACTCAGCCTCACGCTCGGGCGCCAGGCCGGTCTGGGGAAAGGCCTGCTTCTCAGCCGGCAAGGCACGCCACCAGGCCAGGGTGTCAGCCACCGTCTGCACCAGCGGGCGAATCTGCAGGCCCGCGGCACGCGCGCGCTGGTTGTGGCTACCCATGAAGGCCGCCATGGCTGCATCGGTGCCCAGCCACAGCGGCATGGCCATCCAGGCGCCAACGTCACGGGCTTCCAGCCACGCAGACGGTGCCCAGGCGGGTGTGGCACTTGCACTTGCAGCCTCAGCGCAGGCAGCCTGCAAGGCCCCACTGGTGAGGCTGCCGGGGTCGGTGCACACGTTGAACGCGCCCTGCTCACCACGGGCCAGCGCGGCCAGGGTGAACGCGGCCAGGTCGCGCACATCAATGAATTGCAGCGGGTCGTCCGGCGTGCCCGGTGTCAGCACGTGTGGCTCACTGGCAGCCGCCGCACGCGCCCAGCGCGCCGGCCACCAGGTGAAGCGGCCGGTGGGGTCGTCCGGCCCCACCACCAGCCCCGGGCGGATGATCAAGGCGCCCTGCCCCCAGGCCCGCTGCACCTCGGCCTCGCACAAGGCCTTCAGCGGCCCGTAGGTACGGCCGTCGACCACCGTGGTGTCCACGTCATCGATGGTGCCCAGCGGGCTGTCCTCGGTATTGGGCACCACGAAGCTGCCGTACACCGAGATGCTGGAGATGAACACGCAGCGCGGCACATGGCCGACCAGTGCCGCACCCAGCGCAGCGACTTCAGAGGGCAGGTAGCCGCAGCAGTCGATCACCGCGTCCCAGCTGCGGCCGTGCAGCGCAGACAAATCAAGCCGGCGGTCACCGCGCAGGTGCTCCACGCCGTCGGGCCAGACATCGCTGGTCTGGCCGCGGTTGAAAACCGTTACCCGATGGCCGGCGGCCAGGGCGGCCTGCACCAGGTGACGCCCCACGAAGCGGCCACCGCCGATGATCAACAAGTGCATCGAGGCTGGCGGCAGCGGCAGCGTGGGGGACATGCTCATCGGCCGTCGCGGATGGCCTTTTCGTCGCTTTCGCGGTAGTTGCGGGTGCCGCAACGCAGCTTCCACGACTGCAGCTTTTCGTCGTAGGCGTCAGCGTCCGGATTGATCTGCTTGTTGCGGGTGTTCCAGTTGGCAATGCGGCCTTCGAACGCGGCAAAACGCTCGTTCAGGCTCTTCTCGGTCGCCTCGTTTTCAGTCTGTGCGGCCTTGACCGACTCATTCAGGCTGTCGCTGGCGGCTTGCAGGGCCTTGCCGTCGCGCTCGAGCAGCTGGCGGCGGCGATCAACGTTTTCGCCCTTCTTGGCGGCCGCGTTCATCGCGTCCATCTTCTCGTTGTAGGCGTTCACCGACGCGGCCTGGGCAGCCACCTTCGCGTTGATCGCCTGGGCACTGGCTTCAATCTTGGCAGCCATCGCGTCGCGCTCTTTCCTCAGGCCATCATTCTCCGACTCCAGAGCCTTCTGTTCGGCATTCAACGCGACCCGGCGATCGGCCAGCGAGGCTGCGGTCGCCTTCAGCGCGTCCTGGTCACGCAGGCAGGCACGCAGTTCGTCGCGCGACATCACGCTGGCGGTCGCGCTGGCATTGCCAAGTGACTGGACCTTGCCGGCAGGGGCATTGGCAGCGGTTTGAGCCTGGGCGGCAGCGGCGCACAGCGCCAGCATCAAGCCAGCCACGCTGGCACGGGGGGTGAACGTTTGCATGGGGTTCCTCAATCCATCAGGGCCGGTTCATGGCCGGCGGTTCGCAGCCGGGTCGGCCGTCAAGGCGCACATGATGCCATCGCTGCAGCGGCCCCACAGCGCCTGCAAACCCCGGCCCGGCTTTGCGTAGACTGGCGGCAACCTTTGCCGATTGCGCCCTGCGCACCACCGCCATGTCCCAAAGCATCCACGACTTCCACGACGACCCGCGCAACGCGAACATCCTGATCTGGGTCAACGGCCAGCTCAAGCCGAGGGCCGAGGCCACGGTGTCGGTGTTCGACAGCGGCTTCGTGCTGGGTGATGGCGTCTGGGAGGGCCTGCGGGTGGTGGCCGGCCAGCCGCTGTTTCTGGCAGCCCACCTGGACCGGCTGTATGAGGGTGCCAAGGCCATCGCGCTGAACATCGGCCTGAGCCGGGCCGAGCTGACGCAGGCCATCCGCGACACCCTGGCTGCCAACCAGATGCACGACGGCGTGCACATCCGTCTGATGGTGAGCCGCGGCATGAAGCGCACGCCGTACCAAGACCCGCGTGTCACCGTCGGCCCGGCCACCATCGTCATCCTGCCGGAATTCAAGCTGGCCAAACCGGAAACCGTACAGGCGGGTCTCAAGCTGTTCACCGTGCATGTGCGCCGCGGCTTCCCCGACGTGCAGGACCCCAAGCTCAACAGCCACAGCAAGCTCAACTGCATCACCGCCTGCATCCAGGCCATCGAAGCCGGCGCCGACGAAGCGCTGATGCTCGACCCGCACGGCTTCGTGGCCACCTGCAACTCCACCCACTTCTTCATCGTGCGCAAGGGCGAGGTGTGGACCAGCAGCGGCGATTACTGCCTGGGCGGCATCACCCGCAGCAACGTCATCCAGGTGTGCCGCGAGGCCGGCATTCCGGTGTTCGAAAAGAACTTCAGCCTGACGCAGGTCTACAGCGCCGACGAGGCCTTCTGCACCGGCACCTTTGCCGGCGTGGTGCCGGTGCGCAGCGTCGACGGCCGCCATTTCGACGAGGCCGTGCCCGGCCCGATGGTGCTGCGCCTGCAGGCGCTGTACCGCGAGCTGGTGAGCCGCGATGTGGCCGCCACCGCCGCCATCGCCGGAGCACAACCATGAGCGCACCGATGACACCGCCGCTGCGCGTGGCCATGTGGAGCGGGCCGCGGAACATCTCCACCGCCATGATGCGGGCCTGGGAAAACCGCGGTGATTGCGCCGTGAGCGACGAGCCGCTGTACGCCGCCTACCTCGCCACCACCGGCCTGGACCACCCCGGCCGCGACGACGTGATTGCCGCCGGCGACACCGACTGGCGCAGCGTGGTGGCCGCCCTGACGCAAGGCCCCGCCCCCGACGGCCAGCCCGTCTGGTACCAGAAGCACATGACCCACCACCTGCTGCCCGGCATGGACACCGAGTGGGTGCACGGTCTGCGCAATGTGCTGCTGATCCGCGACCCGGCGCAGGTGGTGGAGAGCTACCTGAAGTCGCGCGCCAGCATCGCGCCCGCCGACATCGGCCTGCTGCAGCAGGTGACGCTGTGGCAGGCCATCACCGAACGCAGCGGAGTAGCCCCGCTGGTCATCGACGCCGATGATTTCCTGCAGGCACCGGGGGCCTACCTGCAAGCGGTGTGTGCCGCACTGGAGATCCCTTTCACCGAGCGCATGCTGGCCTGGCCCGCCGGCCCGCGCGAGAGCGACGGCATCTGGGCGCCGCACTGGTACGACGCCGTCTGGCGATCCACCGGTTTCGAGCCCTGGCGCCAGCGCCAGCCCCAGCTGACGGGCCATGCCCTGAGCGTTGCCGAGGCCTGCCGGCCCGCGTATGAGCAACTGCACGCGGTGCGCCTGCTGATCCAATGATGTTGCCAGCCCCCCGCCCCGCGCAGCCGCTGGGCGAGCAGCGCGTGGTGTTTGCCGATGACACCCTGGTGGTGGTGAGCAAGCCCGCCGGGCTGCTCTCGGTGCCTGGCCGCGGGCCTGACAAGGCCGACTGCGCCTGGTCACGTGTGCAGGCGAGCTACCCCGATGCGCTGGTGGTGCACCGGCTCGACATGGGCACCTCCGGCCTGCTGGTGTTCGGCCGCGGCGCTGCCGCACAGCGCGCCTTGAGCATGGCCTTCGAGCAGCGCCTGACGGACAAGCGTTATGAAGCCATCGTGGGTGGTGCGGTGCCCGACATGGCCGGCGAGATCAACCTGCCGCTGATCGCCGATTGGCCCCGCCGCCCGCGGCAGATGGTGGACATGGTGATCGGCAAGCCCTCGCTCACGCGCTGGGAGCGGCTGGCGCTTGAGACCGGCCTGCCCGGCACCACGCGCCTGGCGCTGTTCCCGGTCACCGGCCGTTCGCACCAGCTGCGGGTTCACTTGCAGGCCATCGGCCACCCCATCGTCGGCGACGAGCTGTACGCCCCGCCCGACATCGAGACCCTCGCTCCCCGCTTGTTGCTGCACGCCAGCCACCTCACGCTGCCGCACCCGGCCACGGGCCAAGCCATGGCGTTTCACGCCCTCACCCCGTTTTGATGACGACTGATTGAAGGAAGCCCGATGCGCCAACCCGTGGACCTGCCCCGCGCCTACCGCCTGCTCAACCATGGCCCCACCGTGCTGGTGGGCGCCAGCCATGAAGGACGAACCAACGTGATGTCCGTGGCCTGGGCGATGGCGCTGGATTTCGACCCGCCCAAGGTGGCGGTGGTGGTCGACAAGAGCACCTACACACGCAGCCTGATCGAGGCCTCAGGGCGTTTGTCGATCAGCGTGCCGTGCGTGGCGCAGGCCGGTCTGGTGACGGCACTCGGCAACCACAGCGGCCGCGACACCGACAAACTCGCCGACTTCAACGTGAGCCTGCTTGACGAGCCCGCCGCCCACGGGCCGCTGGTGGCCGGCTGCGTGGCCTGGCTGGATGGCGTGTGCCTGCCCGGCGCGGACAACGCCGCCAGGCACGACCTGTTCCTCGTGGAGATCACCGGCGCCTGGGCCGATGACCGCGTGTTCAGCAACGGCCGGTGGCACTTCGAGGAAGCGGGCGATGATTCGCTGCGTACCCTGCACCACATCGCCGGTGGCCATTACCTGGCGATTGGCGCCCCGGTGGACGGCTGAGACGCAGCCTGCCCGGCCAGTTCAGCCAGCAAGGGCGCCAGCAGGCGCCGCTCGAAATCAGCTGGCGCGCTGTACTGGATCACGGCGCGGGCACGCGCCTCCGGGCCCTCAGCCGGCGGCACTGCCACGGCCACGCCCTTCTCCGGGTAGAGCAGTTGCACGACGCCGTCGGCCGTGGCCAAGCGGCGAGACGGCGTGCCGAAGCGCTGTACCAGCGTGGCCTCGTCCAGTCGGGCTGACGGCAGGAACACCACGCCTACCAGCCGCCGCTGGCGCGCCGCCGGCAAGTCATCAGCGGCCAGGGCATAGCGGCGGCTGCGGCCACCCTCTCCCACGTCCTGCCGGGGTGAGCGTTCGCGGGCCTGCGCCAGCCAGTCGGCGTCAGCCTCGAAGGCGAGCACCAGGCGGCCGGTCACGAACCCGGCGCGGAAGCCATCCACAAAGCTCTCCAGTGCCGGGGGCTGGCCATGCGGTGCGATCAAGCCGGTGCGCAACTCGTCGCCGAGGCGCTGCTCCACATCGGCCAGGCTGCTGCGCCCCACCTGCAGGCCGAACACGCGGCTGCTGCCGTCGGCCTGCGGCACCACTTGCCAGGGCAGGTCCACGGCCATCTCTGCCGAAGAAGGCCCGGGCGGCGCACTCTGCACCTGCCACCAGGCCCAAAGGCCCGCCGCAGCCAACAGCGACAGCGTGAACAACAGCGACAAACCAAACGGACGTTGCCACCAGGGGCGGCGCGGGGCGATGTGCGCCGACGCAGCAGCGGCAGGGGTGTCAGACGACAATTCAGGCATGCGGTGATTGTCGCCGCTGCCCCACACGGCCGGTTTGCGCCAACACATGCCATGACGACTCCTTCCCACACCCCCACGCCCCTGACCATCCTGACAGGCGCCTCGCGCGGCATGGGTGCGGCCATGGCCCGGCAATGCGCTGCTGCCGGCCACCGGGTGCTGGGCCTGTCGCGCCAGCAGCAAGCCGGGCTGGCGGCCGAGCAATGGGCGGTGGATCTGTCAGACGCCCAGCCGGTGGCGGAACGGCTGGCGCAGTGGCTCAGCCAGATCGACCCCGCCGCGCATACCGAAGTCACGCTCATCAACAACGCCGGCGTGATCGCCGAGCTGGCGCCGCTGGCCGATGTGCCGCTGGTCGACACCGTGCGCGCGCTGCGGGTGGGCCTGGAAGCCTCCATGCTGCTGACCACCGCCTTCCTGGCGGCCACCCGGCATTGGCCGGTGCCGCGCAAGGTGCTGAACATTTCATCGGGCCTGGGCCGTCGGGCCATGGCCGGCAGCGCGTCGTACTGCGCCGCCAAGGCCGGCATGGACCACTTCAGCCGCTGTGTGGCGCTGGAAGAAGCAGGGTTGCCCAATGGCGCCCGCATCGTGTCGCTGGCGCCGGGCGTGATCGACACCGACATGCAGGTGCAGCTGCGTGGCGCCAGCGCCAGCCAGTTCCCCGATCGCGAGAATTTCGTGCAGCTGCAGACCCAGGGCCGGCTCAGCAGCCCGGAGGACGCCGCTGCGCGCGTGCTGGCCTGGCTGCAACGGCCTGATTTCGGCCAGCAGCCTGCAGCCGACGTGCGAGACTGATCGGCTTGCTGCCCGGCTGACTGATTGTCTGCACCCTGCCCTGCCGCCCCCCTTTTGAAACCCGCCCCCGCATGACCCTGACCCGGCTGATATTGAATTTCGTGCAGCGCCACCGCAGTGCGTATGCCAGCGCTGCGCTGATGCTGTTCGGCATCGCGCTGCTCACCGTGTGGCTGCCGCGCCAGATCGGCCACATGGTCGACGGGCTCGTCACCCACCAGCTGGTGGGCGCGGCACTGTGGCGCGAACTGGGCCTGCTGCTCGGCGCCGGCGTGCTGATCTACCTGCTGCGCGTAGGCTGGCGCCTGAAGCTGTTCGCCGCCGCCTACCGGATGGGCGTGGAGCTGCGTGAATCGCTGTATGCCCGGCTGTCCTTGCAGGGCCCGCGCTTCTTCCAGACCCGGCGCACGGGCGACTTGATGGCGCTGGCCACCAACGACGTGGACGCGGTGGAAATGGCCTCGGGCGAAGCCATGCTGGCCGGTTTCGACGGCAGCCTGACACTGCTGCTGGTGGTTGGCACGATGGCCTTCGGCGTGGACTGGCGGCTGGCCCTGGTGGCGCTGCTGCCCTTCCCGTTCATGGCGGTGGCCTTCTGGTGGATTTCACGCCAGGTGCATGACCGCTCGAAGGAAGCGCTGGAGCGTTTCGGCGACCTGAATGACCATGTGCAGGAAACCATCTCCGGCGTGCGCACCCTGCGCGCCCTGGGCCTGGAAGACCGCAGCAGCCAGCGCTTTGCCGAGCTGGCCGGCGCCGCTGCCGATGCCGGCTTCCAGGCACAGCGCTGGGAGGCCCGCTACGAGCCCGCCGTGGGCATCGCGCTGGCTGTGGCCATGGGCGCATCGCTGGGCCTGGGCGGCTGGCTGGTCTGGCACGACGAATTGACCGTCGGCCAGCTCACCAGCTTCGGCCTGTACCTTGGGCAGCTGATCTGGCCGATGTTCGCGGCCGGCTGGGTGTTGTCGCTGTGGGAGCGCGGCCGCGCCGCCTGGGGCCGCTTGTCGCAGGTGCTGGACGAGCCGCTGGCCATCGACAACGACGGCACGGTGGCCCACGTCACACCCGGCGAGATCAGCCTGCGCAACATCAGCTTCGCCTACCCGGGCAGCACCCAGCCGGCGCTTGATGACCTCAGCATCACGCTGCCCGCGGGCGGCACGCTGGGCGTGGTCGGCCCGACCGGCGCCGGCAAGAGCACGCTGGTGCGCCTGCTGCTGCGCCAGTGGCAACCGGCCCAGGGCCAGATCGAATGGGGCGGCGTGCCGCTGGCCGACCACACGCTGCAGGCGCTGCGCTCAGCCATGGCCTGGGTGCCGCAGGAGCCGATCATGTTTTCGGCCACGGTGGGCGAGAACATCGCGCTGGCCAAGCCCGGCGCCAGCCAGGCAGAGATCGAAGCCGTGGCCCGCCTGGCCGCCGTGCACGACGACATCCAGCGCCTGCCCCAGGGCTATGCGACGCCGGTGGGTGAACGCGGCGTGACGCTCTCGGGCGGGCAGCGCCAGCGCGTGGCCATCGCCCGTGCCTTGCTGACCGACGCCCCGCTGCTGCTGCTCGACGATGCACTGTCGGCCGTCGACACCGAAACCGAACACCGCATCCTCAGCCACCTGCGTGAGCAGCGCGTGGGCCGCACGGTCATCGTCATCAGCCACCGGCTGTCGGCGCTGGCCGACGCCGACCGCATCGCCGTGCTGCGCCAAGGCCGCCTGACCGAGCTGGGCACCCATGACGAGCTGCTGGCCCGCGGCACCGACCACAGCTGGTACGCGCACGAATGGCGCGTGCAGCAACTGAAAGCTTCTCTCGATGCCGACTGATTCATCAGCCAACCTGCCACAGGCGCCCGCGGGCACGCCGGTGCAACGCGCCGCCAGCCTGCTGTGGCGCGCCGCCCAACCTGACCGCCGGCACATCTGGGTCGGCCTGTTCTGGCTGGCCATCGCGGCCGGTCTGGACGCGCTCGGCCCGGTGCTGGGCAAGGCCTTCATCGACCGCTACCTGCTGCCGCGCAACCCTGACGTGGCCGCCATGCTGGGCCTGCTCGGTGGCGCGCTGGTGGCCGGCAGCGTGGCCAGCCTGCTGCGCTACTTCCAGCTGACCCGCCTGGCCGGGGCCGCGATGCGCTCGGTGCAACGCATCCGTGAATCGGTGTACGGCCACGTGCTGCGCTTGCCGATGGCGTTTTTCGACACGGCCATCACCGGGCAGCTGGTCAGCAGGGTCACGAACGACACCGAGGCGGTGAAGCAGCTGTATGTGCAGGTGCTGTTCGTGATGCTGGACGCGGTGATCATGCTGACCACGCTGCTGGTCACCATGACCTTCCTCGACTGGCGCCTGATGCTGATCGTGGCGACGCTGGTGCCGGCCGTGTTCGGCATCGTCTTTCTCTACCAGCGCATGTCGGGGCCGGCCGTCACCCGTACGCGTGAGCTGCGCAGCCACCTGAACGCCCAGACGGCAGAGTCCATCGCCGGCATGGCGGTGCTGCAGGCCACCGGCGCCACGGCCACCTATAGCCAGCGCTACGCCGACATCAACGAAGCCCACCTGGCCTCACGCCAGAGCGAGCTGCGCGCCAATGCCTGGCTGCTGCGCCCGGCACTCGATCTGCTGAACGTGGCTATGCTGGCCGTGGTGATCGGCGTGTTTGGTCTGCGCGAAACCTCGGGCGGCCTGAGTGCCATCGAGGTGGGCGTGCTGTATGCGTTCGTCAGCTACATCGGCCGGGTGGTGGAGCCGCTGATCCAGCTGACGATGCAGTTCTCGCAATTGCAGCAGGCAGTGGTGTCGGCCGCCCGGGTGAACACCTTGCTGGAAGAGGCGGAAGCGCCGCGCCCGGCGGCCCGCGGCCAGGTCACCGAAGGCCGGGTGAGCATCAGCCACCTGAACTTCGCCTACCAGTCAGGCGTGCCGGTGCTGAAAGACGTGTCGCTGGACGTGAAGCCGGGCGAGTTCATCGGCGTGGTCGGTCCGACCGGCAGTGGCAAGAGCAGCCTGCTGTCGCTGCTGCTGCGCTTTTATCCGGTGACCGACGGCAGCCTGTGCATCGATGGCCAGCCGATTGCCGACCTGGATGAAGCTGCCTTCCGCACGTCCGTGGGCCTGGTGCCGCAAGACCCCTTCCTGCTGGCGGCCAGCGTGCGCGAGAACATCGCGATGGGCCGGGTGCTGACCGATGAAGAAGTTCGCCGCGCAGCCACCTCGGCAGGCGCGCATGAGTTCATCGAACGGCTGGAGCATGGCTACGAAACCGTGCTCGGCGAAGGCGGCGCGCGACTGGCCGTGGGCGAAAAGCAGCTGGTGGCGATTGCCCGCGCGCTGGCAGGCCAGCCCCGCATCTTGCTGCTGGACGAAGCCACCTCGCACATCGACACCGCCACCGAGCAGGTGGTGCAGCGGGCACTGGCAGCCCTGCATGGCCAGCTCACCATCATCTCGATCGCCCACCGGCTATCGACCATCCGTGATGCCGACCGCATCCTCGTGCTCAGCCACGGCCAGATCGCCGAAATCGGCCCGCACGACGCGCTGATGGCCCGCGAGGGCGGCATCTACCGGCGCCTGGTGGAGCTGCAGCAGCTCGGTACCACGGACGTGGCGTGACCGCGGCGATCTGATCCCTGCCGCAGGACCGGGCTGGCCGACCCGCGGCCGTGCCAGCCTCGCCCATGTCAGCCCGGCATCACCCAGTCCTCAGCGAGTGCGGTGCTTCGCCGTGTACATCGACTGGTCGGCGCGCCGGATCAGGGTGGGTGCATCACCACCATCTGCCGGGAAGCTGGCCGTGCCGATGGCCATGCCCACGCTGGTGGAGTGGCCCTCGGGCAGGCAGCTCAGCGGCAGGCTGAACGCCTCCGTCAGCTTGTGGACCACCGCCCGCATGTCATCGTCGCCCTGCACGTTGTCCAGCAGCACCACGAATTCGTCCCCTGCCCAGCGGGCGATCAGATCATGCTCACGCAGGGTCTCGCGCATGCGCCCCGCCAGTTCAGACAGCACCTTGTCTCCGGTGTCGTGGCCGTGCTGGTCGTTCACGGCCTTGAAGCCGTTGACATCCATGAACAGCACGCCGAAGGGCTGGGCATCGCCCTGGCGACGCTGTTGCGTGATGCGGTCTTCGATGCGCCTCAGCATCACCTCCCGGCTGGCCAGGCCGGTGAGCCGGTCAGTGGCCAATCGACGCTTCATGGCTGAAAAGCTCTGCGCCAGATCACCAATCTCGTCCCGGCGCTGGATGTTCAGCGGCGTGTCGTAGCGCCCCTCCCCCACCTGCCGCGCTGCCACGGCGAGCTTGCGCAGATCACGCGAGACCACGCCGAGGCTGAGCAAGCCCACGCCCACCACACCGCCCGAGGCCAGCAAGCCCAGCAGCACCGTCTGCACGGTGTTGTCGGTCACCGCCTTCAGGAAGTCATGGCGCGGCACGGCCACCACGATGAGCCAGTCGAGACCGGCGTTGTCACGGATGCGGGCCTGCGCCAGCTGCACTGATTCGCCGTCGGGGCCGTCGATGCGGGCGGAGCGCGTGCCTTGCCATTCGCGCCCTTCTTCAGCCTCGCCACTGCTGTGACGCAACTTCAGCGCAGCGGCATAACTCACGGCAAGCAGCCGGTCACCGCTGGCACTGGCGGGCAGGCGCTCCGGGCGGCCATCAGGGCCGCGCCGGAGATAGTCGCCGCGCGATGTGGCAATCAGGTTGCCGTCGGGCTCCACCACGAAGGCGATGCCGTTGCGGCTGAGCGGCAAGGCCTGCACGAAGGCACTCAGGTGGTGCAGCGAAACGTCGGTGGCCACCACGCCGCCCAGCTGGCCGGAGGACGTCAGCACCCGGCGGGCACGCGTGGCCACCAGCTCGGTGGTGCGGAAGTCGATGTAGATCGACGTCCATGTTTCGGTGGAGGCCCGACTGGCAGCCTGGTACCACGGGCGTTGGCGCGGCTCGAAGACCCGCTGTTCAACCTCGGGCTCATGCAGTGCGCCATGGATGCCCTTGAACTTCCACACGGTGCGCGGCCCCTCGGACGCCGTGCGCAGACGCATTTGCGCGTCGTCTTCGCCGTCACGCCAGACACCCAGGAAGTGGCCCTGCTCGTCACCGTAATAGGCGTAGTTGTTCAACTCGCGGTGCACCGAGGTGGCCAGCCAGAAACGGGTGCGCAGGCTGTCCACCTCGTCGGCCAGACGCCTGGGGGCGGTCACGCCCCGGGGGAAGGCCATTTCCAGTACCGCGCCGGAGCCGAACACGTGTTTTTCGACCGCTTGGGATATTCGCCCGACTGTCTCGGAGAGCAGTTGCTCCGAGAGGTTGTCTACCGCGGTTCTACCCGCCTGGTAAGACAGGCTGCCCAGCAGCAGGGACAGCATCAGCACCAGCACCACATAGGGCACGGTGAGCAGTTGGCGCAGGCTCAACCAACGAAATAGCGGCATGGAACTCTCCGGAACAACCTGCCTGGCCCGAGGCCTTGGCAGGGGGGTGGCGCCGCAACGTCACCCGATACAAATCAATGTCAAACAGTCTAGGAGTCAAGACCATCGATCCCCGGAAATACCACCGCCGTGTGCTGGCACTGCATCACGAGCAATGAGCAGCTTCGCCACAAATGGAAAAACCGCCTTGACACCGCATCACTGCGGAAATTCAAGACGGCTCTTGCGCGTGCGCCCATGGCGCTTGGCGAATGCAGCCCTCGCTCAGGCCTTCTGTGCGGCCTGACGGGCCCGCTCGGCGGCCTCGTCCATCTGGACATGCTTGATGAAGTAGCGCGTGTAGAACGCGCCCATGCCGAGGGTGATGGCAATGACCAAGGCGCTCAGCAGGCCGTAGTCGGTGGTGAAGAAGTCGGTGAGTGCGTGCATGTGGTGCCTCCGGTTGATCGCCCTGTGCGGGCCTTGGTGTCATCAGACACCGACCGGGGGCACCGGTTTTTGCGACAGCGCAAAGGCGCCGGGCCATGCTGCGGCCACTCACCGGCCTTTCCGGGAAAGCTTGATCCTGGTCAGAAGGCCGGAACGCTGCCGGGCGCGGGCGTCGAGGCCAGCCACGCGTCGACATCGGTCTTCAGGCTTTCCAGATCGGCCTGGCGCGAATACATCATGTGGCCGGCGGCGTAGTGGTGGTGCTCGATGCGCGGCCGCACGCTGGCCGGAATATCGAGCTGGTCCAGTGCCCAGTCGGACGCGCTGTAGGGCGTGCCCAGGTCATACAGGCCACTGGCCACGAACACACGCAGGTGCGGCTGACGGCGCAGCGCACGGGCCAGGTCGGGCGACGTGCAGGCATAGCTGTTGCCCTGGGCCTTGCCGCGGTTCCAGTTCCACTCGCTGTTCACCGCCGGGTTGAAGATCATGTAGCGGCGCGGGGACTGGAAACCGAGGTCTTGCCCGAAGTGCTGCAGGCCCGCCATCGTGAACGGTGCATTGATCGCCTCCATGCCCGGATCGAACCCCATCGTGGCCTCTTGCGGCAGGGCCATGGGCGCAGTGCTGCGCGCGTCCAGACGGCCCACCAGGTGGCCCTGCGGCCGCAGCAGTTCAGCGAAGAAGGTGCTGTCGGTGATGCGCATGTTCTTCTGCGCCACCAGCGACGACGGCAAACCGGTCAGTTCGGACAGGCGCCGCTGCACTTTCAGGCGGCTGCGTTCATCGAGCCGGGCGCCAAGGTGCAGCGCAGCGAGGTAGTCTTCGGTGACGAAGGACTGGGCGGCCTCGCGAGCGGCTTCGGGCGATGCCGCCAGCGGGCCACGCAGCATGCCGTGGTACTGGGCCACGCCGGCCATCGCGGGCAGGTACAGGCCGTAGGGCAGGTCATTGCGGGGCGTGAATTCCAGCGCCTGGATGTCCATGGCCAGGGAGATGAGCAGCAGGCCCGACAAGCCCACGCCGTCGTCGATCAGCTTGTCGGCCATGCCGGCCACGCGCGTGGTGCCGTAGCTTTCACCGCACAAATACACCGGCGAGCCCCAGCGCTGGTGGCGGGTCAGCCAGGCCTGGATGACCTCGACCAGCGCAGCGATGTCGCCATCGACGCTCAGCATCTTCTTGCGGGCGTCGTCGCTGGCCGTGATCGAGTAGCCGGTGTGCGGCGGATCGATGAACACCAGGTCCATGCCCGACAGCCAGCTGTGCGGGTTGTCTTCCACCGCGTAAGGCGGGGCCGGCATGTTGCCGTCATCCGGCACACGCACGCGCTTGGGGCCGACCGCACCCAGGTGCAGCCAGACCGATGACGAACCCGGCCCGCCGTTGAAGACGAAGCACACCGGACGCTGGGCGTGCGTGGCGCCGTCCAGCGTGTAGGCGGTGGTGAAGATGGCGGCGTCGGCCTGGCCCGCGCTGGCAGAGCCTGCTGCGCCCATCACCGGCACAAACGCCGCGCACACGCTGTAGGCCAGCGTCTCGCCAGACGCCGTGGTCAAGCGGCCTTGCGACCTGGCCGGAGCGGCGATGAGCGAGGCCTCGACGGCATCGCGCTGGCGCTTGGCGGCGTCAGTGGCAGGGCTGTTGCCCTGGGGGGCGGCGTTGCTGGAGGAGTCAGACGTGCTCATGCGGGGCGGCTCTTGAACTTTGAAGAGGCGCCACGATACACCCGCTCAAGCTGGAGACAGCCGCAGCCGCCTGAAGGCCGCTCAGGGGCCCTGGAAACCCACGGCACGGAAGGTCAGCACCAGGGTGTCGCGGTGACCTGCGCCTTGAGCAGCCAGAGGCTGGATCGGCGTCGATTCATGGATCACCCGCTCGTCATCGAGCAGCAGCGTGCTGAACGGCTGGCTGAGGGTGAAGCGTTGGCCTTCACGCCCTTCGGCGGCGAACACCCGGGTTTCGGCGCCCTTGATGCCCACGCGCGAGATCAGCGTGACCGCCACCAGATCCACCCCGTCGCGGTGCGCGCCTTCCGGCGTCGGGCGGCCGATGCCGTCCGCGGTGTCGATGCGGAACGGGTGCGCTTCGACGTACCAGGTCTGCACACCCTTCAGCGCCGACGCGCGGGCGGCCAGCAGCGCCAGCCAGCGGGCCCACAAGGGGTGCTCGGACAGCGCCGGCTCGATCGGGTCGAAATGCCGCTCGATGCCGCCATGCAGCGCGTTGTACTCCACCGGTTGCCAATGTGGGCGGTGAGGCACGGCGCGCACCTCGTCGCCGTTGACGATGTAGCAGCCGTGGCGGCGGTAGCGGTAACGACCGCCGTCCCGCAGGTAGCGGTCGATGGGCAGGCGATCCCAGAAAGGCAGCCAGTCAGTGAGCGCCTCTTGCGGGGCGCCGAGCAAGTCGGACATGCCTTCGGCCGAGAGCACGGCAAATCCTTGCGCGGCCAGGGTGGCATCCACCTCTTCAGAGGCGGTGATGGGGGGTGACAGCATCATGGGAACACTCGGGAGGCACTCGGCCAAAGAAGGGGCTGCTCAATGCGGCTTGCGGCAGGCCTGGAACAAGTCCATGGCGGGCTCGCGCACGCGGGTCTGAATGTCCATCAGGCCCAGCAGCGAGTGGAAGAGATGGTCATGCGCGGCGGGCTGCGTGGCGCGCTGGCGCACGCAGTCCACATCCAGCCCGGCGCTGGCGGCAAAACCAGGCGAGAACCACATCACCATCGGCACACGGGTTTGCTGCTCGGGTGCGATGGCATAGGGCACGCCATGCAGGAACAACTTGTTCTCGCCCAGCGATTCACCGTGGTCAGACACGTAGACCAGCGCGGTGTCGTACTGCGCGGACTGCTGCTTGAGGAAATCCACCGCGCGGGCCAGCACATGGTCGGTGTAGAGCAAGGCGTTGTCGTACGCGTTGACCACCTGCTCGGGCGTGCATTGCCGCAGGTCGGCGGTGTCACACGAGGGCTGGAACCGGGCGAATGCCGGCGGGTAGCGCTTGAAGTAGGCCGGGCCGTGATTGCCCAGCTGGTGCAGCACCACGAAGCGGCTGCGGCCCAGCACGCTGTCGGGCGACACGGCGGCTGAAGCGGCGCCTGATGCAGCCGATGCCGTCGATGCCGTTGATGCATTGGCCGGCACCACCAGGGGCTTGAGGGCCGAGCGGTCGAGGCCTTGCAGCAAGGCTTCATCGAGGCAGCGCTCACCGTCGCACAGCGGGTCTGCGGCGTCGGCGCGCAGTTGCTCACTCGGCAACCCGTCACACACACCCTTGCAGCCGCTCTGGTTGTCACGCCAGAAAACGCCCAGGCCGGCGCGGTTCATCACATGCAGCATCGACTGGCTGCCGCGGATGCGGTCTTCGTCGTAGTTGCGGCGGCCCCAGGGCGAAAACAGGCACGGCACCGACACCTCGGTATTGGTGCCGCAACTATCCACCTGCTTGAAGTTGATGAGGCCGGGCACCTTGGCCAGCTCGGGCGTGGTCATGCGGCTGTAGCCCGACAGGCCCCAGTTCGCGGCGCGGGCGGTTTCGCCCAGCACGAACACCACCAGCACCGGCTTCTTGCGCTGCTGCCAGGCCGGGCCGGCCACGGCGTCTTCACCCAGCACGGCCCGGGGGCGAGCTGCCGTGCGGGTGTCTGAAATGCCCACGCGGGCCAGCGAATAGATGTAGTTGGCCGGCGTGATGAGGTAGCGCAATTCCTTGCGGTTGCGCATCAGCGAGCCGAAATCCTGGAAGACGGTCAGCACGGCACCGGCGCCCAGCAAGGCGGCCACCACCATCCACACCACGCGGGTGGCCAGGGCACGGCCCCAGGTTCGCTGGCGCACGCGCACCTTCCACAACAGTGCCAGCGGCAGCACGGCGTAGAACAGGAAGTGCGGCACCATGCTCCAGGTGAAGAGCTCCCGGGCCTCGTTCACGTCGGTGCGCAGCACGTTGCGCAGCATGCTCGGGTCGAGGTAGATGCCGAACTTGTCGATGTAGTACACGGCCGACGCCGTGGCCACGATCAGCACCGCCAGCAGCGGACGCGCAATCCAGCGATGCATCACCAGGCCGAGCAGCAGGAAATGCAGCGCGACCAGCATCACGAACATGGCACCGGCAAACAGCCAGGTGGCGGGCAAGCCAGGCTCTCGCCCGGCCAGGACTTCACGCCAGAAAGGCAGGTTGCACGCCAAGGCAAACACCACCGCGGCAATCAACGCCAGGGTGTCGGTACCAAGTTGCCAGCGGCCTTCGTGCCGCACAAACGGATTGCGTTCAGACATGGGGCGACATTGTCACCTGCCCCAACAACACAAGTTGTGAAGATTCCCTGAAGGGCCAACCGACTGGACGTGACAATCGGCAACAAGGGCGATACCCGGTGTCGCCACATGAGGCTCCGACTTAGACTCGGAGGAAGAGATTGACCACGCCAAGGCACCGGCAGCGCCCCATGAGCAACGAACCCCATTCCGCAGCCATGCGCCCGGCACTGCAGGCATTGATGGGTGACTGGCCCGTGGCCCTGGCCTGCCTGAATGCCAGCCACCGGGTCGAGTGGGTCAACCGGGCCTTCGAAGCGCTGACGGGCCTGACACAAGCCGCGCTTCAAGGCCGGCCGATCGAAGACATGTTGCCCCCGGCATTGCCGGAGCAGTCCTGGCGCAGCGGCCATCGGCCCGATGGGCATGCCTGGCATGCGCGCGAACACTGGCTGGAGCGCCCGGATGGTGGCCGCTGGCTCACCCTGCTCGACATGGCCGCGCTGGTGCCGCCGGGCGCTGATGCCGCCTTGCATCAGATGCAGCTGGCGGTCGATCTGGCAGACGTGATCATCTGGCGCCACGACCTGCGCACCGGCTACATCAACTGCAGCGAACGCGGCTGGAAGACCATGGGCCGTCCGCCCGGCCCGCAAGGCTGGACGGGGCCGGAATTGCTGGCCCTGGTGCATCCGGACGACCGCATTCCCCTGGAAACTGCTTACCGCCAGGCCTTGGCTGGCCAGGGGCCGGTGGACGTGATGACCCGCTACATCACGCAGAACAACAGCTGGCGCCACGCCATGACGCGGCGGGTGCTGCAGCTTGATGCCGACGGCCAGCCGGAAGCGCTGGTGGGCGTCGCCATCGACATCAGCGAACGCGAGCGTGTGCTGGCCGAGCTGCACAGCGCCCACCAGCGCTTCACGTTGATGGCCGATGGCGTGGGCATTGGCACCTGGTGGCATGACGTGGCCACCGGAGAAAACCACTGGGACGAACGCATGTGGGCGCTGCGCGGGCTGAACCCGCAGCCTCAGGCGCCATCCATCGAGGACATGCTGAACCTGGTGCACCCCGGTGACCGCGCGGCCGTGCGTCAGCAGATCAGCCGGCCGGCGGACGCCTCACGCGCGCCGCATTACGAATTCAGGGTGCTGCTGCCGGATGGTCGCGAGCGCTGGCTGGCTTCCCGCTCCGTGCAGGTGCTGGACGCCCAGGGCAACACCTTGCAGCGGCTGGGTGCCAACTGGGATGTGACCGACGCCCGCCAGGCCGCTGCAGCCCGCCACGACCAGGCCCTGGCCCAGCGTGAAAGTCAGGCCAAGTCGGAATTGCTGGCCCGGCTGAGCCACGAGCTGCGGACACCGCTCAATGCGATTCTGGGATTCACCCGCCTGCTGCTGACCGGGCAGGAGCACGACACACCCGCCGGGCGCCAGGACAAGCTGGGGCACATCCTGTCGGCGGGCAACCACCTGCTGTCCCTGGTCAATGACGTGCTGCAACTGGCGCGGCCCGAGGAAGACCCCAACGGCCCGATCACGCTGATTGACCTGGCACTGGACGAGCTGGTGGCGCAGAGCCTGCCGATGCTTCAGTGGCACGCCAGTGAACGACAGGTGCAGTTGACCGCCGCCGTGCCCCCGCTGCTGATCGTGCGCGCCGACGCCTTGCGCCTGCGCCAGGTGTTGCTGAACCTGCTGAGCAACGCGGTCAAGTACAACCGGCTCGGTGGCAGCGTGCATGTCACGGCGCGGGGCGATGGCGACCTGGTGCATCTGGACGTGATCGACACCGGCATCGGCATGGCACCAGAGCAGGTGGATCTGGCGTTTCAGCCGTTCCAGCGTCTGGGCCAGCCGGGGGCGGGTGTGGAAGGCGTGGGTATCGGACTGGCCATTGTCAAAAGCCTGGTCCTGCGCATGGGCGGCTCGATCGAGGTCAGCAGCCAACCCGGCCAGGGCAGCCGATTCAGCCTGGCATTGCCGCGGGGCGTGCAGACACTCGTCGGCCCCGGCGATGCCGCCGCAAGCGCGCCTGCCATGCCCTTGCCGGGCACACCGACGGTGGCCTCAGCACCCGCACCGCTGCCGTTCGGGGCCAGTATTCCTTCTGGCGGGCTGCTCTACATCGAAGACAACCCGGTCAACGTGATGATCGTTGCCGAGCTGGCGGCACGGCGCGGCCAGCCAGCCTTCTTCCATGCCGGCACCGGGGCTGAAGGCATGGCGCTGGCGCGGGCTCAGCGCCCTCGCCTCATCTTGCTGGACATGCACCTGCCTGACTGCCACGGGCAACAGGTGCTGGCGTGGCTGAAGGCCGATCCGGTGACGCGTCACATCCCTTGCATTGCCCTCTCGGCGAATGCCTTGCAGGACGACATCGATCGCGCCCTGTCCATGGGCTTTGCCGGCTACTGGACGAAGCCGCTGGATTTCGCGGTGTTCGAACGCACCATGAACACGGTCTTCGGGCCGCCAGCCCAAGCGAACACCGGCTCATCCATCGGACAAACGGGTATCTAGGCAAAGCGCCCGTGCAGGAACCAGCCCGGCTGACCCTGCGGCGGCGCGTGGCGCAGCCGGTAGATCCAGACCAGCTCACCCGCAGGCAGTTGCGCCACGAAGTAATCACGGGCGGCCAGGGCCTGATCCCACCAGCCGGCCTCTACCCGTTCGGGGCCCTGCAAAAGGCGCAAGGGCTCAGTGCCCAGCCAGGGGCGTGACTGGCGCTCCGGCAGGGGCTCAGGCGGGCTCATCAGCCACACCGGCCGCGTCAGGCGCGCTGCGGCTGGCGGCGCCTCCAGCAGCGGGTGACGCGCTGGCGGCAGCTCGGCCGCCTCGGCGCGCCAGGCGAGTTCAGGCCGGTGCTCAGGCCAGGTGGACAGACGCGTGACGCCCTCCACCCCGAGGCGCGCCTGCAGGCGCTCCACCAGCCGCCCCAAGCCCTCCCTCGGGTTGGCCAGCTCTGGAAAGAGATCCGTGTCGGGCGGCGCCCCCAGCACGGCGTGGTCACACCGCAGCGTCAATGACAGCACCGGTGCCGCCAGAGGTTCGCGGGCCAGGCGCTCTGCCAGCACGGAGCGCCAGTGGCTGGCGTCTGCAGTGGGCTCACCCAGAGCCAGCTGCAGCACGCTGAGGTGGGCACCGGCCTCGCCCAGGTGGCTGGCACGCAGCCGGGTGGCGTGATGCAGCAGCAGTTCCAGTTGCTGCGCCCGGGCCTGCCGCGCCCGCAGCCAGGCCGACAGCCGCACCAGCAGCACATCCACCGCCACCAGCAGCGGACCGGTGTATTCAGCGCGGGCGGGCAGCTCCAGTTCGCTGGAAAAACGGTCAGGCAGGCGCAGCCACTCATGTGGATGGGGCTGATCGCCGCTGAGCTGATCGAGCACCTGCAGCACCGCCGTGCCCAGCCGGCGCACCAGACCCGCCCGGGGCTGCGCCCACAGATCACCCAGCGAAGCCAACCCCATGGCCTCGCAGGTTTCCAGCCAGGCGGCGTTCATGTCCACGGGCAACTCGGCCGCCAGCACCGCAACGGGCAAGCCTTGCACTTGCTGCATCAGCCAGGCCCTGTCGGGCAAGGTGCTGGCCGGCCCCGGTTGCGGACCGCTGCGGGCCAGACAACTGGCGGCCCGCGCCGTCGGCGCATGCGCCAGGTGCAGGCCATGCCCCAGCGGTGCCAGGGCCTCACCCAACCGGGCCCACAGAGCACCGGGGCCGCCGAAGTAGCGCAGGCTGGCCTGCACCTCGGCCACCAGCCCTTGAGGCGAAGCCGCGGCCACCTGCGGCGTGAAAGACAAGAGCACGTGCGCAAGGGCCTTCAGGGCATGGGCATCACGCGCTGGATCAGCCGCACCCAGCCGCAGGCCAGGCACCAGGGCCAGCGCCGTGCTGCGGCGCATGCCCACCATCACCCCCAGGGAACGCGCCGGCAGGTTCACGGCGGACACACGGTGGCGCGTCAGCAAGGCAGCGGGCAAATCCCGCTCGTCCTCGGGCACACCGGCCAGCCAGGCCTCCAGCGACAAGGCGGGCGCATGCAGGGCAATCCACCACATCACCAAGCCCCTGACGGGCCACGAGGCACAAGGCCCGCAGGCCACACGCGACGGCCACGCACGGTCAGCTCAAGCCGGAGAGGCTGCGCTGGCCCAGCGCGCCGATTTCACGCAGCCACTCGGCCGTGGATTTGCCGGACAGGGGCACGGCTGCCGGGGCGGCCGATGGAATAGCCGCAACCCCGGGTGACAACAACTGCGCCTGCGCACGCGACGTGCCCCGCTCGGACAACACGGGCGGCAAAGCCAGCCGCAGTGGCCGCAGCAGCACCGGGCCGCGGCGCTTGAGGATGTGCACGGACAGCGCATCCGGCCCATCCGACGTCAACGCCATGCGCAAGGTGGCCGGACTGGGCCGCTGTTGTGCCTCTGGTTCACGGAACACCACGGCCAGACCGCCATGGTGGTGCGCGGCCAGTTGCAGCCGCCGCAAGGCATCAGGCCGTACAGACGCCCCGGGCCAGGCCAGCACGGCCCCCACATGACCGCTGCGCAAGGCCTGCTCCAGCGCCCAGCAGACATCGAGTGCACCGGGGCTGCGACGGCCGGACTGCGACCGCCCGCCGGGGTGTGGCACACCCCGTCCAACATCACGCCCGACATGATGCACAACATCGCGCGCGCCCTCACGCCCGCGCACCACCAGGCAGCGGGCCACCGGCACACCCAGCTGGTGCAGGCCGTCGGCACACACCTCGGCCGGCGGGTTGAACAGCATCAGGCTGCGCCAGGTGCCAAGCGCCTGTACCAAGGCGGGCGCCAGCAGACGGATTTCACCAAGCCCCGGACGCACGGGCAACAGCTCGATGAGCGCGCGGGTGGGCCAGCCGGCATCCGGCAGTTCCGCATCCAGCAGGGGAAAACCGCTGGCAATGACCTCGGCGGTGGCCGTGATCGAGCGCCCTTGCGCACGCCAGAGTGCCGGGTGCAGGGCTTGAGGCTGCGCGAGCAAGGCAGCGCGTGGCAGTGGTGGAGAGGTGGATGGCGTCATCATGAACTGTATATTTATACAGTATCAAACGCGGATCGCCAACCCGTCAGCGCCCCCTTGTCGACCGGAAGATTGCGGCAAGATGCACGGATGCGCCTGAACCCGACACCCTGCCCCTGCGGCCGCCCTGATGCCCGTCGCGCCACCCAGGTTCGCCTCTACGACGACTGCTGCGGCCGGTGGCACCACGGGCCACAACGTGGCGAGGCCCCCGATGCCGAAACGCTGATGCGCTCACGGTACAGCGCCTACACGCTCGATCTGATCAGCTATCTGCTGGACACCTGGCACCCCAGCACCAGGCCCACCGATCTGCCACCCAACGAGCCCGGACTGCGCTGGCTGGGGCTGACGGTGTATCAGCACAAGGTGCAAGACGACCAGCATGCAACCGTGCACTTTGCAGCCAGGTCGAAATTGGCGGGGCGCGCCTTCAGGCTGGAAGAAACCAGCCGATTCGTCCGCGATGAAGCGGGCCGCTGGCTCTATGTGGATGGCGACGTCAAGGAGCGCTGACGCCCCGGACGAGGCGCCTCAGGCCGCGAACTCCTGGAGCACGATGGGCGTGCACAGGCGGCGGATCACCCAGCCCATGAAGATGCTCAGGCTGAGGGTGGCCAGCACGCCACCGGCACGCGCGGCAGTCAGCACGCTGGAGAACAGATCGAGGGCTGCAGCAGGGATCAGGCTCTGGCTCAAGGCGCTGTGCACCAGCGACTGCGCCAGTTCATGTTGCAGCCACAGGCCGCACAGGTTCACGACGATGACCACGCCCATCAAGCCGATGAAGGTGCGCCGGGCCCACTCCAGCCTGCGCAACAGGCCCACCCCGGTGATCAGCAAGGCCGTCGACAACACCAGGCCAGCGCCATTCACCCACGGCAGATAAGACAGCAACAAGCTGCTCAAGGGCGGAAGACCAGCCGACGACAAGGTGCCGCCAAAACCCGGTACGAGCGAGGCGAGCGCCGCCTGTTCAACCAGGCCGCATCCCCAGGCCAGAGCCGCCAGCACGATGGTGACCCAGGCCGTGACGGTGACAAACAGCGAGCGGGCGCCGAGGTAATAGGTTTGCGGCATGACATGAACTCCCGGGATGCAGTGGCTCAGACAATCATGGCCACTGTTCGTGACCGATATTTTTCAATTTGCCGCTAACCGCCGTCACTCCCTCGGAATAATGGGTACCCCCCATGAACCACATGCCGTATCTGCCCATCCTGCACGCCGACGAGCATCTGATCGTGGTGGACAAGCCCGCCGGCCTGCTGGTGCATCGCACCAGTCTCGATGCCCACGAGGACTTGAACGCGCTCGACGCCCTGCGCGCACAACTGGGCGAAGACGGCCCGCCACACTTGGCGCCCGCACATCGGCTGGACAAGGGCACATCGGGCCTGCTGGTGTTCACCACGCGGGCCACGGCCGCCAGGGAACTGGGACAGGCGTTTGATCAGGGGCAGGTTCAGAAGCGCTATGTGGCGCTGGTCCGCGGCTGGCCTGAAGAGCACATCGAGCACGATCAGCCGCTGGCGCGCGACCCGGAATTGCCGAGCACCGGGCAAGTGCAGCTACCGGCCCGGACGACATTCCAGCGCCTCGGCCGGGTGGAGTGGCCCTTCCAGGTCGGCAGCGGCCACACGAGCAGCCGTTACGCGCTGGTGGAGGCCCGACCGGAAACCGGCCGCCGGCACCAGATACGCAGGCACCTGAAACAGCTGTCTCACCCCATCGTGGGTGACGCCACCCATGGCAAGGGCCCGCATAACCGTGCAGTGGCAGCGTGGTTGGGCGGCGTTCAGCGGCTGTGGCTGCACGCCGCTGAACTGCACCTGCCGCACCCGGCCGGAGGTCAGCTCCATCTGGTTTGCCCACCCGGGCCCGCCTGGCAGCAACTGCTCGAGCAGGACGGCTGGCTGGAGAAACCGGCACTTTGAGCAGCAGGGCCATCACCCGCCCTGCACCGCCGACACAAAACCCCCGGCACGCACAACAACGGTGCGGCGGCCACAATGACACGCTGTATCGCCCGGGCACAGTCCGCCACGGCCCCCTGCTTCACCAGCCCTTTTCATGCACACCGGTTTATTCGCTGCGGCCCTGGCCTACATCATCTGGGGCCTGTTCCCGCTCTACTTCCACCAGCTTCGCGAGGTGCCGGCCCTGGAAGTGGTGATGCACCGGTCGGTGTGGTCACTGGCCTTCATCGTGCTGGTCTTGCTGTACCAACGCCGCTGGGCCTGGCTGATCAACGTGCTGCAGCAGCCACGCAAGCTGGCCATCTTCGGCACCAGCGCCTTGCTGCTGTCGAGCAACTGGCTGCTTTACGTCTGGGCGGTGAACAACGGCCGGGTGCTGGAAGCCAGCCTGGGTTACTTCATCAACCCCTTGTTCAACGTGCTGCTGGGCGTGCTGGTGCTGCGTGAGCGGCCGCGGCCGCTGCAATGGGCCGCCGTGGGCATCGCTGGGGTCGGGGTGCTCTGGCTTGGCGTAGCCGCTGGCGCGCCGCCCTGGATCTCCCTGGCGCTGGCAGCCAGCTTCGGCTTGTATGGCTTGCTGAAAAAAACGGCACCCTTGGGCGCGCTGGAAGGGCTGGCCCTGGAGACTCTGCTGCTGGCACCCCTGGCCGTGCCGGCGCTGGCCTGGATGAGCACGCACGGCGGTACGCTGGCCAATGCCACCCCATCCACCTGGGCCTGGCTGCTGGCGGCCGGCCCCTTGACCGCCGTGCCGCTGCTGCTGTTTGCCTACGGCGCCCAGCGCATCCAGCTGGGCACCCTCGGCCTGCTGCAATACCTCGGCCCCAGCCTGCAATTTGCGCTGGGGGTGTGGGTGTTTCATGAACCCCTGCACCACAACCGCCTGGCTGGATTTGCACTGATCTGGATGGCGCTGCTGATTTACAGCGGTGAAACGCTCTGGCGCTTGCGCCAGAACAACGCTAGTCCTCAGAACGCGTAGCGAGCGGCCCGAGCCCGGCCAAACCCAGCGCCAGGTGATGAAGCCGATGCGTGGGGTCGGCCAAACTGTTCAGGACGGTCAGGTGATTGGCGCCGTCCACGGTTTCACACACGGGCACCGTGGCATCGCCCCACGCGTCCCGGATCAGCCGGTTCTGCCGCAGGAATTCATCACTCTCCAGCCCACCCGCCACGGCCAGCAGTGGCCGGGCAGGCGCCGGGAAAAAGGCAGGGCTGAGGCGCTTCACGCTCCGGGGCGTCAGTCGCAGATCAGCCTGCAGCGACGGCGTGAAGCGCAGGGGCGACAGATCATGGACGCCTGAGATCGACAACGCACCTCGCAGAGGCTGCGCGGGCAAGTCTGTTCCGACCAGATCCCAGCGGCAGCACAGCAGCATCGCGGCCAGCTGCCCGCCCGCCGAATGGCCCACGACCGTGATGTTCGACGCATCACCGCCATGCTCGCGCGCATGTCGATGCACCCACGCAATGACCCGGGTCATCTGCAAGGCGATGTCCTCGATGCTCACCGACGGGCACAGCCCGTAATTCGGCACCACCACCATGGCCCCGGCCGCCACCAGGGCGGGCGCAACAAAGCTGTGGTCGGCCTTGTCCAGCGAGCGCCAATACCCGCCATGGATGAACACGATGACGGGCGCGCCCGGTGAAACCGCGGGGAATACGTCCATGGTCTCGGCTGGCCCATCGCCATAGGCCACATCAAGCAGGCAGGGCTGCCTCGAACGCGTAAACGCCGACGCCTCACGCCAGCGCTCAAAGATGGCAGGGTGATCGGGAATGCGCGCTCGGTTGTTGTATTGAACTTCCAGCCATGCGGGATCAAGAGCCTTCGTGACCATGCTGCCTCGATGAGGTGTCGTGTGATGGGGGCATCGTGCCCGCAAGCCCTGCAGCGCGCCATCAGGGGAAAGACTGCAGCAGGCAATGCACCTTCCCGCCATCCATAACCGCCTCCCCGGTTGACCAACGCCGTCAAACAACCAACTCAAGCTGCCACCCGCCGCTTGCGATATTCAGCCGTCGCAACGACAGCGCACGTGCCCGCGCCTGCACGAACAATAAAGATGGAAAAAATAAATTATTAACAAGTGCCATCGTCGGCCTCTGGAAAATGTCTTCCATCAAGGGCACTAGCTCAGACTCACGGCAGCAATGAATTGGAAACCTCCGGATGGCGGCAAACGAGACAAACTAGCCGCCAAATAAAACTACCGCCATGCACAGACATCGATGCGTGACACAGCATCGTGCAAACCAGTGACACCTGCAGATACCACGTCACAAACCCAGTCTTCAGACGTCTCTCGCTGAGAGGATTCATAACAGACAACACAGCACACTTGGACACCGGGAGGCCTCAAGAGAACTCTCCAGTGCATCGGCAGCATCAGCGCTCAATGGTCCGACAACGATGCCATCACTCAGGCACGCAACCGCCCCGAAACCAACCTGAAGCAAAGAGAAAAATGTCATCAATCCACAAGTTGACGCCACGCGAATCGGCAGGCTCGACACTCCAGCTTGATGACACGACCTCCACCAATACTGTGCAGCCATACATCCGAAATCAGCTCCCCTCCTGCATTCTGGTTCTCAGAGATATTCCACTGAAAGATGTACCAGCGGAACTGAGTACGGCCGACCAGAGTGACAAAGGCATGATTTACATCGCTGCCGCCCAAATCGCTCCGCCGGATGACTCGGTCGACGATGCCAGCGGTGATCAAGAGCAGCCGGAGTTCATTCGGTTTTGCGAAAATATCAGCGAGTTGCCTGGCAGGTGGCCGGAAGACACCATCGTGGATATCCTGACCATTCCGAAGCCGTTTCTTTCTCGGGCCAGCGCGCTGGTAGACACCATCGGCCCGCAACATCTGGCCTACCAGAACGCACTGGCCAGGGTCATCCCCGACTACATCGCCAGCGCCAAGTCGGCGATCAAGGGCTACAACGACATCAGCGTTTTCTGTCAGCCGCTGGACCGACTCATCCTGAGCTCCGTGCAAATTCAGCTTGGCAACCGCATGGCGGCCAATGCCACCCCGGGCAAACGCCGCCTTATATCCGCCCTGGCCTATATTGACGACAACATCCAGATTGGCGAGCTTGATGCCAGGATGGTGGCCAATGCCGTCAATATCTCCGAGCGGCAATTGCATCGCACATTCAGCTCTGCCAATTTGTCGGTTGCCAGCGAGATTCGGCAACGCCGGTTGTCACTGGTGTATGACCAACTGATCAAGAATCCGCAGATGAAGATCACGAACATTGCAATGTCTGCTGGTTATTTATCGCTGGCCACCTTTTATCGGCAATTCAAGAAGCACTTCGGCCTGACAGCCAAGGAAGTACAGCAGATGTTCATCGCCAGCTGAATTCATTCAATTTTCACCGACTCAAAACAAGAGTCCCGATGGCCGCATGCATGCAAAGCATGCGGCCATTTCTATTTCAGGCCAGACCCGGACACACCACCCAGCACAGTGAGCACCACCACAGACAACTCGTCAATTGCGTGAATTTGTCCACAAATTACTGGCACAAAACAAGAACAAGACAAACCGACTCAGGTGAATCGCACCGAATTCAGGCACCCGAATCAACGCTCGTTCCAGAAAGCAGCACGAACTCTTCCGTTGGCAGATCATTCGTCGAATTTCTTACTCCGGCGCAACACATTACCTCAGCATGGCGTCATGCCTGCTTCCTGCAATAAATGCAGGCGGCACCAGGAACTCAAAAACCGCCACGAATGACACCGGCGGGTTTTGATCTGTTTTACCTATTGAAATCGGGGAAGAACAATGACGCCGCGAACTGACGAAACCGCAAAAGACAGCCCGGCACATGGGCCTGGACACAAGACACCGTTGCTTCAAAACCAGACAGAGGCGAGCACGGTGCCCCGGCCCGGCTCGGCGGACATCCATCGGCATCCGCCCGGCACCATCGCGGCGGTCTGGGGAGACGTCAAGATTCTTCACGCGGACGGCACCCGTTCCCCCCCCACGGTAGGCGCCAAGCTCGCGCCCGGTGACCTGATCCTCACCAGCCAGAACGGCATCATCCTGTTTGAAGATCAGCGCGCACCGCGCCAGGCCAAAGGGGTCTCGCTGCTGACGACGATCAAGGCGATCGATGCCGGCTCACCGGAGGCGGCGCCCTCTACCTCCAACATGCCGGGCGACACCTTGCTGCCGGGTTTGCGTGTCGAACGTGTCGTCGAGAACGTCTCGCCGTTGGCCATGACATGGCCCGGTGAGCGGGCAGATCTGGCCGACAAGACCGCCGACACAGCGAACGACGACGGCACTCGCACGCCCCAACCTGCCGTTCCGGACTATTCGTCGATACCGGAAGATGCCTCGGCCACAGGCAACGTGCTTGTCAACGACGGCAGCAACGGCACCAGCGTGACGTCCTTCACCATCGCGAACCAGACGCTGCCGGCAGGCTCCACGCTGACCATCCCTGGTACCGGCTCAATCACCATCGCGGCTGACGGCGGCTACGCTTTCACACCCGCGCCGGATTTCCACGGTGCGGTGCCACAAATCACCTACAACACCAGCGGCGGCACAACGGCCACGCTCGACATCACCGTCACCCCGGTCAACGACGCCCCGGTGGCGAACGACGACACGGTGACGGTGACCGAAGGCACGCCGGTGTCCGGCAATGTGCTGGGCAACGACACGGACACCGACGGCGACACACTGACGGTGATGGCCGTGACGGTCGACCGCAATGGCGACGGCACGCCGGACACGGTCACGCCGGGCACGCCGGTGACCATCACCACGGGTGGCACTCCGGTGGGCACGCTGCTGGTGAATCCTGACGGTACGTTCACCTTCACCCCCGCACCTGATTACAACGGCCCGGTTCCGCCGGTCACCTACACCGTGACCGACGGCCAGGGTGGTACCGACACCGGCACGCTGACCCTGGTGGTCAGCCCGGTGGACGACGCCTCCGAGCTCGCAGCCGACACAAATACCGTGGCTGAAGACACGATTGCCACGGGTAATGTGCTGGCCAATGACAGCGATGCCGACGATGTGTTGAGCGTTGATTCGTTCAGCGTCGCCGGCTTGCCTGGCACCTTCGCTGCTGGCACTACCGCCACCATCGCAGGCGTCGGTACGCTGGTCATCAACTCGAACGGTGGCTACACCTTCACGCCGGTTGCCGACTACAACGGCACCGTGCCGCAGGTCTCCTACACGACCAACACCGGCTCGAGCTCCACGCTCGACATCAACGTCACGCCGCTGGACGACACCCCGGCTGCCAGCGACGACCTGGCGACCACGCCTGAGGACACGCCCGTCACCATCGACGTGCTGGCCAACGACACGGACGCTGATACCCCGACGCTGACCATCACGGCCATCAACGGCCAGCCGATCAGCGTGGGCAGCCCTGTCCAGCTGCTCGACACCGCCGGCCTGCCGCTGGGCACGGTCAGCCTGACCAACGACGGCAA